>NZ_LMRC01000022.1:0-13084 GCF_001425565.1 Methylobacterium sp. Leaf466 | reverse complement strand
TTCCAGAATGCGGTTCCATTTTCCGGTAATTACGAAGATCTAATTCTATAGGAACCCGGCATTCAATAGCATCACGGAGCCGTTCGACTTCCTGTCGATCGGTCTCTGAACCTTGAAGAAACCGACAGTTTCGCCCGAGGATTTCCTCTCGTTCATAACCCGTCAGCTTGAGGAAGGCGTCGTTCACAAACACGATCGGATTGTCGTGCTGGCCAGGGTCGGTGATCAACATCGGCATCCGAGTCGCACGGACAGCCCCAGCGAACGGGTCGGAACCCGGCTCAGGACGTGCAATCTCGGCATCAATCCGAGCTTCCTCGCGGCGGTCGGTCAAGTGTATCTCTTTTGTTCTCGCGGCCCTTCTATCCCATGACTTTCCTAGAGGCGAGAGGGGGATTTCACACTTTCGTGTCAACTTTTTCTACTAACTACGTGGTCAAATCATACCGGTATTTGCCCTAGTACACCCCCATCGTTTCCGTAGGCAGCCCACCGGGCGAGGGCGGCTTCAGCCTCGGCCCGGTTGTCGCGGATGCGATAGACGGTGCCACGCGAAATCCCCGTGGCCTTGGCGACAGCCTGGACGGCCTCGCCGCTGTTGAGGCGGTCTACGACCTCCACGAACTGGTCCCGCGTGTAGGAGGGCTTCCGGCCGAGGTAGGCGTCTTCCCGGCCCTTGGCGTGCTCGATGCCGGCCTTCTGCGCTTCCTTGATGGCCTCGGCCTGGGCTTGGGCGGTGGCGGCCATGAAGCCGATCAGCGCATCGCGCACAGCCATCTGCACAGGGTCCGTGGTCGCGCCGTCGAAGGTCATCCCATTGATGACGGTGCGGACGATGACGCCCCGGCGCATGAACTCCCGGATCGTCTCGGTCACGTCCTGGTAGTTGCGGCCGAGCCGGTCCACCCAGCGGACCACGAGCACGTCGCCCTGGCGCAGCATGTCGAACAGGCGGCGCCCCTGCGGACGATCCGCGAGGACGGTGGCGACGCCCGACACCCCCTCGTCAGTGACGACGTGATCGATCTTGAAGCCGGCAGCCTCGGCCTGAGTCCGCTGGTGAGCGGCGGTCTGATCGGTGGTCGACACGCGGGCGTAGAGGACGGTCTGCATCGGGGCGTCTTTCTGTCCGTAAATACTATGTCCACATAAAAGCATGTCCGTATGGACAAGACAACCCATGTGGACACGAAATCCCTCCCATTTTCTCTGTCCTCTAAGGTATACCCTAACGGTCAGTGCAAGGGTTGCGCAGGCTGCATGGAGTGTGACTGAGCCGCTCTTGGACACCTGATGACCAAAGCGGACGTGTCCCACTTTTGCAAAATCTACCTGTGGTTGAACAAATTGGCAAAATTGATTGAATTTTACCAATCTTTCCCCGATCTAACGTGAGCAACACGCGAACCGCAGGACCGAGAGGATCGGGCCCGATCCGGAACGGGTGACTCGGTTTCGGAACGCTCTATGTCTATCTCCTCGCATCAGGTGCGCCCCGGGCTCGCATTCCCGAAGCCACGGCCAGCCGCGGATGCCCTACAGATCTTCGTGCTGGTGGGTGGTCTGCTTACAGTCGCCATCATCTGGGCCGGGCTGCAGTACCATCTTCACCTGCGCCAACAGTCCGTTCAGGAACAAGCGACCCGTGACGTCGTCAATCTGTCGACTGGGGTCGAGCAGCATGTCGGGCGCCTGATTGCCGATATCGACCAAGTCATTCGCTTCATCACAGACGATTTCTACCGCGATCCAAAAGGGTTCGATTTCAACTCATGGATGCAGCAATCGACGTCGTTTAAAGAGGTCATGCGCCAAATGTCCCTGTTCGACGAGAATGGGGATCTCATCGCTTCGCGCAAGCCGCTGCCCCCTAGCATAGCCCGCGTCAACGTCCGGGATCGTGAGTACTTCAAGGCCCTCGCGGCGAGCCCCGACCGCGGCCTCTACATCGGCCAAACCATGAAGGGACGCGTTACTGGCGACAACGTTCTCCCGACGGCACGGCGTCTCAACCATCCTGACGGGCGCTTTGCGGGCGTCATCGTCGCCTCGATCGATCCCGATTATCTCGCCAGCCAGTTCCAGGACTTCGATCTCGGACTGCAGGGAAGCATCGCTCTCATCGGCAAGGATGGGTTCCTACGGGCTCGATCGCCTCAAATTGCCGGCATGTATGAGCTGAACACCAGCACCACCCTCGACGTGCCCAGCGAACTCTTCGAGCAATTACAGAAAGGAGCGGTGGGCTCGTTCCAGATGACGAGCCCCTACGATCGCGTCACCCGCATCTACGGCTACCGCCCCGTTGGGTCGCTGCCGCTTATCGTCAATGTCGGCAAGTCGCTCGACGAGGTCATGGCACCCCTCGCCGAAGAACGTCTGCGTGTTCAGGTGGCTGGAGGCGTCGTGACGGTGCTGCTGCTGGCCGCCCTCCTCACTGTGATGCGGGGCTTGGAGCGCGGTAGCTGGCAGCGGGCGGCCCTAGCGCTGGCCAACGAGACCCTGGCCGAGAAAGAGGTCGTCGCCCGCCAAGCCGAGAGCCAGGCGCAGGACGCCAACCGCCTGCTCAGCCTCGCCGCTCAGATCGCCCATATCGGCCACTGGCGCATCGACCTGCACAGACAAACCGTTTCCTGGTCGGACGAGGTGTTCCGGATCCATGGCCGCGACCCCGAGGAGGGGCCGACACCCGTCGACAAGGCGATCGCGGCCTATCATCCGGACGACCAGGACAAGGTCGCGCACTGCGTCGCGGACGCGATCAAGACCGGCGAGAGCTTCTCATTCTCGGCCCGCATCGTGAACGCTGACGGAAACCTGCGCGATGTCGTCTGCCGGGGCCTTTGCGAACAGGATGGAGCTGGCGCCACGACGGCCGTGTTTGGGACCATCATGGATGTCACTGACCTGCGCCAGACGGAGCGGGCGGTAATCGACAGCGAGGCGCGCTACCGACTCCTGGCTGATCACACCAGCGACATGATCGTCCAGATCGATCTCGACAGCACTCGCCGTTACGTCTCGCCCGCCTCCCAGGATCTCCTCGGCTACGAGCCCGAGGAATTGATCGGGACGAAGCCCATTGACATGGTCCATCCTGACGATCAGCCCGGGGTCGCCGCCCTGCTCGCGGAACTCGCGGACGGCCGGCGGACCCAGGCGCTGAAGCGCCAACGCTACCAGCGCAAGGACGGGACTTACGTCTGGGTCGAGGTCGGCTACCAGATCATTCGCGACACAACCGAACAAGCCGTCGGCTGCGTCGCCTCAGTTCGGAACATTACGCCCCGCGTGGAGGCCGAGCAGCGCATCCGTGAAAGTGAGCACCGCTTCCGCCTGCTGGCCGAGAACACCAGCGAACTGATCATGCTCGGCCACGACGACGGCCGGCGCTCGTACATTTCGCCGGCGTCCGAGCGCCTCCTCGGCTACACACCCGAGGAACTCAGCGCGATGCGGCTCAGCGAGTACGTCCACCCAGACGATTTGGAGACGCTCTACACGGCGACGCGCTCCCTGATCGGGGGTCGGTCGGAGGCGACGTGCGAATACCGCTCGCGGCACAAGGGGCAGCGTTGGATCTGGGTCGAGGGCGTGTTCCGGCGCATTCCGGACGCCCAATCGAACGAGCCGACCATCGTTGCGACTTTCCGCGACATCTCGGAGCGCCGGGCGCAGGGCCAAGCCCTGGCCGATGCCAAGGTCGCCGCCGAGCGCGCCAACGCGGCCAAAACCGAGTTCCTGGCCTCCATGAGCCACGAGATCCGCACGCCGCTCAACGCCATCATTGGCTTCACCGACTTGATGATCAGCTCGGGCCGGCTGCAGCCCGACCTGCAGCGTCAGGCTGAGTTGGTGCGCACGTCGAGCGCGCACCTGCTCACGGTGGTCAACGACATCCTCGACTTCTCCAAGGTCGAAGCCGGCGCCATCGAGCTCGATCGACAGGCCTTCGACCCGCGGGCCCTGATCTACAACAGCCTCTCGATCGTCCGCGGCGCGGCGGATCAGAAGGGTCTGGAGATCCGGGCGGTGATCGACCCGGCCTTGCCCAAGGGGCTGGTGGGCGACGAGGCGCGGCTGCAACAGGTGCTGCTCAACCTCCTCAACAACGCGATCAAGTTCACCCAGCGCGGCTCCGTCACCCTGAGCATCCAGCACGGCGGCGCAACTGAAGCAGGCGAGCGCCTGCGCTTCAGCGTCTCCGATACCGGCATCGGCATCGGCAAAGACAAGCACGACCGCCTGTTCAAGCGCTTTTCGCAGGTCGATGGCTCAATCGAACGGAATTTCGGCGGTACTGGCCTCGGTCTCGCCATCTCCAAGCAGCTCGTCGAGCTGATGGGCGGCGAGATCGGCGTCCTATCAGAGGTCGGCGTCGGCGCGACGTTCTGGTTCTCGGTGGTACTGCCCCGCGGTGTGGTGGCGCGGACGATCGCCCTCGTCACGGACGCACCGGCGACGCGGCGCTCCGGCCATCTGCTCCTCGTCGAAGACAACGTGATCAACCAGGAGCTGGCGCGATCCGTCCTCGAGGTCGGGGGCCACACTGTCGATGTGGTCGCCGACGGCGAGGATGCTATCCGGGCGGTGGAGCAGGGCCGCTACGACCTCGTGCTGATGGACGTACAGATGGCCGGCATGGACGGCATGACTGCAACGCGACGCATCCGAGCCCTCGGCATGGCCGCCTCGACGATGCCGATCATCGCCATGACCGCCAATGTGCTCGCGGAACAAGTCCAGAGCTTCCGCGCGGCCGGTATGGACGACTACATCGGCAAGCCGTTCAAGCGGGCGGAACTCTACCAACTGATTGATAAGTGGCTGGCCTGGGGCGCTGGAACGGCACCGTCCAACGTGGCCGTAGCCGAGAGCTATTCCGGCCTCTTCGACCAGCAGAGCTACGACGAGATCGCGGCGCTCGTCAGCCCCGAGCGGTTGGTAGGTCTGTTGGAAACTCTCCGCGACGAGCTGGCCAGGAGCTTCCTCGGAAGCAGCGCCTCGGCCGAGGACCGCGAGCAGCTTCGTTTCGAGGCGCATAGGCTATTGGCCTCCACTGGCATGCTCGGCTTTTCGGCGCTCTCCGACGCCTGCCGGGACCTGGAGAGCATCAACGAGCAGCGCGTGGCCCACGAAGGGTCAGAGGTGTTCCAGGAACGACTGGAGCAGGCCCGCTCGCTCTGCCGCCAGACGGACGCTGCAACGCTAGTCCTGTTGCAGAAATCGAGACACGCACAATAGGTGCAACTTTTGACCTCTGAAACCAATCTGACGAGCGTCAAACGCACATTTTCTGGGGCATTGGAAGAACCGTAGCTGACGGCGCACGTATCAATTTGAGTTTTAATACGCCCAATCTGCGCAGAACCATGGCTCTCTTCTGTTATTGCTGAAATCCGCATGGCTATGCCCCAGCGGACAGGAAATCATTCCATAGATATGACACCATGACACCCGACAGACAGTACGGCCCTTGGGCGCCCGGCCTCGATCCAGGCGAGCGCCGCGCCCGACTCTGATCCATGAAGACGGCCGCCCGCCTGATCGCCGGCCAGCGAGCGGCCTCCCTGGTCTCACTCCTGGCCAGGGCCGAAGACGACGAGTCCGCCCTGGTGCTGGCCGCCGACGCGCTCGACAGCCTTGCGCCCCTGGATCGCCGCCGCGTCATCGCGGCATACGGCGGGGCCGCGTACCCGGCTGCAGGAACAAGAGGCCAGGAGCGCCCCTTCTCCCACATCACCCCTCGTCCGCCGGCCCGCCATGATCCGCTTCGCGCCACTCGTCGTCACCCTCGCACTGATCGCATGGTCGCGTGATGCGGAGGCTCAGGACTTCAGCGCCATCCGCGTGGAGAACGCCATCCGGGACCAAGCCTCGGCACAGCGACAGCAGGCAGAGTCCCTTCGGCGGATTGAAGCCATCCAGCGCGACCAGGCGCGTCGGGTGGACAACGACCGCCACAACGCGGAACGTGACGGCCGCTCGATGCGGCGCTTTGATCGGTAACGCTGTGCATCACGTCAGTTCTCACGACGCCAAGATCGTGGCTCACTCCCTCCAAGCCGGTCTCCGCTCAGCCATCCCGCTCCCGAATGATGACGCGATGGCCATCGCTTTCATGAAAGCCATGGATCGGGAAGGCGGCCTGCAAGGGGGCGCAATCGTGGTGGGCCAGGAGGGCGAGCAGGAGCAGGACGTGGAGCGAGCCGGCCGCGCTACACCGCAGATTGATCCGTAGCAGGGTCGCACATCACCTGATCGGCAATCGCCCGCCGAAGCTCGGAAATGGCCCGCTTTGGGACAAGGAGTGCAACCTCCCGACCATCCGGCGACGTGAACCGCAGCACAACCGTATTACCGCCGTCGATATCATCGAGGTTCGTGAACGCAATCACGGGCAGCACGGTGGGTCGCGGGTCATCGAACATGGAAACGCTCCGCACGGCGCCTTGTCGCGCAGCGGGTAGCTGCCACTCAACCTTTAACGCTCGAGCCCGTCAGATGGTCCGCAGCGGCACGGTGCGCTCGCGGTGGGCCAGCACGTCGAGCAGGGCCAGGAGCCCCTCGGCCGCGTCCCGAGCGGTGATCTCGACATCCCGCATGCCGGCGAGCGCGGCGTGATTGCCCAGATCGAGCATGGTCTCGGCGAACTCCCCCACCGTCCTGGCTAGGTCTTCCACTTCGACTCCTTCGATCCCCTCGACGTTGCGCATGTCGTCCCCCTGACCTCGATGGTCACGGCAAGATCAGCATGAAAAGAACTAATCAGCAAGAGCAGGTTCCATTTCGGGTACCTGTTTTTGTTTGTGGGTGCAAGTGGTAAGATCCTGCAAGTTCATAGATTTGTCGGTTGCTTGCTTGAATTGTCGTGCAACGCAAACGCAACGTCGAGTTTTTTTATTGAAAGGGGGCCGCGGGGTCGGAAAGGCCGTTCAGAAGTTCGACCCCTAAAAGAATTTTAATCGGCGCACACCCTTGGGATGTATCAGGGGGCCGGTTGAAACAGGGCAGATGCCCTCGCATCAGGGGCAGGCCGACCGGCAGGCAGCGGCAGGCGCCGAGGCGCTCGACCGCCAGCGGGTTGGGTTCAGGCTTCCGGCCAGGTGGTGGGAGTGGCAGCGGCAACACAATCAACGTCCATATGACCGTAAACGGAGCCGGTGAGGACCAGGATGGGTTGGCTAGTAAGATTCAACGGCACATCACGGAGGCTTGGAACTTTCGATCACATGGTCTTGAGCCGGAACTTACTTGACGATGGCGAGGCGGGTCGTGTGCTCGCCCCACATGGTCACTAATCTTTATTCGCTAAGAGGATCCTTTGAACAACCTGCAGATCGCCGCGATAGCGCCTACGAGGCAAGCACCTGCCAGTGCCGGAATATCCTTCCGCCTCAGTGACATCCACAAGATCATGAAAGGGCGCTACGGCGGGCCATGTCGAACCGCTCACGCCGAACGCTACATCCTGGCGGCCATCCCCGAGATGATCCCCAGAGCGCGCTCCTGGCGGTACGCCGTATCTTGGGCACGCGACTGGGTTCCGGATCTCCTCGAGGAGAAGGGCGAGGAATTCATCCACGCCGCATGGGCCAGGATCGCGGCGCGCAAGCGGCGTCACCTGACCACGGACCAGTTGTCGAGGCTGCTCAAGGTTACGGACGATGAGCCCGCCGACTTGGGGCTCAGGTGTATCCCGTCAGCGAGCCGGAACGCGAAGGCCAGGGCGACCGAGCGCAAGGCAAAGAACGCCTCGGCCGAAGCGGCACGGCGCCTCCGGAAGAAGCCGGACCTCACGCCCCGTGAGCAGTCCCTGACCGCGACCAAGCCGTGGGAAGCCGCCGGAGTCAGCCGATCGACGTGGTACGCAAAGCGCAGGGCCGGCACCCTCCAGGATGTCGCGAACACGCAAGAAGTGGCCGATCTGGACGGTTTCGTGTGCATCGTTTCCGACACCGCACTTGGACAGGAACGTGGACACCCGATCCCCTTGGACCCCTCGCGGTGCATTTCCGGCGAGGTGAAGCCTCCAGGTCGGGTAACGGCCAACACCCCAGCATCCGCCGAGCGGGTCGCGCCGGATGTGGCGGCAAACGAGAACGTGCCGGCCGCGGTGGCGGCCTAACGGGTCGGTTGCGAGGCGCCATGGTCTCGACTGTCATCACCTCCAGCACGGGCGGCATCGCTTCGCTCGCATCAGAAGAAGAACCCGATGTGAGGGAGCGTCCTCCTGGACTTGCGCAGCGCTACCGGAGCCGTGATCGCCCCCCCCTGTCCGCAGTCACCTCCGGCGGTTGGAAAAGGCAGGCGCTTCCAAACTCATGGTTTCGATTTTGATCGAGCCGCAGGCGAGCGAAACCTTTCCGTGGCCACTGCCCTCGGAAAGACGATGTGGGACGGCGATCGTAGTAAACCTGTCCTGTCAGCCTGATGGTCCACAAAAAGGCCCCCTTTAATAACCCGGAATACGGCACTTCAAGATCAAACCCCTGCAAAATCAATACGACACGTAAGAATAAATAATCCCATTTTCGTTCGTATTGGGAACAAAAAGCCGAGCATACATCAACGCCAAGGTTGGGCAGTTCCGCCCGGCGGCCGGCTTGGAGTCAGTCGAGCAACTGGGTCCGCGTCCAAATGGGCACATCGACTGGATGGCGCCGGCGCGATGATCCGTGCCTGGTGATCGCCGAGACACCCGCCAGGCGGGCCGCCCTGGTACTGCGGAAGCGGCTGGGCGACGACTTCGACGCCTTCGTTACCGAATCGAGCTCGCACGAATCCCAGTGGACGAGGCCGCCGAACGCATCCACCAGAAATACGGGATGCAGGCGGCCTTGAGGGCGGCCGAGGCCGCGACCCTGCCATCGCCGGAATAGGAAGAAGAGCGGGCGATCTTGGCCACTTACGGGTTCGTTGTCCCGCTTGGGGAGCGGCGGCAAGCCGAACTGAACGCAGGAGCCTTGTGAGCCGCCGAGCGGCACCAGCCGTTGCCGATGGTGCTCCCGCCACCGTCGCGCCGATCCTGAGCAAAGCCTGACGATTGGTGGCCCTAGGCAACGCACTCGCCCTCACCGGCGAGCGCCCGGTGCCGCCACCCGCTCAGATTCTCGCAGGCCGACCCCTTGAAGGCGACCCTGCCGTCCCGGCAGCTCCGCGCCGGTACTCTCTCGCTCGGTTTTCCCCGAACTTAACACCCTCATATCCGTGGGGTGAATCGTTTTGCACCCTACCCCCCCGGCCACGGGCGCCTGTCCCGTTGCGCCTCGGGCGTCACCGAGCTTGCGCTGGCCGCGCCGCATCCACGCCTGCCACTCGCGGCTGATGACGCGGACCAGGTTGGGACTGTTCTTCCGCCCCTCGTACCGGCGCTCTTCGATGGTCAGCAAGCCATCGCCCTCGGCGAGGCGGATGGCGGCTTGAGCCAGGCGACGGCAGACCCCGGCTCGAGCAGCGATGGCGTCAACGCACAGCCCGCATACGCCCTTCGCCGTCACCTCGTTGGCGACGATGCGCAGGACGGCGAGCTGGCCAACGGTGAAGCGGCTGGCGAGAGCCGGTGGCATCGGGCCAGAGCAGGCCAGCAACCGGCGACGGTCGCGGGAGGCGGCCTTGTCGGGGCTCGCCACATGTCGGCGAGATGGAAACAGGCTCGCCCGACCTGCCGGGATGCCGACCGGCACAATGCCTTCACGGATCGCGCTACGGCGCCCGTGGAGGCGTTCGGCGAGGGCCTGGGCCTCCTCGTCGGCCAAAGCCCCCGATCCGTGCCCCTGCCAGACCTGGCGGGAGAGGTCGTCCATCTGCGCGAGCGTCCGCGCGTCCTCGATCGCGGCCTTCATGGCGGCGTGAAACATCGTCCTCGTACCCTTTCGGGCCGCGGGCAGGGTCCAGACAAAGCTCACCCGTTGCCGGAACTGCGGTTCCGACTTGACTCCCGAGAGGGAGCATGGCTTGTGAGGGGAGTTCAGTCGCGCCTCACAGCGCCTTCAGGTTTTCAGCAGCCTCGACCTTGCCGGGTCGGGGCTGTTGGCTTTTCAGGGTCTATCTCGCGGCGGTGATCTCCATCGTGCCGGCGACTCGCTTCCGAGCCACAGGCTCACGCGCAGTTAACGCATGAGTCGCGGAATACGCAAATCATAGCTCAGGGCGGGGGCGCGACTTGGCCCTGACAGTATCGTTTGCGTGATTTCAAGCAATTTGCAAATGGAATACTGTCCCGGCGCAGCGGCTTGGCTCATCTGCGCTCGGCTGACGTTGAGGCGGCTACTCGTGGCCAATAGAGGTGCACACCATGCTGGCACCATCTCGACGTCGTAACGTCTTGCTATCAAGACGCCTAGCCGTTTCGCTTTTGTGACGGCTCCGCGTCATGCCGGCTTGAAGCCTGGATCTCCTGCCGTCTCAGTGCCCGTGCCGGCGCAGTACGTCCCGAATGGCTTCCTCGGCGAGGGCTTGCGCCGTTGTGTCGTGATCGAGGGCGATCTGGCGAAGCGCCTTCCGCTCGGATGGCGTCATCCTGACGATGATCTGGACGCGGTCGTCTGCCTTCCCGGCCTTGGGTTCCGCCGGGGCCTGCACCTTCACAGGCTCGACCGGCTCGACCTTCCGCGCGAGACGATCTGAAAGGCTTGTCAGCGCCATCCGTTCCTTGGCCATCCGTCACCCTCTCAGCTTGATCTGGATTTCAGCCCACAAGGCCGACACCTCGCCGGCCGCTCGGCCGTCGGGCTCGTATTCGTTCACCGTCTGCCCGCCGATAACGGCGTGGGACATCGCCACCCGTTGCGAGATGACCGAGTCGGCCACCGTGGCGCCCATCCTCACCAGGGTCTCGCGGGCCTCGGCGACAATGGCCGGCTCGCCCTGCCCCGTGCGGGGAGGGGCGTGGTTGATGACCGCGAGAGGCGTCTTCCCGACTCGATGGGCGAGATCGAGGGTGGTCGCGACCGCGGCGAGATCGAACGGTCCCGGTCGCGTTGGGACCAACACCAGGTCCGCTACCCGCATGGCCTCGGCAATGGAGTTCTCGGCGTGCGGAGGGGTATCCACGATGGCGAAGGCCACACCCTCGCTTCGGGCCGCCGGGAGGATCTTGGCGAGTTCCCGGGCGTCGCACTCGACGAGGGCCGGCGTGTCTCCCTCCCGAAGATCCCACCACCACTTCAAGGACCGCTGCGGGTCGGTGTCGAAGAGCAGGACTGGGCGCTTGGGGCCGGCCGCAATGACGCTCAGGTGCGTCGCCAGCGTCGTCTTGCCGACGCCCCCCTTCCGAGCCGCTATCGTGATGGTCTTCATGCAAGCAGTCCCGACTCAGTGCCGCCTACCATGCTCAACGTCATCTTAACGGGCGGTCAAGAGCGCAAGATATGGGGCCGCCGTCACGTCGAGACTTCTACAAATCTTGACGGCTTGATAGCAAGAGGTCAGGCGTCTCGATCTGCCGGCAGATCGGGTGGCGGGTGCGGAGGACGGTCCAGGTCGCCGTACTCGACGCGGCATCCCGGCCGCATGCCGGACCCCTTGTCCTCGAGGCGGTGGCAGGGCGCGGCGAGGGCACGGCGCACCATGTCGAGGTCAGCCGCGGCGCCGAACCGCTCGGCCAGCCGGGCCAGCCGGTAGCGGCCTCGGCGGCCTGGGCAGAGCCCGCACCGGAGACGCACGAGGACGTAGGGGTAGTCGGCGAGTGTCTTGGGGAACCGCATGCGCCGGCCGCGACATTAGAACGAAGCGGGAACAGGTAGCAGTTGGATCGGAGCCTGCAAGGGCACCAGCTTCACCGACGCCGCAGGTCGATCGGTGGCTACTAGTCCTTGGTGATCTCCGGCAGCGGTGCCTCAGCGGTGAAGACCACACCCCGTGGGCGAAACTCGATCTCGGCCGCGCCGCCGATCTCGGCTGCCAGTGCTCGCTCGATCATTCGCGACCCGAACCCTGTGCGGGTCGGTGGAGACACCTGAGGGCCGCCGACCTCCTGCCACTGAAACCAGAAACGAGCCTGATCCAACTCTTCTGCAGCATTCCAACTCACGATCACACGGCCCTCGTCTTTCGACAGAGATCCATATTTCACCGAATTCGTCGCAAGCTCATGGATCGCCAGTGCGAAGGCCAGTCCCACACGAGGCGCAACGCGTAAAATGGGACCACTGATCTTGAAACGGTTGCTTTGTTCAACACCGAACGGGTGCAAGGCCCCAAGGATGACTTCCGTCAGGGTTGCCCAATCGCCGTCTCCACGCGCCAGCATCGTTGTTGCGGCCGATAAGGACATCAGACGCGACTCCATCGCTTCCTGTGCATCCTCCAGAGAGGATGCACTTCGCAGCGTTTGACGGGAGATGGATTGAACGGTCGCCAAGGTGTTCTGGATGCGATGGTTCAGTTCGCCCGCCAGTAGGTCGCGATGTTCCTCGGCGCGCTTGCGGCCCGTGATGTCCAGGCTGATCCCAGCGATACTCAAGGGGGTGCCATCAGCCCGGTAGGATGCCTGTCCACGCAATTGGAGCCAGCGGATCTGGCCCAGCGGCGTCACAACCCGCACCTCGATGTCGTAGTCGGAATGCCCAGCAATCGCGGCATCCCTCGCGGCCAACTTTCTAACCCGGTCCTCTGGGTGAACCGCGGCAAGCATATCGTCATAGGTCAAAGGGTCTTTCGGCGAGCGGCCGATGTTTTCCTTGAACCTGTCGGATGCTATCAACCGCATCGCATCCAAGTCGACGGTCCATGCGCCAAGACGACCAGCTTCGAGGGCAAATCGAAGACGCTCCTCACTCTGGACCAAGTCCTGCGAACGCTTCGCGGCCTCCGCTTCGAGCGCATCGCGGTCGCGCTGAAGACTTACAAGCCGATCTTTCTCCAAGCTCACGTCAAATTGTGACGCAAAAAAATATGTTAAATCTCCGTCGCCGTCGAACACAGGCGACACGAGAAGCCGGTTCCAGAATGCGGTTCCATTTTTCCGGTAATTACGAAGATCTAATTCTATAGGAACCCGGCATTCAATAGCATCACGGAGCCGTTCGACTTCCTGTCGATCGGTCTCTGAACCTTGAAGAAACCGACAGTTTCGCCCGAG
>NZ_LMRC01000021.1:0-23950 GCF_001425565.1 Methylobacterium sp. Leaf466 | reverse complement strand
CCCTTCCGGCCGTACCGGAGAGCAGTCTGCGAGAACGAGGTTAGGGGGTCAGAATTGGACGCCGATCCCCCACCTCACGGGGTCAAAGTTGCACGCCGAAACACACTCAAGGAGGCCAGCGTCGTCATCGAGCAATGGCGAAGGCACTACAACACCCTCCGACCGCACTCGTCGCTCGGCTACCACCCGCCTGCACCGGAGGTCATCTGGCCGACGGAACCGAGCAGCTCAGCGCCGCTCGCTCACCCTGCCATCGTCATCCGACCGACGATGCACTAACTTCGAACCTGGGCCACCGTATGGGGGCATGCCAGGGCGTCCACCCCATCATTACAAAACCGCCACAATCACCGCCGCCCTGCGCGCCACGGGCCTGATCGCCAGGACCGTCTTCGACGGAGCGACGAATGGCATGCGCTTCCGGGCCTACGTCACCGACACCCTGGCTCCTGTGCTGAAGCCCGGCGACACCGTCATCCTCGACAATCTGAACGCCCACAAGGTCGCCGGGGTGCGCGAAGCCATCGAGGCGGTCGGCGCACAGGTGCTCTATCTCCCGCCCTACAGTCCGGACTTTAACCCCATCGAACAGGTCCCCGCCAAAGCGAAAGCCCTGCTCCGGACCGCCGCAGCGCGAACCGCCGACGACCTGACCCGCGCCATTCACGACGCTTTCGCGGCGTTCAGACCTGAGGAATGCCGAAACTATCTCACCGCCGCTGTCAGTGGGTCAGGGTCAGTTCGTGCGCGCCCGAAAACCCAGTTCCTCGATGTTAAAATTATAAGCAATGCGTCCCATGTCTGACTTCGCAAAATAATGCGAATGACAAACCCATGAAATCTCAATGATAATCTGTCCCGAGCCAGTAAGACAGAAATCATATTAGAACTTTATTTCTTCAATCGCACCATCTGCTCCAATTCGAATCGTCCCTTGGTTCCAGTCCCCCGAGACGTAGGCGCTTTTGAATGCAAAAGCCGAATTGATTTCGATTGGCGCGCCGTCCTTCGTGATCGGCTCCGATGGATCGGCCGGTAAGGTGATAGCTCCCGCGTCATTCAGGCCTTCAAATGTGACTCTGCCGTCACGCGCGTCTAGCCTGCGCGCCACTACTGCATCCTGAAATGCCTTGAAGTTAGGATAGGCGGAGCGCGACGCCGCTTGGATCACCACAGGAGAATTATCGTCCATTAGTTTCAGCCGACCGGATAGCCGGTCGGCCAAATAGCCCCCATGTACTGGCCTCAGAGCCACATATGCAGCATCATCTATAAAGACCCATCCCCCGCGCTCGATGTAAGCGAGCCCGCCACCGATCACGATGCTGGTCTTACCCGCCCCCTTGGCGAACGGGCCAGAGTTGCGTTGGATGAGTTGCGCTCCGCGGGATTGCACCACCCTCGTGGCATTATAGGTCGAACGGCCGCCCTGCGCGTCAACGGTAACGAAAATGCGTTTTGCCGGCTCACCCTGAAGGGTCAGCCCCGACCAGACGTTCTGGCTGCTGATCTCGGTCCATCTCTTTTCCGGAAGCGGAGCACGCATTCCCGATCCCATTATAAAGTCAGGTGTCACAAAAGCGTAGCGCATTACGCTACCACCATGTAAGTCTAGCGAATACCAACCATCCTCGCGCGGCCTCGCCGCGATCCCGAGCACACGCGTCCAGACCTCGAAGGGTTCATGAGAGGGCGAGCGCAGCGCGATCCGCGCGATAGCGTTGGGAATCATATAACGACTCGTGACTGGAATAACGTTAGCGGGACGGCCAATTAGCCGATCCAGCTTGGCAAGCCCGAAATAAAGCCACGCCAGGCCGTCCGCCGGGCCGTCCGCCAAGGTCTCAGCCGGATAAGCGCGAGCTTTGGAGCCGCCATGAACGCCGCCGATTTGTTCCTGTGCCCACATTGCCCACCAAAGATCAAGGAACGACCGCGCTAGCTTTCGCATATCTGGGTCCGCGCCAAAATCAAAGAAATTGTATACGTTTACTAGTGTATAATCTGTATAGGTCGGAGAGAAATATTCTATTAACATCCCGTGTCTGCCGCGCTCTGACAAATATGACTTAATATAAAGGGTCCAGGCGTCGATCTGCTGGGACGGACTTGATCCGTCCTGGTAGGAAAAATAGCTATTGTCTGGGCTTTCCGACAACAGTGTCGCGGCCGCCCAGCAAGTCTGGTCATGCTGCAGCCCGTGGTTCTCGCTACCCCAAATGTGCCAGACCTGTTTTGGATTGGCGTTCACGAGCTTGCACTCGGAACTGGCCCATACTCCGAAGATATGTGTGGCCTTGGACCGGGTTTCCGGGCTTAGAAGATCGGTAGTCTGGCCTTTTAATGGTGCCGTTAGCTTTAAAATGCGGAACAGTAGTCCACCGGTGAGAAAGTGCAGCGAGTACGCCGTGTCCTCCGTCGCGCCTGTTTCCGAGGGTACCGCAAGCGTTTGTGTTATTCTATTAAGGGCGACGTTAAATTGCGCATCGAAATCGCCGGCGTCATTTGGGCCGACCGGTTTTGAGACGTGAGCAAGAAGCTGGACCAGTTGCCCCCAGGAACATCGGTCTTGGACAATCGCTGGCACCCTACAGATAGGGCTCGGGAACGGCCGCTGAATGAGCCGGTCGAGTGCGACTCCCCGACGCTGCTCAAAGTCTGAAAACGCGACTACGGGCGTTGCCGCGCTCAAGTTAGAGAGCGCCACTAGAACAATGGCCATTATTTTTTGATAATTCATAATTTTCAATTTCCTAACTTTATTGCTACGTAGATTGTCTATCTAAGCCTATGAGTTTAATCGTATGAGACCAAACCTAAATTCTTAAGGCTGTTATGTTATTGAGCATGCTGAAATTTAGGGAAACAGGCATGACGTTTTTGCGTCTTGCTAAGCCCCCTTGAAATTCGCTCCCCACTAGGTGTTCAGTCTCGAGCTGAGATGGGCGGGATTTGGATTGCCCTGATTCTGCGGTTCTGCCGCAGTTTGCGTGGATTACGCAGCGAGGAGGGCGCGGCGTCGGAGAAGAGGGAAGCTGGCGCGTCCGTACATAGTCCGTTTGAGCATCTTCGGTCTGTTAATCTGCCCCTCCGCCTGACCGTTGCTCTATGACGTCGTCAATGCAGCGCGCACCACCATTGCGTCGCGTTCCAGGCCGGACACGAACGTCTTAAGGGCCGGTATGTCACTGAGAAGTACCGCGTCGAGCCGGATGTTAAGCTTTCCAGCGCGATCATAGAGCGGGCTGCCATCGACGCGGCAGCTGCGGATCAGGGTGGCGAACCGCTGCGCCAGCGCGCCGAACCAATCAGCCTCCGGGTCCTGCTCGATCCGGCCAATGGCGGCGACATAGGGCGTGAGGGTCGCGACCGGCTGGGTCAGGAACCAGGCGAGTTGCTTGGGAGATGGAAGAGGGATCGCTTCCGTGACCGGCGGTGCCGTTCGTGCGATCCATTTACGGGCGGTGCACCGCGCCGGCTTCGTGCGGCGCTCGGCGACGAAGCGATCAACCTGCCGGTGCGTGCCGGCAAAGCCCTGCTCGCGGAGTTCGTGCCAGAATTTCATCGCGTTCTCGCACTTCCCTACTATACGCTTCTATAGATACTCAAGGTAGGGATCAAGGCGGCTGGGGCAGGGCTATCGCATTTGAGCGATAATGGTTCTGGCGAAGGCGTCGGACTATCCGGCCCTGTTTCTTTTGCGCCGAATGGACAGGCCGGGGCGGGCCTGTTTGAGGACGTTTGGCCTGCCCCCTGAAAAGTGGTCCTCCCTGAGGTATGGCTTTGAGCCATGAGGAGGATGTCATCATGGGACGGAAGAAGCATACGGCTGAAGAGATTGTCGCCAAGCTGCGCCAAGTTGATGTTCTGGTCTCGCAAGGCCGTAAGGTCGCTGAAGCAATCCGGTCCATCGAGGTCACCGAGGTCACGTATTACCGCTGGCGCTCTGAGTACGGTGGCCTGAAGGGGGATCAGGTCAAGCGGTTGTAGTCTCTGGAGACCGAGAACCAGCGCCTTCGACGGGCGATCTCCGACCTGACCCTGGAGAAGCTGATCCTCAAGGAGGCAGCTTCGGGAAACTTCTGAGCCCGGCTCGCCGCCGGGCGTGTGTCGACTACGTCGTTGCCGAGCATGGCGTATCGGAACGCTTCGCCTGCCGTGTCCTGGGCCAGCATCGTTCGACCCAACGCAAGGCCGCCGTGGTGGTCGAGGACGAAGCTGCTCTGACGGCCGCGATGATCGCATTGGCCGTCCAGTACGGGCGCTACGGCTACCGTCGGATCACGGCCTTGCTCCGGCGTGACGGCTGGACGGTGAACGTGAAGCGGGTCGAACGGATCTGGCGCCGCGAGGGGCTCAAAGTTCCCGCTCGTCAGCCTAAACGGGCACGCCTCTGGCTCAACGACGGCTCCTGCCTGCGACTACGGCCCGAGCGGCCTGACCACGTCTGGTCCTACGACTTCGTCGAGCACCGCACGTACAACGGACGCAAGTACCGGATGCTGAACGTCATCGATGAGTTCACCCGCGAGTGCCTCGCCATCCGGGTCGCCCGTAAGCTGAAGGCGCTGGACGTGATCGACGTGCTCTCGGATCTGTTCAGTTTGCGCGGGGTGCCCGGTCATATCCGCTCCGACAACGGGCCGGAGTTCATCGCCAAGGCCGTACAGGACTGGATCGCGGCGGTTGGATCGACGACCGCCTACATCGAACCGGGCAGTCCGTGGGAGAACGGGTATTGCGAGAGCTTCAACGCGAAGCTGCGCGATGAACTCCTTAACGGCGAGGTGTTCTAACCCTGAAGGAGGCCAGCGTCGTGATCGAGCAATGGCGGCGGCACTACAACAGCATCCGACCGCACTCATCGCTCGGCTACCTCCCGCCTGCACCGGAGGTCGTCATTTGGCCAACTGAACCGGGCAGCTCAGCACCGCTCGCACAACCCCCCATCGTCACGCGACCGACGATGCACTAACTTCGAACCTGGGCCACCGAATGGGGGCAGGCCACCACGGGCGAGGCCCGTCGCCCGGGCAATCGCCAGAAAGGTCTCACCGGCCTGGGAGCGCCGACGCACGTCCTCGTAGGCGGCCAGACGTCGGGCGCGGCTGTCGCGGCTCACGGTAATCTCGGCCTCGCTCCCGCGGTAGGCGCGCAGGCGCTGTCCCAGCCGTCGCCCTTCTCCGAAGGCAAGGCTCGGCAGACGTCGCAAGCGTCCATGGACACGGGCGAGCCAGCGCTCAACGGCTTGGCGCAGGTTGTGGAGGAGATGCCAGCGGTCGGAGACCTGAAGGGCTGCAGGAGCGCCCATGGTCGCTGCACGCGCGTATTCGGACGAGCGGTCGCGCGTGATGACCGCGATATCGGGATGACGACGCAGCCACGCGGCCACGGTCGTGCTGGATCGGTCCGGCAGCAGGTCGATCGGACGTCGCCGGTCGAGATCGACGATGAGCGTGCCGTAAGTCTGGCCCTTGCGGATCGCCCAGTCGTCGATTCCCACCGCCCGCAGCGGACCGGTCGGCGGTAGCTTCATGCCGTGTACGAGGCGCAATACTGTATCGGGGCTCGTGGCCATCGCCAGATGCCTGGCAAGGCGAGCGCCAGCTTCGCCCCCCAACGCGAGACCCACCCGAGCCTGCACTCTGGCGAGCCGACCGGTACGTCGTGCCCGTGGTGGGAGAAGACGCGGCAGCGATCCGAAGAACGTGCGCCGTCTGCAGGCGCGATGATGGCAGTAGGAGCGGCGAACCTTCAGTCGCAGCGTCACGGCCTCGCCGAAACTCGGAAGATCGGCAGGATGCCGGACGTATCGGCTATGGAAGGCAGAGCTTGGCGCGTCGCAGTTAGGACAGCGCCCATGATTCTGGCGAACATGGGCGACGATGATGAGATGACCGGAGCGGCGGATGACTTGGTCGACGACTCAGCCCGGCAGGGATGAAGACAGAATCATCCCAACCGTGAATCAGCCGATCGACACCGCGTCGCCGTGATCTTTCCACGCAAACTGGGAGAGAACCGTAAAATCGGGGGAGGATCAACCTGTAAGCCTCCGTCACCGTCGACTGGTATCTGTCGTCGTCACGCTGTGATGAAGTACTTGGCCGATAACGCGTCTCTCCACTCGACCGTGAAAATTGCAACATTGAACCATCGGATCAACATCTAGCGGAATTGCAAATCGAAAAGTTTTAGGCTAGCTCAGAAGTGGTGCGCGGCGGAGATCCCAGGCATACCTGGATTTTTTCCGGCTTAAGTTGTGCTTAAAATAAGACAAGTATTTTTAATAAAACGCAAATGGGGATATTTAGCGTGACCAATACATCAGACAATCACTTGCGTCTTGATGGTCATTTTGAACAAATAAAGACACGCGTAGTTCACGGCTGGGTGTTTTGCCCAGACCTTCCCGATAAGACATTCCTAGTTGAAGCTCTAGTCGACGGCCGCGTCGTAGCCTCCGGTCAAGCAACGACATACCGAAATGATCTTGCCGTATTTGGGATCGGGGATGGATCCCACGGATTTAGTTTTGCGCTACCAGCCGACTGTTTTGATGATCAGCCACACTCCGTTCAGATTAGGGAGCCCGTATCGGGTTGGACCTTGCCGAGCACCATTACGTTACAGGTGCTTCCGAGCCGGTTTTCAAAAAATATTATTGGCGCTGTCTCAGGGATCTTTGAAGGTAGTATCAACGGTCATGCCTACATGACAACATCCTTGGAAGAAAAAACCGAAGTTCACCTATTTGTTGGTGGTGAATTAATAGCTAGCCGCATGACTGGACTTCCTATCCCTCCAGATACGCAAGATTCTGCTGCACCTCAAAGTTCGGGGTTTAGCTTTGATTTAGCAGACCTACCTTTAGGTGTAATTATTGGTAAGGAATTAACAATTACCGCCGATCACAATAAGCATACGCTTGGTATAGTGCCGACCAATGCATTCAAAGATCTGGCTTTTGCGACATTCGAACCTGTATCCCAGGGAATACAGGGTAAGATAACTTTGCGCATTATCACCATGCGGGCGACCCTATTCCATGTATACGCAGACGAGGTGATGATCGGCCGCGTCGAGGTGAAAGCTGGAGCCAGTGCAGCCACCTTCTTCATCCCCTACGAGCCAACACATCAAATGGAGGAAACCGCCGTAGCGGTCCGATTGGGAAACTCCGAGATCGATATAAATGGATCACCTGTCCGTCTTCGCATTAGTAACCCGAAGAATTTAATTGCTAATCCGAATTTTGCTAATTGGACAGGGCCCGGACCGACCGGATGGAGCGTGTTGTGTGAGGGGGCCGTCACTGCGACGTACCAGTTCGACGACGTCCAGAATGCGTCACCTCACGGACCGAATGCCCTCCGTGTCGCAGTTATACCTGCTGTCGATGCTACCATCGCAGGGGTACGAATTTCACAGACTATCTCGATTCCTCTAGGGTCTGCTGGTCACGCCCTTGATGTGTTCGTGTGTGCGAGAGCCGAGCACCGAATGACGGCAACCGTCTCCCTAGCCTTTACAAATGGTAGCGGTGCGACCCCTTCCAATCAGCGCCTAATTATCTGGCCAGAGTGGTTAACATATGTTGCTCGCTTACCCATTCCAAGGACCCCCTCAGACACAATTATAGAGGGGACACTTACACTTCAATTCGATGACGACGCGCCCGGGTGGGCAGCGGTCTCTCTCATCGCGGCTGGCATGCCAGGCTTCAGCCTCGATATTCTGTCGAATGCCGAGATTAGGAGAACATTTGCGACTGAGGCCGTTGTGAACGGCGATTTTTCGACCTGGGACCAGGAGACACTATGCCTAAATACCCGGGGCAGTCGAAGTGTTTCTCTTGCCACTCCATGGGCCGTTCGATGCAAGGCATCTAACACGGCGGTCGCCGTGCGCCTGACGGATGTGGTGACCCGCGACCCGTCTACCGCTGACCCGGGTCGCACTCGCTATGCAGTTGCCCTACGAGGATCTATTCCCGAGCATTATTTGCGTTTGGAATGCGTACTCGACCCGCTTCAACTTTCCACCGCGATCCCTAACGAGCTTCGCTTTTTCGCGCAGCTCGCCTCGAGCCAAGATCCGGGCTACGTGCCGGTTTTACTTGGGAAAAGCCTAATCGAGGAAATCTCGATTCTCGAACGCAACGTTGTGGACGGATTGTCTAGGGACACTCGCTTCACCGTCCTACGCAAACGCATCGAAGTCGAGGCGAGGGGTCGTCACATCATTTTCCCAATTGACCCCGACACTGGGCAATCGCTCTGTAATATCGGAAAACGCGCCCTACATGAGGAGGGCAAACAAATTATCCTTGTCTTTGAATTTCGTCGGGCCATTGATCTGGCTATTACAGAAGTAAAGTTAGGGTATATGCCGCGTGTGACAGGGCGTGCGGCCTCGCCCTCAAGCTATCTATCGATCGAAGACAGCAACATAATAAATCAGATCAACTTAATCAAAGGGATCGAAGATTGGGATAGCTCAAGCATCATTAGGCCGTCACCTAATGCACGGGCTTTGAACCGAGCCGACAGAACGCCAAATTGGAGCTGGGCGGATGGACCAGGAGATCTCGTCGATATTATAATTCCAGTTCATGACGCCGTCGATGACGCACTGACCTGCATCCGCTCGTTAATTGAGCATACAACAGTGCCGCACTTGGTTACAATCATTGACGACGCCTCATCGGAAAGCACACGGATTCAGCTGCGCACAATGATCGAGGGGCTCCCCTGGATTCGCTTGATTGAAACCACCGAGAACATCGGATATACTAAATCTGCGAACTTAGGGTTAGCTCAAACCCGAGCGCCATGGGTCGTTCTGCTTAATAGCGATACGATCGTAACCCCAGGCTGGCTTGAAGGTTTGTTCGAGGTTGTGGCGGGCAGGCTTGATATCGCAATGGTTGGGCCTGTTTCGAACGCAGCCTCCTGGCAATCAGTTCCCGAACTGCGCGACGTAAATGGACGTTGGCGAATAAACACACTGCCGGTCGGAACCTCAGTGAACGACATGGCGGCCCTCGTCGCCCGCTATTCCATCCGGGAATTTCCAGAAGCCTCGCTGTTGAACGGTTTCTGCACGCTTATGCGAAGGTCGGTTGTGGCCGACGTGGGCTATCTTGATGAAGCCGCGTTCCCAATGGGCTACGGGGAGGAAAACGACCTTTGCATCCGGGTAATCAAGGCAGGCCACAAGCTCGCTGTAGCTGACCATGTCTACGTTCATCACGTTAAGTCGGCAAGTTTTGGTACGCAGCGGCGGGAAATCTTATCGAAAAAAGGAAATGAAGCGCTAGCGAACAAGCATCCTGATATCGACTTGGCTGCCATACAGATTGTAATGGCAGAGCTCAACCCGCTCACTAGTTTGAGAAAGCGGTTGCGGTCACATTTTGCTCAACTTTAAGCCGTCTAATTTGGACAGACCAATGCAGCCAATGAATATAATATTTGTCCTTCCGTCGAGCGGCGGTGGCGGGGGAGCCAACTCCATCGTCCAGGAAGCGATCGGCTTGTCGCGACTAGGATGCAACCTAGAAATTGCCGTCGACCTTTCACATTACAACGGCTTCAAGCTGAGCTATCCGGAGCTGGAACGATTCCGCGTAGTTGTGCGCCCCTACGCTAATGCGGACCAACTATCTGCTCATTTTTGGAAGATGGAAATCGTCGTCGCGACAACAAACGCATCGATTTTTACAGTTCGGGAAGCGTTAAAATTGATGACATCTTTGGAAAATGGTAGGGTCCCGCGCGTGGCCTACTATGTCCAGGACTACGAACCATTGTTCTACGCGCCCCATTCGGCGGCCTGGTCGACGGCTAAAGCTTCCTACACCTTAATTCCAAACGCAGTACTGTTCGCAAAAACGAAATGGCTCCAGGATATAGTCTATGCAAATCATGGAGTACGCGTTGCCAAAGTCGAGCCATCGATTGACCACGATATTTATTTTCCCGATCTAAGTCGTCAGAAAAGTATGACATCTATTGTGGCAATGCTTCGTCCATCTACGCCTCGGCGTGCACCCCAGCGTACGGTGCGAATTATGAATATTTTGGCTCAGACTTTTGGTCAGGATATTGCGCTAAGCGTATTTGGGTGTGAGCAGCAAGATATTCAGGCTGGTGGGCTTAGCCTCTCAGCTAGCGTAAACAATCGTGGGCGGCTGCGTCGCACTGAGGTTCCATCTTTACTTCGCCAAGCCCATCTATTTCTCGATCTGTCGGACTTTCAGGCTTTCGGACGCACAGGGGCCGAAAGTATGGCTTGCGGGTGCGTTCCGATCCTACCGGTCTTCGGCGGGGCTTCGGAGTTCGCCGTCCACGGCCGGAACGCGTATCTTGTCGACACTCGTAGCGATCAGGCCGTCCTCGAAGCCGCTGAGCACTTCATCAGCCTCGACGGTCAAGACCGAGAAAGTATGAGCTACGCGGCACTTGAGACAGGTGCTCGGTTCAGCATTGCAAGTGCAAGTTTGTCTGAGCTAAAACTTTTTAGCGCAATGCTTCGCTAAAGCGAGTCGATAAAAGATGTGGTAGAAGCCAAGTTTAGCAAAGAATACAGGATCACCTGTCCGATGAATTATCGGGCTAAACCCTTCTTAGGATGCTTGAAAATCACATGACTCACCCGACGCCAGTTTTTCGAAATCATAGAAATGCTATGACATTAGAACTGATGTCCAAAGACACGAGGTGTGAGTACTCGTTTAGGAAGACGTATGATTATTTAGGGTTGGCAATTGATGATTTTCATCGGCGGCTTGCTTTCTCAGAACGCACGGATGGCATGGTCGATCTCGGCATTCCAGGTTGGTTGCTTCCCGCGAATGCTCTAAAGCTGTACGAGATGGCGTATTTTTGCCCTTCTGACGTGCTGGAACTCGGAACATTCAACGGGCTCTCCACTCGTATTATTCTGGAGGGCTGCCGCAGAAGTGGACGGCCCTTTGAGATCGTTACGGCGGATCATGACAACGGCATCCTCGAGCTCGCGCGGTCACAGCTAGTCGCTAACGTGCCTAACAATGGGGCGCTACATTTATTTAACGTCGATGTGAAACAACTGGTAGATGGACTTGCCGATGCTTCGCGTCGATTCGGCTTGGTATTCGTCGATCACTCTCACACAGAAGCCAGTGTCGCGGAGGTAACTAAGCGCATGCACGAGATTGTCACGGAGGGCGGCTTTGTCCTCTTCAATGACTATAACGACCCGCGCAATGCAGATTTTCTAAATGAAGATTACGGCGTTTTTCAAGCTGTAGAGAAGCATCTTTCCAGCGAGCATTTTAATTTTTACGGTGTGTTTGGGTCGTCAGGTCTCTTTCGACGTTGTCTCATTAATAATTAGAGCACGTACGTCAAATAATAGCAGATGCAACCAGCGTCGTGACAAAGATTAAAAGTTTTATTTGGTGTTTAATACAATGGTTTGATGATGCGCTTTTCTCTTCGGAGAGGAAGGGTGCGCTATAGGCAGGTTCTTCATGGTACCGCCACGGCGACTGAAGCGGTCCGTTGAGCTATCCAACATAGTCATTTTTGGACGGCCACTGCTCTGCAAGAGTGAAGTTGGGCTAATTTGACGATCAGTCGGGTGCGGTCATCTTTCTAGCCTATTGGCTAGGAGCTGATGGCTGCTAGAGAATTTTCGGTTTAATCTGGTTCGTATCCTGCTGCGGCGAAGAAGTTGGTGCACTCGTCTGGTGTGACGGTGTCGACGAGGCGTCCGATGGCCGACCACAGTCCCTCGACGGTGCGTTCGGCCGCCTTGCGGAGCAGTGCTTTGAGCTTCGAGAACGCCATCTCGATCGGGTTGAAGTCGCTTCGCGGTCCTTCGGTTCGGGCGAGTAGGGCGGCAGGAACAACAGCCGTGCGCCTGCCGCCTCGATTGCCGCCCGCACGGCTGGACCCTTGTGGCTGCCGAGGTTGTCCATGACGACGATGTCGCCGGGGGTAAGCTGAGGCACCAGGACCTGATCGACGTAAGCCTGGAAGGCGTTGCGGTTGATCGGCCCGTCGAGCACGAACAATGCGGCGATCCCGGACAGGCGCAGGCCCGCCACCAGGGTCGTGGTCTTCCAATGGCCGTGCGGCACGGGCGAGCGCAGCCGCTCGCCGCGGGGCGACCGTCCGCGAGTGCGAGCCATGTTGGTGGAGGTCCAGGTCTCGTCGAGGAAGCGGCGACACCGTCCTGCGCCTGATCCGCCGCCATCGGCCGCCATCGGCCGCTGGCCTACCCGGTTCCGCGGGCAGTGGCCATCGACGACTGGGCTTGTCGGCGCGGGCGACGCTACGGCACCATCGTCTGCGATCTGGAACGCCGTCGCGTTCTGGCCCTGCTGCCGGGTCGCTTGTCCGCTCCGGTGAGAGACTGGCTTGCCGCGCATCCGGGTATTGCCGTCGTCAGCCGGGACCGGGCAGGCTCCTATGCCGAGGCCGCCCGCAGTGGTGCACCCGCCGCCATTCAGGTCGCCGACCGCTGGCACCTGCTGGTCAACGCCTCTGAGGCCCTCCGGTCCGTCGTCGCGCGTCACCAGACGCCGATCCAGGAGGTTGCGGGATATCGGTTTTCTCTCGGGATCGTCTCACCCGTGCCCGTCCAAACGCCGCCGCTGTCGCAACGGAGCGAGAACCGCCGTAAGCGCTTCGACGACGTCCTGCATCTTCAGGCACAGGGCCTGCCGATCCTGCCGATCGCGCACCGGACCGGACTGGCCCGCAACACCGTGCGCAGCTACCTGCGCGCCGGTACGTTCGTCCCGTATCGACGAGCGCCGGGACAGAGCCTGCTCGACCACCATCGTAGCTTTGCCGAAGTACGTTGGCAGGAGGGGCTCCGAAGCAGCGTCGCGTTCCGTCAGGAACTCGAGGCTTGGGGCTTCGAGGGCGGCTACGACATCGTTCGACGCTGCGTCGCGCGACAACGAGAGAGCGGGCCGTGTAGCGCGACAATCAGGATGGTGACGGCGCGACAATCAAGATGGGGCACTGATCTCGTTCGCGTCCCGGAGGAAGGGCGGAGCCCGACCGCAGGGACGCGAACGAGATCTGGCGATCACGGCCGGCCGGCTGTGCGGACGGCCCTCCTCGCCGAGGAGGGTTCTCGCGTGCCTGGCCGCCATGTGACCGATCGCCAGATGAGGCTCTACATGCAGTTCCGTCAGACCGACCCGCGGCGTGCCGCGGCCGCCAAGGCTTGCTTCAGTCCCGCCACCGCCAACCGCATCGAGCAGGATCCACGCCTGCCGTCCCTGAAGAAGGCCCCGCGGGGCCGGCGGCGACCCGATCCCCTGGCCACGATCTTCGAGGACGAGGTCGTGCCTCTGCTGCAGGCGTCCCCCGGCCTTCGTCCTATCGCCCTGTTCGAGGAGATGGTTCGGCGTCACCCCGAGCTCGATGCCGGCGTCCGGCGCACCCTGGAGCGCCGCGTCCGGTCCTGGCGGGCGCTGCACGGTGCGGAGCAGGAGGTCATCTTCCGCCAGGCCCATGAGCCCGGGCGAATCGGCCTGTCGGACTTCACCGACATGAATGCCGCCGGCATCACCATCGCCGGGATCGCGCTCGATCACCGGCTCTACCACTTCCGGCTCGCCTACTCGGGCTTCGAGCATGCCCACGTGGTGCTGGGCGGCGAGAGCTTCGTAGCGCTCGCCGAGGGGATGCAGAATACCCTCTGGAGCCTGGGCGGTGCGCCCGGCGAGCATCGCACAGACAGCCTCTCGGCCGCCTTCCGCAACCTCGACGCGGACGCCTCCGCCGACCTCACCCGTCGCTACGACGCGCTGTGCGCCCATTACGGCATGACCCCGACCCGCAACAACGCCGGCGTCGCCCATGAGAACGGGGCCATCGAGGGACCGCACGGCCATCTCAAGCGTGCCATCGCCGACGCGCTGCTGGATGCGGGCGAGCTCCGAGTTCCCGGATCTGGCCGCCTACCGTCGCTTCCTCGACGAACTCGTCAGCCGCCGCAATGCCCGCAACGCCAAGCGGATCGACAGCGAACGGGCCTCTCTGCGGGCGCTGCCTCGGCACCGGAGCTGCGACTACGAGGAGACGATCGTGCGCGTCACCAGTTCGGGCGGCTTCACCCTACGCAAGGTGTTCTACACCGTGCCCTCGCGCCTGATCGGACATCGCCTGCGCGTGCGCCTCTACGACGACCGCCTCGCGCTGTTCATGGGTGGGACCCCACTGCTGGAACTGCCCCGCGGGCGGGCCCATCCCGACGGCCGGCACGATCAGGTCGTGAACTACCGCCACGTCATCCACGCCCTGCGCCGCAAGCCGATGGCGCTGCTCAACCTCGTCTACCGCGACCGGCTCTTCCCACGGGAGGCCTACCGCCACGCCTTCGACGCCTTGCTGCAGGCCGGCCCCGAACGGCAGGCCTGCCGCGTCATGGTCGAACTCCTCGCCCTCGCCCACGAGCGCGGCTGCGAAGCCGAACTCGGCCTTCGGCTCGCCGCGGATCTGGAGGCTTGGACGCTGCCCGACCTGGTGGCGCTGCGCGTAGCCTTTGCACCGGACCCGGCCAGCATCCCGCACGTGAACGTCCATCTGACCACGATGGACAGCTACGAGGGGCTGCTGGATGCCGTCCAGACGGGAGAGGTCGCATGAAGACCGCCTCGCCGTCATGCTCGGCGACCTACGCCTGCCGACCATCAAGGCCGTCTGGTCGAGCTTCGCCGAAAAGGCCGACACGGAAGGCTGGCCGGCCGCCCGATTCCTCTCGGCCATCGCCGAGCACGAGCTTGCCGAACGCGATCGGCGACGGATCGAGCGTCATCTCGCCGAGGCCCGCCTGCCGCCGGGCAAGACCTTGGACGCCTTCGACTTCGAGGCCGTCCCCTCCGTCTCCAAGGCCCAGGTCATGGCCATCGCCGCCGGCGACGCATAGCTCGGCACCGGGGCCAACCTGCTCCTGTTCGGGCCGCCCAGCGGCGGAAAGAGCCATCTGGCCGCGGCCATCGGCCTGGCGCTGATCGAAAGCGGATGGAAGGTGCTGTTCACCCGCACCACCGACCTCGTCCAGAAGCTCCAGATCGCCCGGCGCGACCTCACCCTCGAAGCGGCCCTCGCGCGCCTCGACCGGTTCGACCTCCTGATCCTCGACGACCTCGCCTACGTCACCAAGGATCAGGCCGAGACCAGCGTGCTGTTCGAGCTGATCGGTGCCCGCTACGAACGGCGCTCGATCCTCATCACCGCCAACCAGCCGCTCGGCGAATGGGGCAAGATCTTCCCCGACCCGGCCATGACGCTGGCCGCCGTCGACCGGCTCGTCCACCACGCCACGATCTTCGAGATGAACGTTGAGAGCAGCTGCCGCCGCGTCGCCCTCGACCGCAAACGCGGACCCGGACGTCCGCCCACCCGCGCGACGACCAAAACGGCTCCCTGATCGTCGCGCCGCGTCAATCAAACGGCCGAACCGCCTTGCGCCGCGCCAACCACAAGACCAAACTCACATCCGCCGCGACGCCGATGTGCCTCATCCAGATTGTCGCTGACCAATCATCCAGATTGCCGCGCTACAGGCGTCCGTTCCGGATCCTGACCGTCGTCGATTGCCACACGCAAGAGGCGCTCTCGCTCACACCGAAAGCCAACTTCCGCGCCTTCCAGGTGACCGAGGCTCTGGACGCCTTGGTCCGGCTACGAGGTCGGCCCAAGAGCCTGCGGGTCGACAACGGACCAGAGTTTGCCGGGCGCATGCTCGACCAGTGGGCCTACCTGAACGGGGTCGAGATCGACTTTTCGCGACCGGGTAGGCCGACCGACAACGCCTATATCGAATCGTTCAATGGTCGCCTACGGGCGGAATGCCTGAACGCCTCGTGGTTCCTGTCGCTAGCGGATGCCCGTGAGCGCATCGAAGAATGGAGGTGCCACTACAACGACGATCGACCCCACACGGCCCTGGGCGGCTTGACGCCCCGAGCCTTCGCCAATCAAGCTGTCACTGCCCGAGAACTTGCATAGGTCGTGGACCACAAACGGGGTCAACTCCACAGGCTCAAAAGCCATACCAAAGGGCGGACCACTTCAGTGGGGGCGGACCAGGACCACCTCGTGGGACCCGATTAAGCGCCCATCCTTCATTAGACAAACCCAAGGGAAGGTGATACACTGGCGAGAGTTATAATAGTGCAAATTAGAGAGAGTTTTTCTATATTGAAACGAAACGCTGCATGTAATCTTTTGCGACAAGGTAGAGTTTCATACAAATCGATAAATGTCTACATAGCTGATAAGTCATAGATTGGTAAGATCAAAAATTTGCATTTACTCGAATTAAAAGGCAATGTGACTGCACAGTGTTCATTGTGCACAAATCGAAAAAGAATGTTTTGAATTGTCTGTCACAGCAAACGAATTATTATAAAATGGCTGGTGATCAATGCACTCTTCGTCCTATGAAAACATGCGTCTTTGTTACGAGCGCTATATACGGGGTGCCTTCGAAGAAGCACGAAAGGAAGTTATCGTGCTCGACCTCGGCGCTTTGAACGTCAACGGAAGCTATAAACCGATTTTTTCGAAACAAGGGTTTCGTTACATCGGGGCAGATCTTGTCGAAGGGCGCGGCGTCGATCTTTTGCTGGCCGATCCCTACAAGATACCGCTACCTAACGCCTCGGTTGATATCGTCCTGTCAGGACAAATGCTAGAGCATTGTGAATTCTTTTGGTTATCTTTTGTCGAAATGTGCCGGGTGGTAAAGCCCGAAGGTTATATCTTTCTAATTGCGCCGTCGGCGGGCGAAATTCATCGTTATCCGGTCGATTGCTACCGTTTTCTGCCTGACTCGTTCTACGCACTCGCGAAATATGCTAGTTGCCACGCGGTCGCTGTCTGGCGCGACGAGCGCTTGCCTTGGAAAGATCTAGTTGGCGTTTTTAGGCGTAGCTTTCCCATCCATGAAGTTGCTCTCAACGTGCCTGAGGACGAACCTTTCCATGTCGACGGAACACCGCCTGGGAACCCTGAACCCGACGGTGCGCCATCTAGAACCGGCGGCCAGTATTATCTCGACGTGTTAAAATGGATACATGAGCGTCTAGCACCAAGGGGCTATCTTGAGGTCGGAGTGCGCCAAGGTCACAGTCTTTCGCTTGCTCAATGCCAAGCTGTCGGAATTGATCCTGCGCCGAATTTGAACCATGTACTTCGGACGGATGTATCCGTAGCTCTTATGACGAGTGACGAATATTTTGCGGTAAAGCCTGCACTGCCGGGGTTCCCAGTCGACCTCGCTTTCATAGACGGAATGCACGCATTTGAGTACGTGCTGCGTGATTTTATCAACATAGAGCGCCGATCTAATGCTCAGACACTGGTGATCATCGATGACGTATTGCCGAGAAGTTGGAAACAAGCGGAGCGCGTCCGGCGAACCTCTGCCTGGACCGGTGATGTTTGGAAGATCGTTCCTTGTCTCCGCCAGTTCCGGCCGGAACTGACGCTGTTATTGATCGATTCAGAACCAACGGGACTATTGCTCATCGCAGGTCTTGATAGTAACAATAACAAGCTGTGGTCGAATTATAATCTGATTGTAAAAAATTACGTTGTAACGTATCCAAAGTCCAAAATGACGATACCGCTTCCTTCAGACATAAGTCCTGAACGCGAGTTGTCGCCGAACGATCCACGAATCGCTGACCTGCTCGACCGGCTGAAGACTGGCCGTGTTTCATCATTGGGAGTTGTGAAGATGGCAGCCGAGCTTGCCCAGTGGGGTACCGCTCTTACAGCTGCAAATGAAAAATTTAATGACTGAGGTCGCAGGTAGTCGCTGGAACTACACACTTACATGGCGCCTACTGACGAGCTTTCAAAAAAGTATTTAAAATTCGTAAAGGGCGGACCATTTTTCGGCTGCTGCGGCGGAGCAAAACTAGCCCGTCTTATTCATCAGGACGGTGGATCTAGGGTGGCGAGCGTAGCGTAAGGCATTGATGTGGCTTAGGGATTGGGTGCTGACGCCAAGCCCCAGACCAGATCGAGCCTGCCACGCCCGCCATGATCGATCCTACGTGTCTGCCGTTCGCGTTTCCATCCGTGCGGAGCAAGAAGCTCACAGCTGCTTTCGACGGCGGGCGCCTGACCTCGGACGGCGGCGTCCTGTTGCTCGCTCAGGCCACTCGCAGATTGGGCATTGCCGAGAAGCTCGCGACCGTGATCCCGGATCGACGCGATCCGAGCCGGGTGCTGCATCCGTTGCCCGAGATCCTGCTGGCCCGCATCCTGGCGATAGCCTGCGGGTATGAGGATGCCGACGACCTCGACCATCTGCACGCCGATCCCGCCTTCAAGCTCGCCTGCGGACGCCTGCCCGAGACCGGCGCCGACCTAATGAGCCAGCCCACCGTCTTGCGGATGGAGAATACCCCCGGCCTGCGCGATCTGATCCGGCTCGGGCGGGTGCTGGTCGACGTGTACTGCGCCAGCTACGCCGTGCCGCCTGATGCCGTCACCCTGGACATCGACGACACCTGCGACGTTGTGCATGGCCAGCAGCAACTCTCGCTGTTCAACGCCCACCACGACGAACGCTGTTTCCTCCCCATCCACGTCTACGACACCGCTGCGAGCCGTCCCGTCGCGATGATCCTCCGGCCGGGCAAGACGCCGTCCGGCCGCAAGGTCCGGGGCCATCTGCGCCGGCTCGTCCGGGCGATCCGCCGTCACTGGCCGACGACCGCAATCACCATTCGTGGCGACGGCCATTACGGGCGGCCCGAAGCGATGGACTGGTGCGAGGACAACAGCGTCAGCTACGTCTTCGGCTTGACCGGCACGAAGGCGCTTGCGGCCAAGGTCGAGCCGACCGCCGACCACATCCGGGTGGTGCGGGCCATCGGTGACAAGGATGCGGTTCGCGGCTTTGCCGAGACCACCCACGCAGCCAAGTCCTGGCGGCAGAAGCGACGTGTCGCCGCCCGCATAGAGGCCACCCGCCTGGCCTCGACATCCGCTACGTGGTCACGAACATCGCGACCGGTACGCCGGCATGGCTCTACGCCGAACTGTACTGCGCCCGCGGCCAGGCCGAGAACCTGATCAAGCTGCACAAGGGCCAGCTCGCTTCCGACCGCACCTCCTGCCGGCACCTGGCCGCCAACCAGATGCGGCTCGTCCTACACACCGCAGCCTATTGGCTGATGCTCACCGTGCGAGACGCCATCCCGGCGGCCCATCGCCTCGCCAGGGCCGAGTTCGCCACATTCCGCCTCCGGCTGCTTAAGCTCGGCGCTCGGATCCGCGAGACCGCTGCGCGCGTCCGCCTCGCCTTCGCCGCGGCGTGTCCGGAAGCCGACCTGCTACGCCACCTTGCGACCGTGCTCGTCCCAGCCCCGGCTTGAACGGTGGGGCCGAGACGCCCCGACAAACCCGCTCCCATCCCTCAAACACCGACGCAACGATCCGAAGCCATACGCGTCATAGTGGACGCGCAATCCCGCGCGCCGTCAGCCGAAAACACGTCGTCGGCCAAGCCCTAATGAATAAGACGGGCTAGCCTTCCGCGCCACCATCGACCGGCCGGAGCGGTTCCGACACTTCCGGGATGTCAGTGCGCATCTCGGCCTGACGCCGTCCCGCTATCAATCGGGCGAGACCGACATCGTCGGTAAGGTCAGCCGCTGCGGCGACGAACTCGCCCGCACCGCCCTCTACGAGGCCGCCCATTCCCTCCTGATGCGCAGCAAAAAGTGGTCGAGCCTGCGCGCTTGGGGCATGCAGGTCGCCAAGACGCGGGGCATGGCCCGTGCCCGCGTGGCGGTCGCGCGCAAGCTCGCCGTCGTCCTGCACCGGATGTGGAGCGACGGGACCGCGTTCCGCTTCGGCAAGGAGCCGGTGGCGGCCGTCGCTGCCCTTGCATGACCGAGACACGCCTGCCCGGCCAAACCTGAAGGCGGCAGGCCAGACTTCACCCGCGAGGGTGACACGGATCGTTCCCGTGTGGACGATGGGCGAGGCGATCTCGTTGAGAGTCTCGAATCGGCCTGCGCCAGCAGTCCAGTTCGTGAAACAGATTGAGACGCCTCGCTCTCCTGACCCCATCATGCGGCGGCCCTGCGCCGACCGCGAAGAGAATTGCGTGACCCGCGGGAGCGACAAAGCCGGGACCCAGAAAACATCGATCAGGAGACGCTTGCCTCACGAACCCCAATCAGAGAAGGCTCTTAGAGGAGACAACGCAGAAGACGCCCTCAAAGTACCCAGGTAGTGCAAGGTAAGGCATCCACTCTCATTCAGAGTTCATGATGCTCGAAAACTTGCGCTCAGAGTGGACCAGTTTGCTGGGTCTGGATCAGTCAAGTCCAGACCGGCGATGCAATAACTTCTAACTTGAACCACCAAATTCGGGTATGCCAGAGCTAACACCAGGAAATTGATAATATTAATAGATTATTAAACATCCAAATTATCAGTATCTACCGGCGGAGCACTTGTTACGGATGTTGCCTCAGCCTGCATATCGTTATGAAAACTCTGGATAGCTTCGGCCATTCGCCGGCCGAAATGCTCCTCGCTAAAATGCGTAAGGATGTGGTGCCTAGCAGCGACGCCTAATTTCGCGACGGCTTCGCGATTACCCCAGGCGAATCGCATCTGACGACGAACGCTTTCGAGCGAAGGTTCATGTATCGAATTGCTGCCAAATCCATGAGCGGCCTTGTACGAGGCGCCCATGGAAGAGAGAATATCCACGACACGAAGTGGCGAGGTATCAATCCGGAGCGCAACTTCAGGCGTTAAGTAGTCCGCCATTGCAGACCCGAAAGGTGAAATTATAGGGAGCTCACAAAGCATAGCTTCGACTTGGGGTAATCCCCAACCTTCTCCGCGCGTACAAGTCAGTAAACAATCTGCTCGGTTATAAAATCTGGCCATCCAAGCTTCTGATATGATAGATGAGGATAACGAAACATTTACGGCGCGCCCAAATTCGGACGATCGCCTAAATATGTCATTTGCCGCCGCGTCGCATTGATCGCCAGGTATGTGAATGAATAGATGTGCCTCATGAGGTTCAAATTCTTGAGCAAATGCCTCAATCATTACGTCAAATCCTTTCCGATAAGAAAAACTTCCAACAAATATAAATGTAAACTCTTTTCGGCCTTCTACTCTAAACCTTTCTATCCGTTTGAAAGGGTGCTCATCGATGCCTGGCTGCGCAAAGTATACCCTCTTGAAGTTTCGACGATATATATCTAAATTAGAAAAATTTGGAGCAACTATACCATCGACTAATGAAAGCTTGTCGATAAACAACTTTGGCAAGTCCGACGTATCGCAGTAACTAAACGCAAGAGTTGGGGCATCGTATTTTCGACAGCTTGCGGGATTTCCTACGTGAAGGACCACATCAAAATTTTTAGCCGACAATATACTACATTCCGTATACTCTCCAAGCCGCCTCCGCGTTTCATCATCGATCTCCCATGGGTTTACTACGTGTTGGACAGCGAGTTCAATATTTGGATCTTTTGATAGCATGCGAATTAATGAGCGGGCGTTTTTTCCATAACCGGTGGGCTTGCGGTGCCGTGCTGCATCAGCAAGCAGTACTTTCACAGGTGAATTCATCTCTAGCACCTTAAGGGATGCACAAGCCACGAGCCGCCGTTTTGATTCGGTGCCGTCAGCATCCAGGTTGATCCGTCGCGATTGCAGCTGCATACCCGACCTGATAACATCATCACTCACTCTTCTGGCGCATTGGCTGGCATTGGGCAACCCGCAAATCTAAATCTAAAACGCAACGGCTAGTTCTTCAAAAAAAATGGATTGAAAGGTTTTTTCTATGAAAAAAGCGCTGATTACTGGAATAACGGGTCAGGATGGTGCTTATCTTGCTAAACTTCTTCTAGAAAAAAACTACCTTGTTTATGGACTAGTCCGCCGTTCTAGTACGGCAGAGGTTAATGACGTGCGCCTACGATGGCTAGGTATTCACGATCGTGTACAGCTTATCGACGGTGATCTGCTTGATAACTCGAGTTTGTGCCGTGCTGTACGCTCGACCGAGCCTGACGAAATATACAATCTTGCTGCGCAGTCTTTCGTGAAAACGTCGTGGCAGCAACCCCTTCTGACATCGGCGGTTACCGGGGTTGGTGTGCTCAATTTGCTTGAAGCTGTGCGTTTGGAAAGGCCCATCGCGCGCTTTTATCAGGCATCTTCCTCAGAGATGTATGGGCTCGTCCAGCACCCCGTCCAAACCGAGAGAACGCCCTTCTATCCACGCTCACCGTACGCAGTCGCTAAGCTTTTTGGTCATTGGAGCACCGTAAATTACCGCGAAAGCTTCGGACTTCATGCGTCCTCAGGCATTTTATTTAACCACGAGTCGCCTTTGCGAGGAATTGAATTTGTGACACGCAAGGTCACCGACGGCGTCGCTCGCATTAAGATTGGCCTCTCGAAGGATTTGCGGCTCGGCAACATTGAAGCGAAGCGCGACTGGGGACACGCACAGGATTATGTGAAGGCCATGTGGCTGATGTTGCAACAGGATATGCCAGGCGACTACGTCATAGCCACTGGCCGCACGGTGACCGTTCGCGATATGTGCAAGATAGCCTTCGACGTCGTTGGCCTCTCGATCGAGGACCATTTGGTAATAGATAAAACGCTATATAGGCCGGCAGAGGTTGATATTTTATTAGGCGACTCTTCCAAGGCAAATTCATTGCTTGGCTGGAACCCTGAAATTTCGCTTGAAACCATGATCCGCGAAATGGTTGAGGCTGACATGAAGCGCCTTACCGACTCGAATGCTAAATGAAGATGCCTTGCAGGCCGCGTCATATTCGGATCCTCGTCACAGGTGGGACAGGTTTTGTCGGCCGGCACCTAGTGTCGGCCCTGATCGCCTCAATTCCTGGCTCGGAAGTTGTCGTGTTGTCCCGAGGACACTGTATCGCTCCGACAGGAGTACGCTTCCATAAGTGCGACCTACGCGACTTTGATGCGATCGATGCAGTCGTTTCGACGTATCGGCCGGATGTTGTGGTGCATCTGGCAGCCCAAACGTCAGTGGCGCAGTCGATCAACAATGGGTTTAATACTTGGACCATAAACTTTGTCAGCACCCTCGCTTTGGCACGTGCGATCGCCAATCATGCGGCTACTGCATCTTTTCTGTTCGCCAGCACATCTGAAGTCTACGGTCTCTCATTCAAGGATGGCGTTGCTTACGAGCACACACTACCTCGTCCAAACAATGTCTACGCTCGCACAAAACTGGCTGCGGAGGAGATGCTTAACGATGTCCTACCCAGCACCGTGCAGCTTGTTGTCGCTCGTCCCTCCAATCATTCAGGTCCAGGACAAGACGAGCGCTTCGTCATTCCCTCTTTTGCTTCGCAAGTTGCAAAGATTGAACAGGGAAACATTGAGCCGATTGTACGGGTCGGCGACCTTACGCCAATGCGTGATTTCCTTCATGTGGCCGATGTCGTAGCAGCTTATATCTCGATAATCAAATCTGCCCAGAAACTACCTGCAGTCTCTACTTTTAACATATCATCTGGCCAGGGCCGAGCTATTTCTGATGTTCTTAATATACTACATAAATTGTCCATCCGGCCCTTCGAAGTCGAAGTCGATTTGAGTCGTCTAAGGCTAACAGACGTGCCAAGTGCAATCACAGATTCGGCAGCGCTCACGAATGCAACGGGTTGGCGCCCGAAGCATACATTCGAAGGCATGGTGGATGACGTTTTTGCGTTCCAGCGGGAAAGGCAGATGGCAGGTTAATTACCTGCTGTCTGCCGAAAGTTCGAACCAAACTAATACCAATTCTCATTGATCAGCACCCATGGGCCCATCGGCGCAGTCCGATGGACATGATGCGCCAGGGTTGGGCGATGAGCTTGTTCCAGGCGTCGCAG
>NZ_LMRC01000020.1:0-31974 GCF_001425565.1 Methylobacterium sp. Leaf466 | reverse complement strand
CGCCGGCCGACGCGGGTGCGGCCCCCGCAACCGTCGGGACGGCGCCAAGGGTCGCGGCAGCCGACGCTCCAACCATCAGGTCTCTCCGATTCACGTCGTAATCTGCGGATCTTCCCATCGTGGTCTCCGGGCCTGCTGTAGGGGGCGATGGCACGATGGCGGGCCATCGAAGGGGATGCCCGGGGGCGAAACGGGCACCTTTGATCGACTCTAGGGTAGCGCCTCACCCCTCGTTGATTAGTGCCGTCTCGCCACATAGGGTCATGAGCCAAACTTATGGATCGGCGACGGCGCGGTCGCTGGCGGTCGCGCCCAATCAACCGACTGCATCGAAGAGGTCGCCGATGGCGCGCACGGACCTGACCGACCTGCTGTCCTTCGCGACGGTGTCGCGGGAAGGTAGTTTCACCCGCGCGGCGACCCGCCTGGGCGTCACGCAATCGGCCCTCAGCCATGCCCTGAAAGGACTCGAGGCCCGGCTCGGCGTGCCCCTGCTGACCCGGTCCACCCGCGGTGCCATCCCGACCGAGGCGGGTGAGCGCCTGCTGCGGATCGTGGGCCCGCAGTTCGAGCAGATCGAGGTCGAGCTGTCCGCGTTGACGGAACTGCGGGACAAGCCCGCCGGCACCGTCCGCATCACGGCGCCCGAGGACGCGGCGGTCACGGTCCTATGGCCGGTCCTGGCGCGCCTGCTTCCGGATTATCCCGATGTGTCCGTCGAGGTCGTCACCGAGCAGGCCTTGACCAACATCGTGGCCGAGCGCTTCGACGCCGGCGTGCGCATCGGCGAGCATATCGAGAAGGACATGGTCGCCGTGCGGATCGGGCCGGACATGCGCATGGCCGTGGTCGGGGCGCCGGCCTACCTGAGGAAGCGCCCGAGGCCCAAGCACCCCGAGGACCTCACCGCCCACAGGTGCATCAACCTGCGCCGGCCGACCCGCGGAGGGTTCTATCCCTGGGAGTTCGAGCGGAAGGGACAGGCCCTCGCCGTGCGCGTCGAGGGGCAACTGGTGTTCACCAGCCTACGCCTGATCCGGGACGGGGCGCTCTCGGGGCTCGGGTTGGCCTACCTGCCGGAGGACCACGTCGCGCAGGACGTGGCCGAGGGCAGGTTGGTCCGTCTCCTGAAGGACTGGTGCGAGCCCTTCCCGGGCTACCACCTGTACTATCCGAGCCGCCGCCAGCCCGCGCCGGCCTTCACGGTCATCTTGGAGGCGCTCCGATACCGAGGGTGAGCGGTCGGGAGTCAGCCGACCGTCTGGCCACCGTCCACCACCATGGCGTGCCCGATCGTGAAGGCCGCGAGGTCCGAGCACAGGTACAGCACGGCGGCCGCGATCTCCTCGGGCCTGCCCATCCGTCCGACGGGTTCCTGGGCGATCACCCGTGCGATGCCGTCCGGGGTGCCCCCGGTGAAACGCTGCATCATCGGGGTATCGACGATGCCCGGGCAGATCGCGTTGATGCGAATACCGTGCTTGGCATAGTCGAGGGCGGCGCTCCTGGTCATGCCGATCACGCCATGCTTGGTCGCGGCGTAGGCGGCCTGGCCCGCGAAGCCCCTCACGCCGGCACCCGACGAGGTGTTGACGATGGCACCACCCCCGGCCTTCAGCAGCAGCGGGACCTGATGTTTCATGCAGAGGAACAGGCCGCGCAGGTTGATCGCGACGAGGCGGTCGAAGTCCTCGTCCTCGATCTCGGCGACCGGCGCCATCGGCTGCTCGATGCCGGCGTTGTTGAAGGCGACGTCGAGCCGCCCGAAGGTCTGAATCGTCCGGTCGAGCGCCGCCTTCACGTCCCCGGCCTCGCTGACGTCGCACCGGACCGCGAGCACGCGTCCGCCGGCCTCCTCGATCAGCCGGGCGGTCTCGAGATTGCCCTCCTCGGATACGTCGGCGACCGTGACGGCGGCGCCGGCCTTCGCGAACGCCAGGGCGGCGGCGCGACCGATGCCGCTGGTCGCACCCGTCACAAAGGCGATCTTGCCGGTGAAATCATGGGCCAGGGACATCGGTTTCTCCAGGATGGGTTCGAAGGGGACTTCTAAAGCCGCTGTCGGGATCAGCGCGGCAGCGCGTAGGCGACGAGCTTGGTGCCGAGGCTGATGGCCAGCGGAGGCTTGCCGCCGGCCGCCACCACCACGAACTGGCGACCGCTCACCGGGCTTCGGTAGGTCATCGGCGTGGCGTTGCCGCCCCCGGGGAGCCGGGCCTGCCAGAGTTCGCGGCCGGTCGCGACGTCGAGGGCACGGAAGGTTCGGTCCATGCTGGCGCCGACGAAGACGAGGCCGCCGCGCGTGGTGACGGCGCCGCCGGACACCGGGGTTCCCACCGTCAGCGGCAGCATCGAGGGAATGTCGAGCGGACCGGTGTCGCGCACCGTCCCGAGGGGCTTCGACCAGAGCAGTCGCCCGCTCGTCAGGTCCACGGCGGCGGTCAGGCCCCAGGGCGGGGCGGTGCAGGGTACGCCGAGCGGCGACATGAACAACCCGCCATAGGCACCGTAGGGCGTGTTCAGCATCGGCCGGTCGGCGTCGCCGCCGGGGCTTTGGCCGTCCGAGAGCGTGAGCTGGCGCTGGTTCGCCACCTCGCGGGTCACGAGCTCGACCCGGTCGGGGAACCGCATCCAGTTGGCGATCATGATGCCCCGGTCGACATCGATGGAGGCGCTGCCCCAGTTCACGCCGCCGACCGAGCCCGGATCGATCAGGACGGGCTTGCCCAGGGTGATCGGCGTCAGGTGGCCCTCGTAGCGCGATTGCCGGAACAGGATGCGGCAGAGCATCTGGTCGAGGGGTGTCGCGCCCCACATGTCGGACTCCCGCAGGGTCGCGCCCCGGAAGGCCGGAAGGTCGAGGGAAGCGGGCTGTGTCGGCGCCAGGCGTTCGCCGGCACCGATGTCGCCCTGCGGCGCCGCCACTTCGGTGACGGGCTTGATGGGCCGACCGGTCTCGCGGTCGAGCACGAAGACCTCGCCGCGCTTGGTCGGCTGGATCAGGGCCGGGCGAACCCCGTTCGCGGTGGGCAGGTCGACGAGGGTTGGCTGCGATGGGGTGTCGTAGTCCCAGATGTCATGGTGGGTCGCCTGGAAGCTCCAGCGCAGGCGCCCCGTTTCGGCGTCGAGGGCGATGACGGCGCTGGAGACCTCCTCGTCGAACGGCCGGCGCAGGCCGCCGAAGTTGTCCGGCGTGGCGTTGCCCATCGGCAGGTAGACCAGCCCCAGCGCCTCGTCGGCGCTGATCGGCGCCCAGCTGTTAGGCGAGGACGGCGTATAGGTCTCGCCCGGGGGCGGCGCGCCGATGCGGTCGGGATGGCCGGGATCGAACGCCCAGGCGAGGTCGCCCGTGCGGGCGTCGAAGGCGCGGATCACGCCGGACGGGCCGCCCCAGAACTGGCCGTCGGGGATGCCGCCGCCGACCACCGCCTTGCCACGGATGATCTGCGGGGCCGAACTCACGTAGTACTGGCCTCTGGGATAGGCGCTGATGCCCTCGCGAAGGTCGACCCGGCCGTCCTTGCCGAAATCGGTGCAGGGCTGGCCGGTCGCCGCGTCGAGGGCGATCAGCTCCGGCGTCTGGCTCGCGGCGATGACGCGGTGCGCGCACGGGCCGGTCATGTCCGGCACGGCGTAATGGGCGACACCGCGGCAGGGCTTGCCGGAGGGCGGGGTGCCGTTCGACATGTCGTGGCGCCAGCGCTCGCGGCCCGTTTCGGCGTCGAGGGCGAGCACGCGGTTGTGGCCGTCGCACAGGTAGAGGGCGTCACCGACCATGATCGGCGTCGCCTCCAGGGCGGTCGCCGGTCCGGGTGTGTCGGGGCCGGTCTCGGCCTCCCACGCGACCTCGAGCCCGCCGACGTTCTGCGGGGTCAAATCGGCGAGCGGACTGAAACGGGTGCCGCCCTGGTCGTTGCCGAAGGCCGGCCAATCCTCGCGGTCGATCCGCGCGAGCGGTTGCGCCAGGGGGCCTGGGGCACGGTCGGCGATGCCCCGGCGAAGGATGGGTTCGGCCGGTCCGTCCGGGTGGAGAAGGCCGCCTGCCGCCAGGGCGAGGATGAGCGCGCCCGCGAAGGCCGGCCAGCCCAGGGCCGCCGCCGGCCGGCGTGGCCCGGCGCGTCGCACGGCAGGAAGCAGGAGCGCCAAGCCGAGGACGAAGGGCGCGAGCAGGCGGGGCAGGAGCTGCCAGGGCTCGAAGCCCACCTCCCAGACCGCCCAGGCGGTCGTCCAGATCAGCATCGCGGCATAGAGCGGAATGCCACGCGGATCGCGGGGCCAGACCATGATGCCGCTCGCGAGGACAGCGACCCCGGTCAGCAGGTAGTACGGCGATCCACCGTACCAGGCCAGCGCCGCACCCCCGGCACCGAGGCCGAGCCCGACGACCATGAAGAGGGCGGCAACCGCGCGTCTCGTCCAGACCGTCACGCGGCCGTCCGGGCCTGCCGCGGGCGCCGGCAGGGACACCGTTTCGTTGGTTCTCATGGTGGTGGTTTCCGTTGTCGGATCGGGGGCCGGCGTCATCGATGAGAGAAGAGCGGCAGTGCCTTCGCGAAGGCCCGGGAATGGAAGATCGTCGAGCCCTGGCCGCCCGCGCCGTCGTTCGTGACGATGAGGAGGTCGTCCGTGCCGGGCCGCAGCGCCATGCTGGTGGAGTTCAGGTTGTGGCCGTCGTCCCGGCCCGGCAGCAGCACCTGCCCGATAGGGATGCCGTTGCGGTTGAACGCGAGGATCCGGCCCTGGCCGTAGAGGGCGACATAGAGGTTTCCGTCGGAATCCACGCGCATCGAGTCGGGCGCCGGACCGGTGAAGTGGTAGGCCACCGTCGTCCCGAGCGGCGTGGGCGTGGTCGCGTCGGCGAGGTCGACCCGGTGCAGGAGGTTGCGGCCGAACTCGGTGATCCAAAGGGTCTTGCCGTCCGGGCTGAGCGCCACGCCGTTGGCCATGGCGAGGTTTGGCAGGACCGCCGTGACGGTCCCGAGGTCCGGCGTGACGTAGTAGGCGCCGCCCTTCGGGTCGGTGGAGGTGCCGCGGAAGTCGGTGAAGTAGAAGCCCCCCTGCGCATCGAAGACGAGGTCGTTGACCACGTGGCCCGCATCCGGGGCGATGACGGTCCGCAGATCCGATCCGTCCGGTCGCACCGAGACGATGGAGCCGCGCCTGAAGCCGCCGGTTCCGGCGGCGAAGATGCGCCCGTCCCGATGGATCGCGAGACCACCGAGGTTCAGGGCGTTGGCGGGCACGACCGTGGCGAGGCGCCTGTCGGGTGTGAGGCGCAGCACCCTTCCGGCCCCGGCATCGGTGAACAGCAAGTCCCCTGCCCGGTCGAAGGCCGGGCCCTCCAGGGGGATCCCCGCGTCGGAGACCTTGAACCAGGGCTGTGCGACGACGCTTTGCAGATCGCGCTCGCCGGGCGGAATGGGCACCGGTCCGCGCGTCCGCGCGTCGTACCCCAGCGCGCCGGGCGCCTCGTCGGCCAAGGTCCCTCCGGCCGTCCCCATGAGGCAGGCCAGGACGAGGAGAGTCCGGGCGAGGACCCGCGACCTCGGGGGCTTGCCCGTCACGGGGCCGGCTCGATGGTCACCGTGACCGGTCCGGGCTGGCGGAACGCATCGGGGATGCGGCTCAGCCGGCCCAGGCGAACGAGCCCGCGCGAAGATCCGAAATCCTTGTAGAAGATCGCGAGGTTGCCCCAGGGGGCGTAATAGGTGAGGTCGCCGGGCTCCGGGTCGATGCCGGCCGGCTCGCCCAGGACCGGGAGTCGCCGGGGCAGATCGGCGATCTTTTCGGTGGCGTTGTAGTCGGTCAGCTTCAGGGTGAGTGGCAGCAGCGCCCGGAAGGCACGGGCGGCCTCGCCGGGCTCCAGGGTCGCGGTGACGGTTTCGCCGCCGAACCGGATCAGGACGCTTTCCATCGCGGGCGCCTTTCTGGTGGGAGTCGAGGGTGGCCGCCGGTCCTGGGCGGGCTCTGCGTGGACGATGGCTCCTGCGGCCAGGCTGGAGGCCAGGATCACGGTCAGGAGCGTCGCGGCGCGTGCGCTGCGTTTCATGTGAGGGCCTCCTGCCCGTGCGGGGTGGAACCGGCTTCGAGCGGCCTCTGGCGCCAGGCGAGGGTGGCGGCGAGCGCCGAGGCGCACAGCGCGACGGCGCTGACGGCGAAGGTGGCGCGGTAGCCGCTCGCGTCGTAGGCGAGGCCGCCGAGGGTGGCGCCGAGCGCGATCGCCAGTTGCACCACCGCGACCAGCAGCCCGCCGCCGGCCTCGGCCTCGTCGGGAAGCGCCCGGCTCAGCCAGGTCCACCACGCCACGGGTGCCGCGGTCGCGACGAGACCCCATCCGGCGAGCAGGATGGCCGACGCCGCCGGAGAACCGCCGACCATCGTCAGGGCGACCGCGATGGCCGCCATCAGGAGGGGAATGACGATGAGGAGGCTGAAGAGGCGTGACGTCAGCAGGAATCCGATGAGGTAGCTGCCGATGAGCCCCGCCGCGCCGGTGCCGAACAGGATCAGGGAGAGCGTCGTCACGTCGACGCGCGGGACCGTCTCGAGGAACGGACGCAGATAGGTGTAGAGGGCGAACTGCCCCAGAAAGAACAGCGCCACCGACAGCATCCCGAGGGGGACCTGGCGCCGGCGCAGCACCCGGAACACCGTACCGCCCCGGGCCGTCCGGTCGGAGGGCATCGCGGGCAGGCTCATGAAAAGCCAGGCCAGCGTCACGCACCCCAGCGGGACGACGCAGAAGAAGGCCCCGCGCCAGCCGATGTGCGCCCCGAGGAAGCTGCCCAGCGGTGCGGCCACCGTGGTCGCCAGGGCGTTGCCGCCGTTGAGCAGGCCAAGGGCGCGCGGAAGCTCGGCGGCCGGCACGAGACGCATCACCGTGGCGGTCGACATCGACCAGAAACCGCCGATGACGACGCCGACTAGGGCGCGCCCGGCCATGAAGACCACGGTGTTCGGCGCGAAGGCCACCATCAGGCCCGAGGCGATCATCAGGACGGTGAGCGCCAGCAGAACGGTGCGGCGGTCGATCCCGCGGGTGGACGACGAGATGACGAGGCTCGTCAGCACCGCGAAGAGGCCGGAGACGGCGATGGCCTGGCCGGCGTGCCCTTCGGTCATCTGCAGGTCGGCGGCCAGCGGCGTCAGCAGGCTGACGGGCATGAACTCGGAGGCGATCAGCGTCCCGACGCAGAGGGTCAGTGCGAAGACCGCGCCCCATCCGGCGGCCGGTGTCTCGTGCCGGAGGGCAGCCTCGTCCGCGCAGGCTTCGTTCGGGTTCATGGGCAAGCCGCCGCTCCCAGGGTGTCGAAGGTCGAGGGCGAGATTCAGGCGCCGTACTGCCGGTCGGAGACTGTCTCCATCCAGTCGACGGGACTGCCGTTCAGCGCTTCCTGGATGGCCATGTGGCTCATCGCGGTGGTCGGGCCGGCGCCGTGCCAGTGCTTTTCGCCGGCCGGAAACCAGACCACGTCCCCGGGACGGATCTCCTCGATGGGACCGCCCTCGCGCTGGACCCGACCGCAACCGGCCGTGACGACCAGCGTCTGCCCGAGCGGATGGGTGTGCCAGGCCGTGCGGGCGCCCGGCTCGAAGGTGACGAGGGCAGCGCTGGTCCGGGCGGGCTCCGTCGCGTCGAAGAGCGGATCGATGCGGACCGTACCGGTGAACCACTCGCCCGGGCCCTTGCGAGAGGGCTGCGAGCCCACGCGTCTGATGTCCATGGCCATGCTCCGTCGTATCCGATCGGCTTGCGTGTCCGGACGGCTTGGAGCCGCCTGCGATGCCGGATCGGAAGCTAGCGCTCGAGATCGGACCCGATTAGATGTTCAAATGAACATGGGGTTATGAGCAGGACTTATGGATGTTGCGCGAGAGCCTCAACGACCTGAGCGCCTTCGTCGCCGTGGCGCGGGCGGGTAGCTTCACGAAGGCGGCTGCACAGATCGGGGTGTCGCAGCCGGCCCTCAGCCAGACCGTCCGGGCGCTGGAAGCGCGCCTCGGCATACGGCTGCTCGCGCGCACGACGCGAAGCGTATCGGCGACCGAGGCCGGCCAGCGCCTTCTCAAGGCCGTGGGGCCGCGCTTCGACGAGATCGAGGCCGGCCTCGTCGATCTGGCCGAGATCCGCGGCAAGCCGGCCGGAACCATTCGGATCACCGCGGACGAGCACGCGGCGCGAACGATTCTCTGGCCCGCCCTGCGCCGGGTCCTACCCGACCACCCGGAGATCAAGGTCGAGACGATCGTCGACTACGGCCTGACCGACATCGTCGCAGAGGGCATCGACGCCGGCGTTCGGTTGGGCGGGACGGTGGCCAAGGATATGGCCGCGGTCCGGATCAGCCCCGACATGCGCATGGCAGCCGTGGCGGCGCCCTCCTACCTGGCGGATCGTCCGATTCCGCGACGACCTGAGGAGCTCACCGACCATTCCTGCATCACCCTGCGCCAGCCGACGCACGGGGGGCTCTACGCCTGGGAGTTCGAGAAAGGCGGACGGAATGTCCGCGTCTGGGTGGAGGGGCAACTCGTCTTCAACACCGTTTCCCTGATCCAGGAGGCGGCGCTCGGCGGTTTTGGGATCGCCTACCTGTCACAGGACCAGGTTCAGGCATGCCTGGACGACGGCCGACTCGTTCGGGTGTTGGATGACTGGTGCCCGCCATTCTCCGGCTATCACCTTTACTACCCGTCGCGCAGCCGGCCTTCGCCTGCGTTCGCCCTGCTGGTCGAGGCACTGCGCTACCGGTCGTGACGGAGCATCGATCCGACTGCACTCCGGCATCCGGACAGCGACTCCCGATGGGTTGGTTCAATGGTGGTTCGGCCTTCCGGCCGTCAACGCGGCCCGGTCGATGACCTGAACTTGACCCCGACGAATTTCGACCAGGCCGCCGTCCGCCCATTCCCCGAGGAGGCGGCTGACGACCTCGCGCACGCTCCCGACGTCGGACGCGAGTTGCTGGTGCGTCTTCCAGACGATGCCGTGCGCGTCGGCCTCGGCCAGCAGCCGCCGGGCGAGGCGCTGCTCCAGGGGTGCGAAGGCGATTTCCTCGACGAGGTCGAAGACCGCCGACAGGAGCTTGGTGTAGTTGTCGAGGACGAAGTCCCGGAAGGCGGTGCTGTCCCGCATCAGCTGGCGGAAGGTGTCGGCCGGCAAAGCCGCCAGCTCGGTCCGCGCCTCCGCGACGCTCTGCGCCGGGAAGCCACCGCCCGACAGCAGGCACTGGGTGGTCAGGACGCAGGTGCCGCCGGCCCCGACCTTGTAGATCAGCATCTCCCGGCCGCCCTCCGACATCCGGAAGACCCTGGTCCGGCCATCGATGCACATGAGGTAATTCGCGCAAGGATCTTCGAGCTCGTAGGCGATCGCGCCCGCCTCGAGCGTGGGGAAGGCGACGGTGCCCCGCGCGAGTTGGAGATGGCTCGCGCTGAAATCCCGGACCACCGGAAAGCGCTCGATCCAGCGCTCGATCTGATGGGCGCTTTGCATGATGATCCTCCTCGGGCTGGCGGTCGTCGGTCGCCGCCATGCCCCGGTCGCTTCGATGCCCCGGTCGATGCATGAAAGTCTCGGGATCCACAGACCTCGGTGACCTGGGTCACAGACGGTTGCGAGCGCCCTCACTACCACCGTCGGCAGACAACAAGAATCCGTTCGGGCGACATCATGGGGAAGCATAGGCTTTCCCTGGGCTCGGGCGAAGTGACCGGGAGAAACCGATGCGCCGCCTCGCCCCCCTTCTGCTTGCGTCCATCCTCCTGGCCGCCCCGGCCCACGCCGAGCAGGATCTCCTGCTCGGGGCCGACATGGGCTCGGCGGCGATGACCACGGCCGAGATGACCCGGTCCGACGTCGAGGCGATGATCGCCAAGGCCGACGGCAAGCCCATCGACCTCTCCGACAAGGCACTCGCCGGGCTCGACCTATCGGGCCTGAACCTGAAGGGCGCGAACCTGCGAACCGCCCGCCTCAACACGGCGAACCTGCGTGGTGCCGACCTGACCGGCGCGAACTTGGAGCAGGCCTGGTTCATCAAGGCCGACCTCTCCGGCGCCAAGCTCGTCGGCGCCAAGATGTTCGGCATCACCGCCCGCGACGCGAACCTCAGCGGGGCCGACCTCAGCCGCTCCATGCCCATCGGCGACTTCAGGGGCGCCAACATGGCCGGGGCGACGCTGGTCGACCTCAAGGGGGGCGCCGACATCAAGAACCAGTCCATGGGCCTGATGCGCGCCGTCTTCGTTTCGGTGAACCTGAAGGGCGCCAACCTGAAGGGGGCGAACCTCGGTCGCTCGCGCCTGGAATACGCCAACCTGACCGATGCCGACCTGACCGACGTGGTGCTGATGGGCTCCGACCTGTCGGGCGCCAACCTCACGGGCGCGACGGTCACGGGCGCGGACTTCAAGAACGTCGACGTGAGCGGCGCCCGGCTCATCTCGCTCAAGGGCCAGGACAGCACGAAGGACTGGGCGGCCCGGGTGAACGTCGACCGCGCCATCACCCAGGCCGCCGATTGAGCCGCGTTCCCTCACCCGACCCTCGACCGCGCAGACCGCGTCCAAGACCACTCGTCGCATCCGGGATCGCCCCGGCTTCGGTGGCGATCGAGAACGCTTTCGCGCGAGGTCTTTATCCGATGCCCGAGACCCGTTCCGCATGCGCGGCCGCGGATGGTCGATCCGGTCCGTGCCGGATGCGATCCCACCGGTCTCGCCCGCGAGGTCGAGCCCTCGGGCCGGACCATTTGGGACTGGGTCGCCACCGGCGAGCCGAGGGATGGTCCGGCAAGTTCAGCGCACGGCCTCGATCGCCGCCTGCGCATCTTCGTGGTCTTCCGCCGTGGCGGAGGGTTTGTCCTGCACGGCCGCTGCGTGCGGTGCGCGGCACAGGGTGACCGAGATCGGGAAATGATCGGAGCCGACGCCGTCGAGCCGCTTCAGCCTGGACAGCAGAAAATGCTCGCTGAAGAAGACGTGGTCGAGGGGCCAGCGCGCGAAGGGATAATGCGCGTGGAAGGTCGCGAAGAGGCCACGACCCTGGCGGGGATCGAGGAGGCCGCTGATGTTCTGGAACAACTGCGTCGTGCGCGACCACGCCACGTCGTTGAGGTCGCCCGCAACGATGGTGGGGCCCTCCCCCTTCTCGATCTCCCGCGCGACCATGACGAGTTCGGCGTCGCGCGGCGCGCTGCTATGGCCCGGATGCGGCGGGCGCGGGTGGATGCCGTAGAAGGTCACCGGCTCGCCGTCGCCGAGGACGAGTGTCGTGCGCAACGACGGCACGTCCTCCTGAAGCAGGTAGCGGATGGTGGGGTCGCGCAGGGGCAGACGTGAGAAGAACAGCAGCCCGTAGGTGTTGTCCTGCGGCTGCTCGACCCGGTGCGGATACCGCTCGCGCAGCGGCGCCATCGCCGATTGCCAGGCGGCATCGGTCTCCAGCAGGAGGATGAGGTCCGGCGATTCCCTCACGAGGAGGTCGAGGGCGCGGGCGTAGTCCCGGTTGGACTCCAGCACGTTGAGGACGAGCAGGCTCAGGTGGGCTCCGGGGTCCCCAGCCGCAGCGGCCTTCGCCTGGGTCGTGGCCAAGGGCGTGAATGGCAGGATGTGGCGGGCCTGGAGGACGAGGGCGCCGGCCATCGCCACCGCGAGGACCAGAGCGGTCGCGTCGCGGCTGACGACGAGCAGACCGACGAGGCAGGCGGCGAGGGCGACGGCGATCTGGAGCCTCGGAAAATCGAGGCTGCGGACCAGGCCGACGTTCGTCCTGATGAGGGGAAGCGCGGTCGCCAGCACCAGGAGCGCCGCGATGCCCTTCAGGGCCATGGTCAAGAAGGTCACATCCGTCTCCATCGCCGCGGTGGTGGCCCGATCCGGCGGATCGACCGGACGGCGGGTCCGACCGCGGCACGGGTGGCCGTCGATACCGGGCGATCGCACCCAGGCGTCGCCCCCTTCCCCGCGAATACGACGCGGACCGGACCCCCGGATGACGCAATGACGTCGGACGGAAGGCGGTTCCGGTTTCACCTGCGGCCCGCCGCCGACCACGGCGACGACGGGCCGCCCGGACCTGTTGTAATAACATTACACTCGCTTCGTCCGATCACGGGGTTCGCACTTCGCGATTGCGTCCGCCGGCGGAGGGCCGTTAGTGCAACACTATCACATTGCACCGAGGCGACCATGTCTTCGTCGACGACCGTCCTGACCCGCATGGTTCCTCGCCGCGTGGTCCTGGCCACCCTTCCGCTCGCGGCCTGGTCGGTCGGTGTCCACGCGCAGACGGCGGCGCCCGTGACCCTCGAGGAACTCAGCGTGACGTCGCCGAGCCCGATCCAGCCCGGACGGGGGCTCGTCTCCGGGTCGAGCTTTCCCACGGGCGTCCTTCCGGTCGTGGCCGGCACCTATTCGCCGGTCACGGTGGTGACCCGCGAGCAGATCGGCCGCGACCAGCCGCGCACCCTCGGCGACGCCCTGTCGGACCGACCCGGCATTGCGAGCTCGACCTACGCGCCGGGGGCCGCCAGCCGCCCGATCATCCGAGGCCTCGACAACGCCCGGGTGCGCATCCAGGAGAACGGTATCGTCACCGGCGACGTATCGGAACTCGGCGAGGACCACGCGGTGCCGATCAACCCGCTGGTGTCCGACCGGATCGAGGTGATCCGCGGGCCGGCGACGCTGCGCTACGGATCGGGCGCGATCGGCGGCGTCGTGTCGGCCGAGAACAACCGCGTGCCGACCTTCATCCCGGCGGGCGGTGTGTCGGGGCAGGTCACCACCGGGTACTCCACCGTCGACAACGGGCGGCTCGGTGCCGCCACCGTCGATGCCGGCCACGACGGCATCGCGGTGCATGCCGACGGGGTCAGGACGGCCACCGATTCCTACGCGATCCCGGGGGGCATCCAGCGCAACTCCGCCACCGAGACGCAGGGCGGGTCGGTCGGCATCTCGGCCATCGGCGACCGGGGCTTTGCCGGCATCTCGTTCAGCCACTACGACGCCCTCTACCAGATCCCCGGCGGAGAGGCGGCCGAGAACCGCACCCGCCTCGATCCGCGCCAGGACAAGGTGCTGTCGCGCGGCGAGTATCGCCCGCTCGACGGACCGCTGGAGGTCATCCGCTACTGGGCCGGCTACTCGGTCTACCGCCACGACGAGCGCGGCATCGGCGGCAACGGCCTCGACGGCATCCAGGCGACGTTCAAGAACCGCGAAGCCGAGGGCAGGATCGAGCTGCAGCACGTGCCCGTCACCCTCCCCTTCGGCGTCCTCACCGGGGCGCTCGGCCTCCAGAGCGGGCGGCGGGTGATCTCGACCCAGGGCGAGGCCTTCCTGCCGCCGACCGAGTCGCGCTCGCACGCGCTCTACCTGTTCGAGGAACTCGCGGTCGGCAACGGGCTGCGCTTCCAGGGAGCCGGTCGCATCGAGGGCGACCGCCTCAACAGCACGGTGACGCAGTTCCCGCGCGACTACCTGCCGGTGGCGGACGAGGATCCGGCCCAGTTCGCGCTGACCCGCCGGTTCGCGCCCAAGAGCGCCAGCTTCGGCGCGCTGCAGGACCTCCCCTACGGCTTCGTGGGCGCCGTCAACGGTTCCTACGTTGAGCGCGGCCCCACCGGCTACGAATTGTTCTCGCAGGGACCCCACGACGCGACCGCGACCTTCGAGATCGGCGACCCGCGGCTCAAGCTGGAGCGCGCACGCACGGTGGAGGTCAGCATCCGCAAGGCCGACGGGCCGCTGCGGCTCGACGCGACCGGGTACTACACCCGCTACACCGGCTTCATCTACAAGCGCGACACCGGCAACCGCTGCGACGACGACTTCGCGTCCTGCGGCAGCGGCGACGAACTGCGCCAGATCGTCTACTCGCAGGCCAACGCCGCCTTCTACGGCGCCGAAATCGCGGCCCAGCTCGATGTCCTGCCGGTGGGCAACGGCTTTGCCGGCTTCGAGGCTCAGTACGACTTCGTGCGGGCGCAGTTCGACGACGGCTCCAACGTGCCGCGCATCCCGCCCCATCGTGTCGGCGGCGGCGCCTTCCTCCGGGCGGACGGCTGGTTCGCGCGCATCAACCTGCTGCACGCCTTCGATCACCGGGAGACCGCACCGTTCGAGACCGTCACCCCCGGCTACGACGACCTGCGCGCGGAGGTGAGCTACACCAAGCCCCTGGACCCGGCGGTCTACGGGGCGCGCGAGGTGACCCTCGGCCTCCAGGGTCGCAACCTCCTGGACAGCGATATCCGCAACTCGGCCTCGTTCAAGAAAGACGAGATCCTGCTGCCCGGCCGCAACGTCCGGCTCTTCCTGACCGCGCGGTTCTGAGGAGCCCCTCCGTCCGGCGAAGGCGGACCCTCGCGGGGCGGTGGCATCGGGGCAGCGTGTCGTTGCGCGAACGTTCCGGCGAGGACCGCGTTGTCGGCCATGCTTCCTCTCGACGACCATCGTTTCGCCGACCGTCTACGCTCCGGCATCGCCGGGATCGAGGCCGCGGACATCGCCCTCGGCGTGTCCCTGGCCCGTGCCAAGGATCACCTCGGCGTGCGGGCGCTGGCGAGCGCCAGCGAGGTCGGGAGCTGGCAATCGCTCCTCGCCCTGTCCGTGGGCACCCTGGCGTTCGGGCTCGCCTCGGGGGATCGGCGCCTGGCCGCGGCCGGCCGCCAGATGCTCGTGAGCGGCGTCTTGGCCAGCGTCGTCAAGACGAGCGTGAAGCGGGTCGTCCACCGCACCCGGCCCAACGTGCTGATGGACACGGGGCGCTACCAGAAGGGGTGGCTCGGCCCGAACGTCGGGCCCTGGCAGTCGTTTCCCTCGGGCCATTCCGCGCTGAGCGTCGCCGTGGCCAGGGCGGTGGGCCGTGCCTATCCGGAGGTCCGTACCCCGGTCTATGCGACCGCGGCCGGGATCGTGGCCGTCCAGATGCTCCGGGGCGCCCATTTCCCGTCCGACGTGGTGGTCGGCTCGCTCATCGGAATCGCCGCGGAGGCGACCGCCGACGCGATCTGCGGGAGCCCCCGGCCGGCCGATCCCAGGCGGTAACTGGACCGGGTTCGCCCAGCGACAGACCGTCCGTCCACGATCAGCTGCGCAGGCCCGGCGCCTCCTGGCCGGTACGGGCCACGTATTCGGTGTAGCCGCCGCCGTACTGGTGGATGCCCTCCGGGGTCACCTCGAGGACGCGATTGGAGAGGGCGGCCAGGAAGTGGCGGTCGTGGCTGACGAACAGCATGGTGCCCTCGAAGCCGGAGAGCGCCGCGATCAGCATCTCCTTCGTGCCCATGTCGAGGTGGTTGGTGGGCTCGTCGAGGACGAGAAAGTTCGGCGGATCGAACAGCATCTTGGCCATCACCAGCCGGGCTTTCTCGCCCCCCGACAGCACCCGGCATCGCTTCTCGACGTCGTCGCCGGAAAACCCGAAGCAGCCGGCGAGCGCCCGCAGCGACCCCTGCCCGGCCTGCGGGAACGACCGCTCCAGGTCCTGGAACACCGTCAGCTCGCCGCCGAGCAGGTCCATCGCATGCTGGGCGAAGTAGCCCAGCTTGACGCTGCCGCCCAGCGCCACCGCGCCGTCGTCGGGCTGCGTCGCGCCGGTGACCAGCTTCAGGAGCGTCGACTTGCCCGCACCGTTGATCCCCATCACGCACCAACGCTCCCGGCGCCGGATCGAGAAGTCGAGTCCCTCGTAGATCGTGCGGGCGCCGTAGCGCTTGTGGACGTTCCGGAGCATCGCGACGTCGTCGCCCGAGCGCGGCGCGGGCTGGAACTCGAACGCCACCGATTGCCGGCGCCGGGGCGGCTCGACCCGCTCGATCTTGTCGAGCTTCTTCACCCGGCTCTGGACCTGGGCGGCGTGGCTGGCGCGCGCCTTGAACCGCTCGATGAACTTGATCTCCTTGGCGAGCATCGCCTGCTGGCGCTCGAACTGCGCCTGCTGGTGGGTCTCGTTGAGCGCCCGCTGCTGCTCGTAGAAGGCATAGTCGCCCGAGAAGGACGTCAGCGTGCCGCCGTCGATCTCCACGATCTTCGTGACGATGCGGTTCATGAACTCGCGGTCGTGCGAGGTCATCAGGAGCGCGCCCTCGTAGCCCTTGAGGAAGGATTCGAGCCAGATCAGGCTCTCGAGGTCGAGGTGGTTGGAGGGCTCGTCGAGCAGCATCACGTCCGGGTTCATGAGGAGGATGCGGGCCAGCGCCGCGCGCATCTTCCAGCCGCCCGACAGCTTGCCGACGTCGCCGTCCATCATCTCCTGGCTGAAGCTCAGGCCCGCCAGCACCTCGTAGGCCCGGCCCTCCAGGGCGTAGCCGTCGAGCTCCTCGAAACGGGCCTGGACCTCGCCGTAGCGTTCGACCAGGGCATCCATCTCGTCGATCCGGTCGGGATCGGCGAGGCCCGCCTCCAACGCCTTCAGCTCCTTGGCGACGGCGCTCACCGGCCCGGCCCCGTCCATCACCGCCGAGACCACCGAACAGCCGGACATCTCCCCGACGTCCTGGCTGAAATAGCCGATGGTGATGCCCTTGTCGGTGGCGACCTGGCCCTCGTCGGGCTCCTCCTCGCCGGTGATCATCCGGAACAGCGTGGTCTTGCCGGCGCCGTTGGGGCCCACGAGCCCGACCTTCTCCCCCTTCTGGAGAGCGGCGGACGCCTCGATGAAGACGATTTGCCGGCCGTTCTGCTTGCCGATTTTCTCAAGACGGATCATGCGCGCGATGGACCCCGGGATTACCCAGCGCCCTTACGGCATGGATGACCGCAGTGGAAGGGACGCGCCCTGGCCGGCGCCGCTCTCCCTCGGTGCGTCAGGCGGCGATGCGCGGCTTGTCAGGCGGCGATGCGCGGCTTGTCAGGCGGCGATGCGCGGCTTGTCAGGCGGCGATGCGCGGCTTGGCCTTGACCGTGACCTGATCGGCGCCGGTCACGGTCGCAGGGCCGCCGCGGCGCGCCTGCAGGGTGCCGCCCTTGGGCACCACCAGCCAGCCGTCGCGGCAGCCGTCGATGGGTTCGGAGACGACGATGAGGCCGGTCTCGGTTTCCCGATAGTAGAGGCTCGGAGGCCGGCCGTCGCAGGCCCAGCGGTAGGCGGTGATCGTATCGCCGTCCGTCACCACCGCGGTGAAGCGCAGCGGCTCGTCGACGCCGGCCGCCTGCATCAGGTCGCGGACCGTGGAGAGCGTCTGGGCCATCGCCCCGACGGGGTCCTCGGCCAGCCCGTTGGCGAGTGCCAGCAGGAAGATCGCTTCGGAATCGGTGGTGCCGCGCCGCATGTCGTAGAGCGCGTCGGGGATCAGGGCCTCGATCCGTCGCTTGATCCGCGCATAGCCGCCGATCTGGCCGTTGTGCATGAAGAGGTGGGTGCCGTGCGCGAAGGGATGGCAGTTCGCCCGCGTCGTCGCCGTACCGGTCGAGGCACGGACGTGGGCGAAGAAAGTGCGGGCGCGAACCTGCTGGCACAGGTTGACGAGGTTCTCGTCCGACCACGCCGGGCAGACGTCGCGGTAGAGGCCCGGGTCGGCCCGCTCGCCGTACCAGCCGATGCCGAAGCCGTCGCCGTTGGTCTCGGTCTTGGCCTCGGCCGCATGGAGCGACTGGTGCACCAGGGAATGCGTCGGCGCGCAGACCAGATCCGTGAGGAAGACCGGTTCACCGCTGTAGGCGAGAAAGCGGCACATCGCTCGTTATGACCCCTCGCGTTCGTGGCGGTCCCGTCCGTCGAGCAGGACTTGAGATGAGGCGAAACCGAGATTTCGCAGGACCTTGCCTGCCGGCGGCATCGGTACGAAGCAGGACTTGCGCCGTTCGGAGGCCGCGCGGCCGTCATCGATCCGCAACAATCCCTTTTGCGTGGTGAACGGGTCGTTAATGCGGCGCCACGGGACTCTTCGCACCTTTCTTTCGCGGGCGGCTGTGGCGCGAAACGGCCTCGATGGACCGACTGCGGCCTCGCGCACTGCGCCGGCCGCATGGCCGGAGCCCGCCCCGGACCCTTGCGGCCGGACCCGTTGCAGCCCAGCATCGATCATCGAAAATGATTCGCGCCGCCCTCCGCGGTGGTCCCGTTTCCTCTTGACGACATCTCCTGACGAAAGCGCCAGCCTATGGACCGTACCCGCTCGGATTGCCCCGTCGCCCTCGTGGTGGAGGACGACGCCGCCCTTCGCCACCTCGCCACCGCAGTCCTGGAGGAGACCGACCTCGACGTGATCGCCTGCTCGTCCGCAGAGGCGGCCATCGCCGTCCTCGAGCGGGCCGACGTCAACGTCGCGCTGCTGTTCGCCGACATCCGCCTGAACGGGGCGATGGACGGTTTCGCCCTCGCCAACACCGTCGAGAGCCGCTGGCCGGACGTGCGGGTGGTCATGACCTCCGGTTACGACTCGAGCCGTGACGAACGCCTGTCCAATCAGGTCGTCTACCTGCAGAAGCCCTGGCGGGTGCTCGACGTGCTGGTGCAGGCCGAGCATGCCTCCCTGGCCGCCAAGGCCGCGTGATCGGCCGCCCGATCGGGTGCGGGGCCTTGCATCCGGGACCGTCAGGCCATTCATGAGCCTCGCGTTCGCTCATCGAGAGCGGCGCCAGCCATGAGCCGAGGGACGACGATCCGATGCGATTCACCGGGACCGACGCCTACGTCGCCACGACGGACCTGACCGTGGCGGTGAACGCCGCCATCGTCCTGGAGCGTCCACTTCTCGTAAAGGGGGAGCCCGGCACCGGAAAGACCGTCCTCGCCGAGGAAATCGCCAGGGGGCTCGGTGCGCCGCTCCTGACCTGGAACGTCAAATCGACCACCAAGGCCCAGCAGGGCCTCTACGAGTACGACGCCGTCTCCCGGCTACGGGACTCGCAGCTCGGGGACCCGCGGGTGTCGGACATCGGACACTACATCCGCCGCGGCAAGCTGTGGGAGGCGTTCACCGCTCCCGAACGCCCGGTGCTGCTCATCGACGAGATCGACAAGGCCGACATCGAGTTCCCGAACGATCTCCTCACCGAACTCGATCGGATGGAGTTCTTCGTCTACGAGACCGGCCAGATCGTGAAGGCCGAGCGACGCCCGATCGTCATCATCACCTCCAACAACGAGAAGGAACTGCCGGATGCCTTCCTGCGCCGGTGCTTCTTCCACTACATCGCCTTCCCGGACGCGCAGACGCTCCAGGCCATCGTCGACGTGCATTATCCCGGCATCAAGCCGCGGCTGGTGGCCGAGGCGCTCAAGGTCTTCCTCGCTGTCCGCGAGACGCCCGGCCTCAAGAAGAAGCCCTCGACCTCCGAACTGCTCGACTGGCTCAAGCTCCTCGTCTCCGAGGACATCGACCTCGAGACGGTGCGCGAGCGCGACCCGCGCAAGCTGATCCCGCCCCTGCACGGTGCGCTTCTGAAGAACGAGCAGGACGTGAGCCTGTTCGAGAAGCTGGCCTCCATGATGCGGCGGGAGGGACGGGGCGGTTGAGACATGCGTCGCTGGTCATAGCGATGGGAGGGGGTATGATGGCGATCGCCAAGACCTGCCGGACACGAGGAGACCGGTCGTGACGATGGACAACGAGCCGGTGACGGTCGCGTTCTCGGAGATGATCGCATCGCAGATTCGATCCGCCGTCGACGCCGGCGAGTACCGATCTCAGAGCGACGTGATTCAGGATGCCTTGAGGCTCTGGTCGGAGAACCGCGCCATGTCGACCGAATATGACAGCGGGAGCCTAAGGCAGGCCTGGGACGCAGGAAAATCCGGCGGCCTCTCGGGAGCCCTGGATTTCAGCGCATTGCGCCAGGAAGCACGCGGACGCCTGAAAGCCAGGACCATCGGCCCGGATTTGGCCAGCGACGACCCCCAGCATGCCGGCTAGGATCGTTTGGTCCAATCTCGCCAAGCAGGATCTCCTTGATCACTACGTGGCGATCGGTGCCGAAAACCCTGCGGCTGCCGAGCGTCTTTACGATCGGATCGAACAACGGGTCGGCCAACTCGCCGACCATCCGCGGATCGGCCCGCGACGGCCCGATATCCGGCCTTCGGCCCGCGTCCTCGTCGAACCACCCCTTCTGATCCTCTACGAGACCTACCCCGATCACGATGAGGGGGACATTTCTTCGGTCGAGATCGTCAGGATCGTCCATGGGCGGCGGGACCTCGCGGCTCTGTTGTGAGACGTTCGCTGTCGATCCGAACGCGGCGGACCACATACGCCCAATGGGCCTTCCGCCGACGCTGGCAGGCTGCAAGAGAGGTCCCATGAAAACCAGAAAACTCGGCCGCACCGGCCTCGACGTCTCACCGCTGTGCCTCGGCTGCATGACCTACGGCATCCCGGAGCGCGGTCCCCATGCCTGGACCCTGCGCGAGGACGAGAGTCGGCCGCTGATCCGCAAGGCGCTCGACCTCGGGATCAATTTCTTCGACACGGCCAACTACTACTCCGACGGCACCAGCGAGGAGATCGTGGGACGGGCCCTGAAGGACTTCGCCGATCGCGACGCGATCGTGCTGGCGACGAAATGCTTCTTTCCGCTGACGAGCCAGCCCAACGCCGGCGGGCTCTCGCGAAAGGCGATCTTCGCGGCCATCGACGCGAGCCTGAAACGCCTCGGGACCGACTACGTCGATCTCTACCAGATCCATCGCTGGGACTACGAGACGCCGATCGAGGTGACGCTGGAAGCCCTCGACGACGTGGTCAAGGCGGGCAAGGCCCTGCACATCGGTGCCTCCTCGATGTTCGCCTGGCAATTCGCCAAGTCGCTGTTCACGGCGGACATGAACGGCTGGACCCGGTTCGCGACCATGCAGGACCACTACAACCTGCTGCACCGGGAGGAGGAACGCGAGATGATGCCGCTCTGTGCCGACCAGGGAGTGGCGATCCTGCCCTGGAGCCCATTGGCGAGAGGCCGCCTCACGCGCGACTGGGACGAGACCAGCCCGCGCCAGGACACCGACGAGGTCGGGCGCAAGCTCTACGCCTCGGCCGAGGAGGCCGACCGCGCCGTCGTCGCCGAGGTCGCGCGGATCGCAGGCGAGCGGGGCGTGCCGCGGGCGCAGGTGGCGCTCGCCTGGGTGGCGGGCAAGCCGGGCGTCTGCGCCCCGATCATCGGGGCCTCGAAGCCTCACCACCTCGACGACGCGGTGGCCGCACTCTCCCTCGACCTCACGGACTCCGAGGTTGCGGCCCTCGAGTCCCGCTACGTGCCGCACCCGGTCGTGGGGTATCAGTAGTGGCACAGACCCGGATGCCTTCGCCGGACGCCGGGGCCCTTCGCCTCGTCCTCCTGCGCCATGCCAAGTCCGACCATCCCGCCGGCGTCGCCGACCTCGACCGGCCGCTCAACGACCGCGGGAAGCGGGCCGCCCCGCTGATCGGTGCCCATCTCGCCGAAGCCGGCTTGATACCTGATCGTGCCCTGCTGTCGCCCTCGCAGCGCACCCGTGAAACCTGGAAGGCCGTGGCCGACGCCCTGGGACGGCCGCCTTGCGAGATCGCAGACGGCATCTACGAGGCGCCCGCGGGCTCCCTCCTGCGGGTGATCCGGTCGGCACCGGACGAGGCCCGCACCCTCCTCGTGATCGGGCACAATCCCGGCCTTCAGGATCTTGGGACGCAGCTGGCGGGCGCAGGCGAGGCTGCGCTGTGCCAGCGGCTGGCGGCGGAGTTTCCGACGGCCGCCTACGCCGTCATCGCCTTCGACGCTGACGCATGGCGCGAGATCGGCACCGGCACCGGACGCCTCGTGAGCTTCGTCAGGCCCCGCGACCTGACCGAGGCGGCGGACGCGTGAACCGTTCGCGGGTCCATCCGTTTCCCGAGGGCCGTAACCCGACGGTCCACCGCCCGTGCTCCTGACCGCCCTCGTGATCGCCACCACCCTCCTGCCCCGGGTCGAGCCGGGGATCGAGGCATTGCGCCGCCGGGCCGGCGATGCCGCCGGCATGCTCGCACTGCCCGGACCGGCACCCGAACCCCCGAGCCGCTTCATGGCCGATGCGCGGGCGGTGTCGAACTGGCGGGCCGAGGCGGGCGGGGCTTTGCGCCCACTCTCCCTGGCGATGGTGGCCCGCCACGCGCCCAACCCGCCGGCCTTCGTCGCCCGCTGCGTCAAGCTCAACAACTACTGGTGCATCAAGAGCGCGCGCTGGAACGGCGAGATCGGGGCGGATGCCGAGGGCCATACCGGCTTCGCCGATGCCGCGTCGGGGGCGGATGCGGCCGCGCAGCTGCTGCGCCGTTACTATCGCGACCTCGGCCGTCAAAGCGCGCTCGCCATCGTGCGGCGCTGGGCGCCGGCGGAATGCCGCTCGCCGTCGGCCTCGCCTGGCCCGAGCGCGGCGGCGGGAGTTTCCCCCGACATCGCGCCGCTGGGCTTGCGCAAGACGGTGCGCGCGCGCTTCCTCGCCCGCAATGCCCCCGGCGGCGGACCCAAGCGCGCCTCCGGGGGGGCACCGGGACTGCGCGTCCAGCCCTGGTCGGCCCGCGCATTGATGGCACGGGCCGGCAGGGCCGCGCCGCCGCCGCGGATCCAGGTGGCGAGCCGCACGCCCGAGGCCGTCTCCGACGGCGCGCCGGCGCGCCCGACCCCCGGCCTGCTGGTGAGGCCGTCGGTGATCGTCGCAAGACCCTCGGTCCTGCTGGTGAGACCGTCCGAGATCCTCGTGAAGCCCTCGCCCGTGACGGGGCGCCCTGCCGCAGCCGTACAGTCCCGGCCTCGACCGGGGGCGCGTGCGGCCACTTCCCTGGCGGATCGGCTCGCCGCGGAATCGGCGGGGCTGCCCGCCATTGCCGCGGGCCTGCCCGGCATTCCGCTCCTCGACCTGCGCGTCCCCGCCCCCCTGTGCTCCAACGACGAGACCCGCATCCGCAACTATGCCGGCCGCATCGCGGCGAGCGTCGGGGTGAAGCCCGACGACGACCTGCGCCTGTTCGATGGCGACGGCCGGCCGATGCCGAATCTCGCGCCCGTCATGCTGGCGATGTCGGCGGTCGAACTCGGCACCCTCAAGGCCGGCCCTGACTTGGTGACAGCGGCGATCGCGCGGCTGTCGCAGCGCCTGGCCGATGCGACGCCGGCCGCCGGACCGTGACATCGGCGTTGGCGCGCCAGGGCCGGGCCTTGCGGTCGCCGACAGCGCGCGCCACCTCAGCCGCACCAGAGCGATCCCCTCCCCGCCGCCGATGAACCTCTCCGCATGACCAGCTTTACCGCGCGCGCCGGCTCCGCCGTCCGCGCCTTCGCCGAGGCGTCGAGCGACCTCCTGATCCAGCCGACCCTCCGGCTCGGGGTCACCGGCCTCGCGCGGTCGGGCAAGACCGTGTTCACGACGGCGCTGATCCATCACCTCGTCGAGGCGCATGCCCTTCCGGCCTTCGCCCCCTCGCAGGAGGGCCGCCTGCGCCGCGCCCGCCTCGTGCCCCAGCCCGACGACGACGTGCCCCGCTTTCCCTACGAGGATCACGTCGCGGCGCTCACCGGCGCCAGGGTCTGGCCCCGGTCCACCGATCGCATCAGCCAGTTCCGACTGGCCATCGAGTACGAGCGGGCCGGCGGCTGGCGCTCCGGGCCCGGCACCCTGATGCTCGACGTGGTCGATTATCCCGGCGAATGGCTGCTCGACCTCGCCCTGATCGACCAGAGCTATGCCGGCTGGTCGCGCGCCACCATCGCCGGCACGCGCCGCAGCGGCAGGGCGGGTGCCGCCGTGCCCTGGCTCGAGACCCTGACGTCGCTCGATCCCACCGCTCCCCTCGACGAGGTCGTGGCCGAGCGCGCCAGCACCGCTTTCAAGGCGTATCTCGGCGCGCTCCGTGCCGGGCCGGAGGCGGTGGCGACCACCCCGCCGGGCCGGTTCCTGATGCCGGGCGACCTGGCCGGCTCGCCGGCCCTGACCTTCGCGCCCCTCGACGGCCTCGTCGAGCCCTTGAGCCCCGGCAGCCTCGCGGGGCTGATGGAGCGTCGATTCGAGGCCTACAAGGCCAAGGTGGTCGAGCCGTTCTTCCGCAACCACTTCCAGAGGGTGGACCGCCAGATCGTCCTCGTCGACGTCCTGGCCGCGGTCGATGCCGGCCCCGCCGCCCTCGCCGAACTGGAAGAGGCGCTGGACGCCGTGCTCCTGAGCTTCCGCATCGGCCGCAACACCCTGATCTCGCGCCTGTTCGCGCCGCGTGCCGAACGCATCCTGTTCGCGGCCACCAAGGCCGACCACCTCCACCAGATTAGCCACGACCGCCTCGACGCGCTGCTGCGCCTCCTGGTCTCGCGCGCCATGCGCCGCACGGAAGCCGCCGGTGCCAGGGTTGGGACCGTCGCGCTGGCCTCCGTGCGGGCCACCCGCGAGACCACGATCCACGACGGGGACGAGGTTTTGCGGGCGGTCTCCGGCACGCCGGAGGCGGGAGAGATCGTCGGCGACGAGACCTTCGACGGTCTGAGCGAAGCCGCCGTCTTCCCCGGCGAGCTGCCGGCCCGGCCCGAAGACGTCCTCGACGGGGCGGTGCCGCCGGGCTCCCTGCGCTTTCCCCGCTTCCGCCCCCCCCTCGTCAAGCCCGATGCCCTGGGCCGCCCCGGCCATCTGCCGCAGATCCGCCTCGACCGGGCCATGCAGTTCCTGATCGGGGACAGGCTCGCATGAGCGCGTCCGTCGACCCGACGACCGGGGTGCAGGCGCATCGTATCCGGACGCCCGCTCGCAAAAAGGTTCGGCCATGACCTCGACCCAGCGCCCCCGCGCCTTCCGCATTCCGGCGGCCGACCAGACCGGCGCCATCGAGGGCGACGTCGCGCCGCCGAGCACGGTGCGGATGGTGGAAGAGCCGTTCGAGATCGTCGAGGCCGCGGACGGGACGCCCGTGCCGGTCGCGCCGAAATCCCGCGCGCCCTGGCTGTCGCTGCTGCTCGTCGCTCTCGGCGGCCTCGTGTCCCTGGGCATCGGGCTCTCGCTCGAGCGCATGATCTCCGACCTGTTCGCCGCCGCCCCCTGGCTCGGTTGGGTGGCGCTGGTCCTCCTCGGCCTCGCCGCCGTCGCGCTGGCCGCCATCGTCGTGCGCGAGTTGGCCGGCATCTGGCGCGAGCGCCGGATCGAGCTCCTGCGGGCTAGGGCCGTGGAGGCGATGGCCACCCGCGACCACACCGGGGCGCAGGCCGTCGTCCGGGATCTCGCCGCGCTCTATGCCGGCCGCGCGGCCCTGGCGGGTGGGACGAAGCGCCTCGACACCCTCGGCGATGCGATCCTCGACGTCGACGACCGTCTCGCCATCGCCGAGCACGAACTGCTCTCGCCCCTCGACCGTCAGGCCCGCAACGCCGTCGCGACGGCGGCCAAGCAAGTCTCCGCCGTCACGGCCCTCAGCCCACGCGCGATCGTCGACGTCGCCTTCGTGGTGTTCTCCGCGGTGAGACTCCTGCGGCGGATCGCGACCATCTACGGCGGTCGTCCCGGCTTCCTCGGCTTCCTGCGCCTCGCCCGCTCGGCCTTTGCCCATCTCACCGTGACCGGCGGCATGGCGGTGGGGGAGAGCATGCTGCAGCAGGCGCTGGGGCTCGGCATCGCCGCCCGCGTCTCGGCCAAGCTCGGCGAGGGCGTGCTCAATGGCCTGATGACGGCCCGCTTCGGCCTCGCCGCCATGGCGGTGTGCCGCCCGTTGCCATTCATCCGCGAGCCCGCCCCCCGGATCACCGACGTGGCGGGCGAACTTTTGAAGGGCTCCGGAGAGGAAAAGCCGGCCCCGTAAATTCCGACCTGCGCACCGGGTAACCCGGTTCAGTCGAAGAGCACGCGCAATTCGTTCGATGGCGTCGACAGGCGGATGTCGGTCATCCTCTCGCACCGCATCGGCCCTCGTCGCGCCGTGCCGCCACATCGCCCCCGGACATGCGTTGCCGGATCTGCATTGCCGGACGTGCAGCGATGGTGCCGGGCGCTTTGCGAGAGCGGATCATCGTTTCATCGCCCTCGGTGCCGCCCACGCGGTGAGGCGACGTGCGCATCGATCGCTACGCAAGCCCACCGCTCCAGTCTCGCGTGTGAGGCCTGCGTATTGGCGTAGGGATCACGCAGAGTTCATCGGCCATTCGACGTCGGTCGGCGGCGGGGGAATGCGACTGTGCTCCCGATTCTTCGCGGTTGCAGCACATCGACTGTCCACTGTCTGCGCCCAAACCATTCCGCCGCTAAGCCGATGTTAAGCGTTCGCGTGCACCTTCGGACAGGAAACGCACAAGGACTTCACGTCGATGATCGGGCTCGCCTTCGGACGCACGCGCAAGGATTCTTCGGCCATCGTCGCGAACGCGCAATCCGTATCGCAGGACGAGGCCGCTCGTCTGACGAAGGCCGTCGAGACCCTGATGGCGACACAGGACCTCACCACCCTCGATCTGCCCGAGGGCCCGCTGCGCGCCTCGCTCACCACCTTCATGGGCAAGCGCGATCAGGAGCGCCGCCGCAACCTCGGCAACATGGCCGCCATCGCCAAGGAAGCCTCCGAGGCCACCATCAACATCGGCTGGATGACCTACGACGTCGGCGAGGTGGCCCGCGCCACCCAGACCATCGCCGGCGCCACCGAGGAGATGGCCGCCTCGATCGCCGAAGTCTCACAGACCTCCGACACGGTGGTCACCGTGGCCCAGGACGCGCTGACCGCCATGCAGGCCTGCGTCGGTGACGGCGAGCAGGCGCGCAACGCCATGCAGGAGATCGAATCGCGCACCTCCCTCATCTCGGACCGCGTCGTGGTCCTCGAGCGGGCGATCTCGCAGATCGAGGTGATGGCCACCGCCATCGCCTCCATCTCCAACCAGACCAATCTCCTCGCCCTCAACGCGACCATCGAGGCGGCCCGCGCCGGCGAGGCCGGCCGCGGCTTCTCCGTGGTCGCCGCCGAGGTGAAGTCGCTCTCCGCCCAGACCGCGCGCTCCACCGGCGAGATCCGGGCGCTCCTCAGCACGCTCACCGCAGAGATGTCATCGATCTCGGTGGCGGTCGGGGAGAGCCGTGCGGCGGTCACCACCGGTCGCACGATCGTCGAGCAGCTCGAATCCCGCGTCGCTCAGACCAACGACCGCATCTCGCAGGCGAGCAACCTCAACCAGGCCATCTCGCAGATGCTCGGGCAGCAGCGTTCGGCCACCGCCGAGATCTCCACCAGCGTCCAGGGCATCGCCGCCAAGGCCTCCAAGACGCACGAGGAGATCGAGAAGATCACGGTCCGGCTGAAGCAGGCCGAGGACCTCGGGCAGACCTCCCTCGACACCGCCGGGGCCAACATCCCGAATTTCGTCCTCGTCCGGATGCCGGCCGATATCGGGGTCTGGAAGCGCAAGCTCGCCACCATCCTGGTCGGCCTTGCTCCGCCGGAGGCCAGTGCCGCCACGATCTCCGGCCGGCCCGGGCCGACCATCGCCGAGACCCTCGCCCGCTCCGACTACGCGAACCACCCGGCGATGGCCCGCTTCGCCAGGGCCGAAAGGACCGCGCTCGACGAGGCGGCGAGGATGATCGCGGCCATCGTTGCCAGCGATTGGGGCACCGGTACACCGGCCTACACCGCGGCCACGGATGCGATGGGCGTCATGATCGAGGCCGCCGCGACGATGGCGGGACTTCCCTCCGCCGCGAACTGATCGCGGATGCGATCCCCGACGGAGCCCCCGGCGGCGTAGAACCGCCGGGGGCTCCGTCGAAACCCTCCCGGCCGGGCCTTGTGCGACGGGCGTTCTCGCGTAGGTCTCATCACGACCCACCGCCGGATCGCATGCCGTGACCTCCACGCCCCCCGTCGTCATACCCGAGCGTTTCAACGCGGCGCGCCATTGCCTCGAACGGCAGGCCGGCCGCTTCCCCGACAAGCCCGCCCTGGTGATGGTCGGGGAGAGCGGGCCGACGCTGCGCCTCACCTACGGCGAGATCGACCGGGCCGTGCGCGGCATCGCCGCCGGCCTCCTCGGCCTCGGCCTCGCGCCGGGCGCGCGGGTCATGATCCGGATGGGCAACGACGCCGACTACGTCCTCGTGTATTTCGGGGCGCTGGCCGCGGGGCTGGTCGCCCTGCCTTCGTCCCCGCAGCTGACGCCGGCGGAGGCCGCCTTCCTGGTGGCGGATTCGGGTGCGGCGGTGGTGGCGGCGAGCCCCGCCTGCGCGCTCACACCGGCCGACCTCGACGGCCGGATCGCGATCGGCCCGGACGAGATCGCCGCCATGGCGGAGGGACCGCCGCTGCAGACCTATGCCGACACGGCCGCGGACGATCCGGCCACCCTGGTCTACACCTCCGGCACCACCAGCCGGCCCAAGGGCGTGCTGCACGCCCACCGCGCCGTGCTCGGGCGGCGGCCGATGCACGAGCATTGGCAGGGCCTGGGCGAAGCGGACGTGATGCTGCACGCCGGCACCATGAACTGGACCTACACGCTCGGCGTCGGCATCACCGATCCGTGGGCTTGCGGCGCCACCGCCGTGCTCTACGACGGGCCGCGCGATCCGGCGCGCTGGCCGGGCCTGATCGCCGCTCACGGCGCCACGCTGTTTGCCGCCGTGCCGAGCCTGTACCGACAGATCCTGAAATACGCCGACCTCGGCGCCCACGGTCTCAGCCGCCTGCGACACGGCCTCACGGCCGGCGAGGCCCTGCCGCCGGAGCTGCTGGCGGCCTGGGAGCGGGCCACCGGCAAGCCGCTCTACGAGGCGCTGGGGATGAGCGAGATCTCCACCTACGTCTCGAGCGGCCCTACGACGCCGGTCCGGCCCGGTTCGCCCGGGCGGCCACAACCGGGCCGGAGGATCGCGATCCTGTCCGAGGACGGCCGAGACCGGCCCCTGCCCCCTGGGGAAGAGGGCCTGCTCGCGGTGCATCGCTCCGAACCCGGCCTCATGCTCGGCTACTGGAACCGGCCGGAGGAGGAGGCCGCCGTGCTGCGAGGGGAGTGGTTCGTCGGCGGCGATCGGGCGAGCATCGACGCGGACGGCTACGTCCGGTTTCATGGGCGCGCAGACGACCTGATGAACGCCCTCGGCTACCGGGTCTCGCCCAACGAGGTCGAGGGCGTGCTGGCCTCCCACCCCGACGTGGCGGAAGTCGGCGTCGCCGAGTGGCGGCCGCGGCCGGACCTCAGCGTCGTCGCCGGCTTCGTGGTGCTCAAGGCCGATGCCACCGCCGACGAAGCCGGGCTCATGGCGTGGTGCTCCGAGCGGCTCGCCGCCTACAAATGCCCGCGGGCGATCCATTTCCTCGACGCCCTGCCGCGCACCGCCAACGGCAAGGTCCAGCGTAAGCGCCTCGCCGAGACCCTGGACCGGTCCGCAACGGCGTCGCCGTGACGGGCAGGCCCCTCGGCTTGTCCGTGGACCCGCCGCCCGATAGAGCGGGCGCGGGTCCGGCACCGATACCCGTCCGGCCGGTCATTCACGCGAACCCGGCCTCATGACCGTCCTGCCCCTCTCGATCTTCATCATCGCCCGCAACGAGGCCGACCGCCTCGGCGCCACCATCGCGGCGGTAAGCGATCTCACCGACGATCTCGTCGTGGTGGATTCCGGGTCGACGGACGGGACCCAGGCCCTGGCCGCGTCCCTGGGCGCCCGCGTCATCCACAACGACTGGCCGGGCTACGGGCCCCAGAAGCGGTTCGCCGAAGAGCAGTGCCGCCACGTCTGGCTCCTGAACCTCGATGCCGACGAGGTGGTGCCGCCGGATCTGGCGCATAGCATCCGTGCGGTGTTCTCGACCGGCGAGCCGGCGCTGGCCGCCTATCGCCTCGCCATCGCCGAGATCTTTCCCGGAGAAGCGCGCCCGCACCCCTGGGCCTATCGCCTGACACCGGTGCGCCTCTACCGCCGGGATCGCGGACGCTACTCGCCCTCTCCCGTCCACGACCGCGTCGACCTGCAGGCGGGGGTCGAGGCGGGACGCCTGCCCGGGGTGGTCCATCATTTCTCGGTGCGCTCGCTGGGCGACCAGCTCGACAAGCTCAACCGCTATTCCGACCAGCAGGCCGACGACCTCGACGCCCGCGGCGTCACCATCCCGACCTGGCGCCTGTTCTTGGAGCTGCCCGGCAATTTCCTGAAAGCCTACATCGGCCGCCGCCATGCCGTGCGCGGCGCCTACGGCTTCCTCACGGCCATGAACTACGCCATCTCGCGCCACCTGCGCGTGGCCAAGCACTACGAACGGCGCCTCCTGCAGCGCCACAGGGATCCATCCGCCCGCCCGCATGCAAACCGGGTTGACCCACCCGACACGAAATTCTAGAGCGGTGGCCTGCGGAGACGTGGCCGAGCGGCTGAAGGCACTCGTTTGCTAAATGAGCATGCCCCGAAAGGGGTATCGAGGGTTCGAATCCCTCCGTCTCCGCCAGCCATTTTGCTTAAGTTTATGATTTCGCTTCGGTTTTAGGTTGGGGCTAAAGCGGCAGCCAACATTTTATCCCACATTCGATGTCGGCTTGTAGCCCATGTTGTCGGACATCATCGGACAGTCGCCCCCCGCAGCTATCCGTTGGGCCGACCACCGACCCCTTCAAGATACGCCGCTAGACCAACCGTTCGCTCGCGGTCCGGCCTACTCGAACGTGGCGGTGATCTTCGGCCTCGCCGACGCCCACGGGATTGTAGGGACCGACTTGCCACATCAGCATGGCCTTTGCCCGCGATGGCACGGTTGGGTTACCGCTCGCATAAGCTCGGTCTCTCGGATCTCGGAATCGCGCGTGCGTGGCGGCCCGATGAATCGCCTCGGCACAGGAAGGGGCTTCGCGAATGCCGATCAGCAGGAAGGATCTGGCGGACGCGGGCTCGCCTGAGGCGCTCGTTAAACGGATCCTCCAAGCCGAGCCGAACATCCCGGTGCCCGTGCCGATCCAGGAGCTGTGCGTGCGCCTCAGCATCCTGAGGATCGAGGACCTCGACACCGACGGGTTCGAGGGCGGCCTCGTCACCGACGCGAAGCGGTCCGAAGGAACCGTCCTCGCCAAGCGCGGGGGCGAACCCCGTCGCCGCTTCACTATCGCGCACGAACTCGGCCACTTCCTGATGGCGCACCACGTCCCGGATTGTAATTACCCAGGCCCTTGCGCGGGTCGGGTTTCGCTGATTCCTTCGTGGGATGGGGCGCAGCGATCTTGAGCGGTTGAGCCGCGAGGAACTGATCGAGCTGGTGCTGCGTCTGCAGCGTCCAGACAAGACCTCGCGCACGTCCTCGAAGCCGCCCGCGACCGACCGCAAGGAGCGGCGCGAGCAATCCAAACCTGGCGGGGCCAAGCCCGGCCACGAGGGCCATAGCCGTGTGATGAGCGACGATCCCGACGCGGTCGTTGATCATCGGCCCGACCGCTGCGCCTGCTGCGGCGGCGCCCTGCACGGGGACCTTCCCGCCGAGGTCGTCAGCGTCTCCGAACGGATCGAGCTGCCGGAAGTCGCACCGGTCGTCACCCAGCATCAACAGCTGGCGGTGCAGTGCCCGACCTGCGGGGCGCGCGTGATCGCACCTGTTCCGGAGGCGGCGCGCGGCACGCCCTTCGGCCCGCGGCTGCATGCGGTTGCTACCTATCTTATACCAAGCCTCGCTGAGCAGGACTCACGCGGGGTAGCGTCGGCATCTCGGTCGTGATTCCTTCCTTGGGTTTGGAGCCTGAGGAGGATGCGCTGGCNTTATACCAAGCCTCGCTGAGCAGGACTCACGCGGGGTAGCGTCGGCATCTCGGTCGTGATTCCTTCCTTGGGTTTGGAGCCTGAGGAGGATGCGCTGGCTGCTCCGGTGCCGCTGCGATCGGACTTCGATGCCGAGGCCTTGCGCGGTCTGGCCAAGGGTTCGCGTGATCCGGCGCAGACCCGCCGCCTGTTGGCGCTGTCGGTGATCGCCGCGGGTGTTCTGCGCTCGGAGGCGGCCGAGATCGGCGGGGTCGGGCTGCAGACGGTGCGCGACTGGGTCGTGGCCTTCAACGCCGATGGACCGGACGGGCTGATCG
>NZ_LMRC01000019.1:0-34573 GCF_001425565.1 Methylobacterium sp. Leaf466 | reverse complement strand
CCCGCTTCGCCGGGCTGATCAGGGGCGCCCCGCCATACCCATCCGGGGGGTCAAAGTTCGACGCCGATCCAGGGTCAATGTTCAACGCTGTTTGACAAGCTACGTCCGAACGCTCCGTTCAGTTGTACCGATTGCGGGACCGACGTCGCCCCCGAGAACGCCAGGGCCTACTATGTGCCTTCCGGCTTCAGGACCTCGTTCCAAGCCGAGGAGCCGAGAGACGATACGGACGTCGCGGCACCGGCCCGCCGCGTCGTGGCCGCCGAGATCCGCGACGTCGACGTACAAGCGGTCGAGGCGACCAACCTGTCGATCCATGCCGGGTCCGGCGCCGTCGTAATTCGGATGAACGACGGACCACCGCCCGACGCCGCCAATCCGGAGGGAGGATTTTCCGTCCAAAGGGCACGGCAGAAGTCGCTGTACACACCTCGGGGCATGGGGTTGAGGGGGCCTCCGCTCGACAACCAGTTCGTGCTCAAGGACGTCTCGTCGAAGAGCGACCGGTGGACTGAGGCGGACGAGGATCCGGAACGGGGGATCAGACTGCTTTCCACGAAGCCGACCGAGGCGCTCTACCTCGAACTTCGTACCATCCCAAGCGGGCTTCGGCTCGGCGCGCTTGGTAGGACGCCCAATCGGGCGGCGATCCGCTCGGCTGCCATCAGCGCGACCCAGCTCGTGCTGCAACGCGCCTCCCTGGAGCTGGACATCGATCCGGACGAGTTCGAGGCCTTGGAGCCACGCGTCCGGAACGGCCTTCCCATGATCCAGATCGCCGACAATCTCGTGAACGGGGCGGGATTCTGCAGGCGCCTCGCGGAGACGGAGACGGACGAAACCCCGACCGTGGTTCGCCTGATCCGGTCGATGCTCGACACGGTGGACGATCCGATCGTCAGGAACTTCCGCGACGACGATCACCGCAGGAACTGCGCGCAGGCATGTTACCGATGCATGCAGAGATACGGGAACCGCCAGTATCACGGATTGCTCGACTGGCGGCTGGGTCTCGGGTTCCTACGTGCCCTGGTCGAACCGACCTACCGCTCCGGGCTCGACGGAAAATGGGAGCCGCAGATCGAACTGGCCGACTGGCCGCGGTTGGCTGCGAACGTGCGTGACGACCTCTGCAACCTGAACACCGATGGACGTAGGCCGATCGAATTGGGGCGCGATCGCCTGCCCGGCATCGTCGAACGCACGGATCGGGGAGACAGGTTCTACGTGATGGTCCATCCGTTCTGGCGACTTGACGAGACCGAGGGAGCCAAGGGCGCGTTGTGGAGCGTCCGGCGCGAGGTGGCCGGCGCTGAGCTGCATTACGTGGATACATTCGACGCCAGCCGGCGCCCCGTCTCCGCTCTGGAAACCGCACGCAATCGAGAGGAGGGCTGAGGCGGCCCCCAAGGATGGATCGAGGAATGGATAGGGTCGACGTCACGAAGCGCTCCGCAATCATGCGGAGCGTCCGGCAAAAGGACACGGGACCGGAACTTGCCCTGCGAAAAGCCCTGCACGCGCGTGGCCTTCGGTATCGCCTTCAAGCGAAAGAGCTGCCTGGGCGGCCGGATGTCGTGTTTCGTCGTCGCCGGGCATGCATCTTCGTTCACGGGTGCTTCTGGCACCGTCACGGCTGCCCGAAGACTACGACCCCGAAATCGAATGAGGAGTTCTGGAACTCCAAGTTCCAGGCGAATGAAGCCAGGGACCGTAGGGCGGTCGAGGCGCTTCTGGCGGACGGTTGGCGTGTCGCGACCATCTGGGAGTGCGGGCTGAAGGGTAAGGCGGATCCGGGCGCATGCGCAGACTACGTCGTACGTTGGCTCGACGGGGGGGACCCGACCGGCGAATATCCACCGCCGACCAGCGTCTCTCGGTGATCCTCACCCCTCTCAGCAGCTGGGGCGCGGATGCGCCCTGAGGCAAGGGCGACCCGCTCACGCTGAGCCGCCGACCTTGCCGTTGGGCTGAAAGCCGTCCACCCTGGGTCCTTCGTTATTCGAGCCCAGAAACACGACGCCGAGTGGCTGAACGATCAAGGCCTTCGTTGGTAGCACTCGGTAGGGTTGGGTTAGGGGGTAAATGGATAGTCGGTTTGTGAGCCTCGGCTCAGCCCTTACCTCCCCGTTCAAGCTAAAGTGACGGCATAGCGCGGGAGCAGCCTCATTTCGGAAGCCTTGGTTTCGAGAGTGTACCCCCCGTACTTCCCGCCCTCCGTTCGAGGAGCGTGCCCTTGGATGGCGTCCAGGACCGACTCCCGCATCCCGCACGCGCGGCCGCGCGTCTTGAAGCTGTGCCGCCAGCCGTGGTTGGGATCGACGCCGACGTCGTCGATCCCAAGCTTGCGGACCCACGCCGCCAGCCGCTCGCCGACTTTCTTCGACATTGGGTTGGCAGCCGAGCCGCCGCGTCCGCGCGCCGGGTCAAAAAACAGGGGACCCGTCCGCGTTGCGACATAGTCGAGGAACCCCATCTCGATCAGGTGCTGGTGGATCGGAACGTCCCGGAACTGCCCCGTCTTCACCGTGCCCGCCTCCGGGGTGATGCGGAGATACGGCACACCGCCCTGCTCAAGCACGTCCTTGCGGCGCAACTGAGTGATCTCGCCGACACGGGCACCGGAGTAGGCGCAGAGCCACGGGACCCACCGGCGGGCCGCCGCGTGCTCAGGACTAAGGCGCCCGCCATGGGGTGCGAGGGCTGACGCAAGGATCTTCGACGCTTCGGCCTCGGTGAAGTCGCGGTCGCGCAACACCTTCGCCTCGACGACCTTCACCCGCACGTCAGCGCAGGGGTTGATCGTGACCTTCCGCTTGCCCTTGAGCCAGCCGAAAAGCGCCTTTGCCGAGGCGAGGTAGACGTCGCGAATGGTCTTGTTGCTGCGCCCCTTCGTCGTGAGCGTATCGACCCAATCCGAGATGTCGTCCGGTGTGATGCGGGCGAGGTCGTCGTGGCCGATGGACGCTTCCAGCGTGGCCAGGGCCGGCCGCCAGCGCTTCCGGGTGGAGGCCGCGAGCTTCGATTCCTCGGCGTACTTCGCGAACCACTCCTCCAGCGGCAGGACGAACGCCGCCGGCTTGGACGGGATCTTTGGAAAGCGCCCGGCCATCGGGTCCGGGCTGAAGTCCCCATCCAGATAGTTCAGGCTCTGCTCGACGGCCTGGAGGATCGCCTTGGCGATCGCGTAATCCAGTGCGCCGCGCGACTCGGGGTGCACGAGCAACCCCTTGCGGGCGAGGTGGCCGTCGATCTCGGCCCCGTAGAAGCGCATGAACTCGGTGCGCTGCTTCGAACCGGTATCGGCGATGTAGCGCTCGATGACCCCGGTCGCGAGCAGGTTGAAGACGGGGGAAAACTGGCCACTTCGGAACTTGGGGACGAGGTCCTCGTAGAACTCGCCCGCGATGGCATGGACCTCAAGCATGTTCAGTTGCTGTACGCCGGACCGCAGATTCGCCCAGCGGGCCTCCACCAGCGCCGCGTGCGCAGCGTGGCGGCGCTTGGCCTCGCCAACCTCCTTCGTTCCGAGGCTGGCCTTCTCCTCCCGCTTGCCGACGAGCGCCAGCAGGTCCTTCGGGACCCGCTTGCGGAACCAGAAGACGCCGGTCTTCGGATGGGGCCAGGGACGTGACATTGCGAGAACCACGCGTGTACCACCCGTGTGTACCACCGGACGGCCGCGAAGTCGCTGTTTCCCTTGGGGGCGTCTGAAAAATAAGGCTTTTCAGGCTAATTGGCGGAGAGGGGGGGATTCGAACCCCCGATGCCCTTGCAGGCATGCCGCATTTCGAGTGCGGTGCGATCGACCACTCCGCCACCTCTCCGCGAGGTGTCTCTCTGAGACCGGCGGTGCCTAGCACGAAGGGTCTTTGCCTCACAAGTCGCAAAAAGACGGGTCGCGCGTGACGCCGGCCCGGAGAGCCGTCACGACCGGGCCCGAGGGGCGATCGTGCGGTAGAGGGCGAGGAGGTCCGTCGCGAAGGTGTGGGGGGAATAGAGGTCCCGGACGCGCTGAGCGAGCCCGGCGGGCGGTGCCGCCGAAGCCGCATCCAGAAGCGCCGAGGCCATCGCCTCGGCATCCTCCCGGCAGAGGCCGCGGGGGTCTCCGCCGGTTTCCGCAATCATGACGCGGTGGGCCGGGATGTCGGACGCCACGACCGGGAGTCCGCGGGCGAGGGCTTCGGCCAGCGCCAGGGGCTGGATCTCGGACCGGGAAGGGAACAGGGCGAGCCCGACACCCTCGAAGGCGCGGGCGGGCGCGCGGGGGCCGGCGAAGTCCACAGCGGCGGTCAATCCGAGCGCCTGGATCGTCGCCCGGAGGCGCGCCGCATAGGCGGCATCGAGTTCCGGCCCGATCAGGGTCAGACGGGCGCCCCCGCCCGCCGGGTGCCGCCTCAGGGCCGCCAGAGCGTGGATCGCGAGATCCTGCCCCTTCTGCGGGTAGATCGCTCCGACCACGGCCATGGAGGACAAGGGATCGTGCGCCGCCTCCGGTATCGCGTCGGGGAGCGTGAGGGGGTTGCGGATCAGGCTCGCCGGCAGTCCCGTCGGCGCGCAGATGTGGGAGGAGATGGTGATGCAGGCGTCTGCGAGACGCCCCCGAAGGGCCGCCAGCCTCCCGCGCGAGGGGTCGAGGTGGAGATGCCAGAGGATCCGGGGGCGCGGGCGCACCAGCCGGGCGGCGAGGCCGTAGACGTAGAGGGAGGGTTCGTCGTGGACGTGGACCAGGTCCGGCCGGAGACGCCGCAGGGCCCCGGCCTCGCGCAGGACGAGACCGCCGAGCCGCGGCAGCACGGCGAGCTTGCGCCACAGACCGACGAGGGGCCGGCTCGGGAACAGGGCAGGGGCCGGATCGTCCGCTTCGGCGAGGGGCGCCCGGACCACCACCCGATGCTCGGCGCGCAACGCCGCCGCGCTCGCCAGCAACACCCGGGTCGATCCGCCCCGGGTGTCGTAGACGGTCGGCACCAGCACCTTCATCGGCCAGCCACCGACGCCCGTCGGCGGCCGGGCCGAACCGCGAGGCGCCGCGCCCGGCAATTCACCGGTCGGCGGCGAGGGCAGCCGCGACCCGTCGGGCGAAGGCCACCGGATCGCGCGGGGTGTCGCCGTCCTGGATCCGGGCGAGATCGAGGAGCGTGCCGGCGGCCTCTCCCACCTCGCCGCCGCCCGCGATCCGTTCGGCGAGCGTCCGGATCAGAGGGTGGCGCGGGTTGATCTCGAGCACCGGCAGCCCGCCGGCACCGCGACCGGCCCGGCGCAGCAACCGCTGCATCTGCAGGTCCGGCCCCGTCCCCGACGCCGAGAGCACGACCGCGCTTTCGACGAGCCGGTCCGTGGCGCGCACGTCCGACACATCAGCGCCCAGGCTTTGCTTGAGGGCCGCCACCAGTCCCTCGACCGAACCGACGCTCTCCTGCGCCTCTGCACCGGCAAAGGCCGCGAGGTCGATCGTCCCCTTCGTGACGGATTGCAGCGGCTTGTCCGCGAAGCGACCGAGGGATTCCGGCCAGAACGCATCGACGTGGTCCGACAGCAGCAGCACCTCGACCCCGCGGGCGCGAAACCCCTCGAGCTGAGGCGAGTTCGCCAGGGCATCGGCGTCGTCGGCGACCAGATAGTAGATCGCCTCCTGCCCGTCCTTCATGCGTGCGACGTAGTCGGTCAGGGAGGTCCAACCCTCCATCGCCGAGGAGCGAAACCGCAGCAGCGGCGCGATCTCGTCCCGGCGTTCCTGGTCCTCGTAGATGCCCTCCTTGAGGACCGGGCCGAAGTTCTCCCAGAAGCCGGCATAGCCCTCGGCATCCTTGGACCGGCTCGTCAGCTCGGACAGGACCTTGCCGGTGACGGCCCGGCGGATCTTGGCGAGCACCGGGGTCGCCTGAAGCATCTCGCGGGAAACGTTGAGGGGCAGGTCCTCCGTGTCGACGACACCCTGCACGAAGCGCAGCCAGCTCGGGAGCAGTTCGGCTTCGTCGGTGATGAACATCCGGCGCACATGCAGGCGCACCTTGCTGGCGCGCTCGCCCTCCACCGCCTGGAACGGCTTCATGCCGGGCACGAAGAGCAGGGCGGCGAACTCCATCGCGCCTTCGGCCCGCCAGTGCAGCGTCGCCCAAGGCGCATCGAAGTTGAAGCCGACGTGCCGATAGAACTCGGCGTACTGCTCTTCGCTGACCTCCGATTTCGGTTTGCGCCACAGGGCCGTGCCCTGGTTGGCCGCCTCCTCCTTGCCCTCGCTGACGATGGCGATCGGCACGGTGATGTGGTCGGCCCATTTGCGCACGACGTGGTCGAGCCGGTAGCTTTCGAGGTATTCGTCGGCATCGGCCTTGAGATGCAGCACGATGTCGGTGCCCGGCTCGGAGCGGGTGGAGGCCTCGAGGGTGAAGCTGCCCTGGCCCTCGGACGCCCAGGTCCAGGCCTCGTCGGCGCCCACGCGCCGGGAGGTCACGCTCACCCGATCGGCGACCATGAACGCCGAGTAGAAGCCGACGCCGAACTGGCCGATCAGGCTGGGCTTGTCCTCGGCCGGGGCCTGCGCCAGGGACTGGCTGAAGGCGCGGGTTCCGGAGCGGGCGATGGTGCCGAGATTCTGCGTCAGATCCAGCTTCGACATGCCGAGACCCGCGTCCGAGATCGTCAGGGTCCGCCCGTCCTTGTCGGGGACGATCCTGATCTTGGCATCGGCCGGAAGCGCGGACGCCGAATCGGTCAGGGCCTCGAAGCGGCGGCGATCCATGGCATCGGCGGCATTGGCCACCAGTTCGCGCAGGAAGATCTCGCGATCGGAATACAGGGCGTGGACGACGAGATCCAACAACCGCCCGACTTCGGCACCGAATTCGTGCCGCTCCACGCTCTCATTCAAAATTCGGTCTCCTCACCACCCTCAGGGTCGGGCGCGATATGCCAACGTGGCCGGGCGAATTCAATGCCGCAGCGCCTGGACCGGGGTCGCCCGCCGGGCGGGCATCACATTTCGGTCGCCTTCGTGAGCCACCGCAACGGGTACGAGCCGCCCCCCGGACAAAAAGGCCCCATGGTTCCCGACAGCACGATCGGCGGCGCCCGGCGCAGCAACCGCGAGGTCTACCTCCACGTCATGCGCGCCCTGATGCTGCGCGACATGCGCACCCGGTTCGGCGGCTCGCATTTCGGCTATTTCATCGTGGTGCTGTGGCCGGTGGTCCACATCTTCATGCTGGTGGCGATCTATACGTTCCGTCACATGCCCTCGCCGATGAGCCTTCCGGTCACGATGTTCATCGCGTCCGGTGCGGTACCCTGCCTGATGTTCCAGTACATCTCGCGCGAGGTCATGAAGTCGGTCATGATGAACAAGCCGTTGACCTATTACCCCCAGGTCAAGCTGATCGATGTCCTGTTCGCCCGTATCGTCGTCGAGATCGTGACGGGATTCTTGGGCCTTCTCATTGTTTTCGCGATCCTGATCGCGCTCGGATACGATCCGCGGCCGGCCGATCCGTTCGTCGCCGTCCAGGCCTACACCATGGCGATCATGCTCGGCATCGGCATCGGCACGATCAACGTCGGCATCGTGTCGTTCTTCCCCGCCTGGGCGATGGGCTACGTCCTGTTCAGCATCATCATGTACGCGACCAGCGGAGTCTTCTTCCTCCCCAGCCTTTTGCCGGAAAAAATATACGCCATCATGAAATACAACCCGCTCGTACAGATCATCGAGTGGATGCGATTGGCGTATGAGCCGAACATCGGCTTCAGCGTGGATTACACGTATATGGTTCTTTGGGTGTGCGTGTCGCTGACGCTCGGCCTCATGCTCGAGCGATTCGTGGTTCGCAAGAGATAGGTGGTTCGACGCGGCCGGCCGATCCCCCCGCGGGTCGCGAGGCGCGGCCCCGGCCGGCGCTACCGCGGGGTCCGACCGTCCTTTCCCTCACGGGACGGTTCCTGTAGGGCCCCGTCCGTGAGTGGCGATCGACGACAGAGACGAGCCAGAGGGCCATTGCGATGTTTCCCAAACCGTCCGCTGCGCTGACGCCCAACACCTTCGCCTTCGAGCAGCTGCCCCTGGTGAAGCCGACCGGCTTTCGCGAGTACGACGCGCGGTGGCTGTTCCCCGAAGAGATCAACCTGATGGGGGTCCAGGCCCTCGGTCTCGGGATCGGGACGCTGGTCCACGAGATGGGCGTGCGGCCCGACATCGTCACCGGCCACGATTTCCGGGCGTATTCCTCCTCGATCAAGCTCGCCCTCATCGCCGGCATGCAGGCTGCCGGTCTGCGCGTGAAGGACATCGGCCTCGCCCTGTCGCCGATGGCGTACTTCGGGCAGTTCGCCCTCGATTGCCCCTGTGTCGCGATGGTGACGGCTTCGCACAACGACAACGGCTGGACCGGCGTGAAGATGGGCGCCAACCGCCCGATGACCTTCGGCCCGGAGGAGATGGGGCGCCTGAAGGAGATCGTGCTGGGCGGCACCTATCGGTACCGCGACGGGGGCGCCTACGAGTTCGTGGAGGGCTTCGCGCGCAGCTATCTCGCCGACCTCCAGGCGCGCGCCAAGCCGATCTCGCGCAAGCTCAAGGTGGTGGCGGCCTGCGGCAACGGCACGGCGGGGGCCTTCGCTCCGAAACTGCTGGAGGCCTTGGGCGTCGAGGTGATCCCCCTCGACGTCGAGCCCGACTATACCTTCCCGCGCTACAACCCGAACCCGGAAGACATGGAGATGCTCCATGCCATCGCCGCCAAGGTGAAGGAGACCGGTGCCGACGTCGGCCTCGGCTTCGACGGGGACGGCGATCGCTGCGGCGTGGTCGACGACGAGGGCGAGGAGATCTTCGCCGACAAGATCGGGGTGATGCTGGCGCGCGACCTCGGCAAGCTCCACCCCGGCGCCACCTTCGTGGTCGACGTGAAATCGACCGGCCTCTACCTCACCGACCCCGAGCTCCAGGCGCTGGCCGTCAAGACGGATTACTGGAAGACCGGCCATTCCTACATCAAGCGCCGGGTCAACGAATTGGGTGCCCTGGCGGGGTTCGAGAAATCCGGCCACTTCTTCTTCAACGAGCCGATCGGGCGGGGCTACGACGACGGTCTCCTCACCGCCATCGCGGTGATCGAGATGCTCGACCGCAATCCCGACCGCTCGATGGCCGACCTTTACCGGGCGCTGCCCAAGACCTGGGGGTCGCCGACGATGTCGCCCCATTGCGACGACGAGGCCAAGTACGGTGTCGTCGAGCGCGTCACCGAACGTTTCCGCGCGATGAAGGACGCCGGCGAGCCGATCGCCGGCTCGCGGATCACCGAGCTCGTCACCGTCAACGGGGTGCGCATCACCACCGAGGACGGAACCTGGGGCCTGGTGCGGGCCTCCTCGAACAAGCCGGAACTGGTGGTGGTGATCGAGAGCCCCGCCTCGAAGGAGCGCCTGCACGCCATGTTCCAGGCGGTGGACGCGGTGCTGCGCGAGAACCCGCAGGTGGGCGCCTACAACCAGACGATCTGAGCAGCTCAGAAGGTTCGAGTTGGCAGGCCAACGCTTCACCCTGCCGAGGTCTTTGGTCTGTCGCAGGTTTTCGACGCAAAACCGGTGAACACTTTTGCGAAACCTGCTTGGCTCAACCGGGCGGCACCGCGGGGGCCTCGCCCTGGACCGCGGCGCGGGTCTCGCCGTCGCGCTGGCCGCGCGGCGGGACCGCAGTGTCGGGGTAGCGCTTGCGGTATTCCTTGAGGAAGGCCTTGAGGGTCTCGGCGCTGGTGGCCTTCTGCGCCACCTCGCGGAAGCCCTGGCTCCGCACGGCGTTCGGCTGGGTGAGCAGCGCGAAGGTGCGGGCGTCGGCGCTCTCGGCCATCGCACCGGCGAACTTGGCGCGCAGGCGCTCGATCCCCAGGGTCTCCCCGGCCAGGCCGTAGGCGACGGCGGCGCGGATCACGTCGGCGCGCATGGCGTCCTCCAAAGGCGTGCGCGCGCGCCAGGCCTCGCCGACCAGGGCCTCGTGCGCCTCGCCGGCCTCGCGCCAGCGCCGCCCGCTCCACAGGATGTCGGCGCGCAGGCGCGAGGCGTCGGGCCCTGTCTCGCCTTCGATGGTCTCGAGGGCGAGGTCGGTCCGCGACAGGTCGGAGAGGGCGCGGGCGCGCAGGAGCGCCCTGGCGCGGCGCAGGTCCTCGGGCAGCTCGGGCGCGTAGGTGGCGTCGATGACCTTGAGGGCGAGGAGGGGCTTCTCGTCCATGATCCGGATCGAAGCGAGGCGCGCGGCCACGCCGGCGCGGGCCGCACCGGTCAGGCGATGGTCGACCTGGTGCTGCAGCAGTTCGCCCGCGGAATCGAGCAGGTCGAGCTGAACCAGCCGGTCGGCGAGGCGGCGCACGATCTCGTCGCCGCGCCGGCCGATGGGGGCGAACTCCTTGAAGTCGAAATACAGGGCCAGAGCCTCCACCCCCGAGACGAGGGAGGCCCGCTCGCCGAGGAAGAGGTCGTCGAACAGCGCCTGGGCCGAGGCGTGCAGGGTGCGGGCGAGGGGAGAATCCGGCACGAGCGCTTCGGCCCGGCGGGCGGCCAGGAAGGCTTGGCGCCACTGGCGGGCCTGGCTGTAGAGCTGGCTCAGGGTCGCGATGGTCTGGAACTGGACGTCGCCGCCGCGCCAGGTCAGGAGCAGCCGCTCCAGGCGCTCGATGGCCTCGGGCGTCGGCATCTTGCCCAGCGCCTGGCCGAGGACGGCGGCGCGCAGGGTCGCCTCGGCGGCGACGGGCTCGACGGCCGCGTCCACCAGCCGCTCGTAGGCGGAGAAGGCGGCGGCGGTCTGGCCGGTGACCTCGTCGACGCGGGCGCGCAGCAGCACGATCCGGTCCTGGATCAGGCGGTCCGCCGCCCGCGCCGCGGCGGTGGTGAGCTGGCGCGAGGCGGTCTCCCAGTCGCCGGTCTCCACGGCGGCCTCGGCCGCGCCGGCGCGCAACTGCGCCTGGAGGTCGTCGGGATAGCGATCGAGGACGTCGGCGGTGGCCCGGAAACCGGCATCGGCCTCCTTCCAGCGGCCCGCCTTGGCGTCGAGGAAGGCGGACCAGAGCCGCGCCTCGGGATCGCGCTTGAACGCCTCGGCCCCGAAGATGCGCCGCGCCTCGGCGGCGCGATCGGTCCGCGCCAGGGCGATGCCGGTGAGGATCGCGACGTCGCGCTGCCCGGCGATCACCGGGTCCTCGGCCGCCGCCGCGCCGAGGACGCCCAGGGCCTCGAGATCGAAGCGGTTGGCGAGAAGGGTCTTGGCGAGGACGAGGCGCAAGGGCCCGCGGACGGGCCTGGCGGCGCCGGCGGCGGCCTGCGACTGCTCGACGAGGAGGTCCCTGACGCCCGCGCTGCGCGAGGCCTCCCACGGCCCGCGCTCCACCGCCAGGTCGTTGACCGCGGCCAGGACCGGATCGAGTGTCCGCGCCACCCCGGAAACGGCCATGCCGGACTCCCTGGCGATGGCGACGCCGTCGATGTCGGGGCGCACCAGGAGATCGTCCGCCTGGGCGAGGACGGAGACGCCCTGGCGGCTCTGCAGGATCTCGAAGTCCACGAACAGCTGGCGCTTGGGGATGCTGGCGGGTCTCGGCCCGTGGCCGGTGACCACGGCGACCCGCTCGCCGTCGAGGTCGAGCCAGGTGGCGCTGCCGGGGCGGGGCAGGTTGACGGCGACGGCGAGTCGTCCGCCGGATTCGGATCTTCGCGTGACCTGGAGGTTCTCGCTGGCCGACAGGTTCTCCCCCGCCACCAGTTCCCAGCCGGTGGGCGCCTCGGGGCTCCCCATCGGGACGAGGTCGAGGAGGCGATCTCGGGGGACGGAAAAGCGCAAGGCGACGACGCCGGCCGTGCGCAGGGGAGGGCCGACGCTCACGAACGGCGGCTCCGTCGCGGGCGCTGGCACCGGCTCGGCCGTCTCGAACACCAAGGTCGCGATCCCGGCCCGCTCGAACAGCGCGGCCGGGGGCAGCCGCTTGAAGGGAAAGGCGAGGCCGGGGCCATCGGGCCGCACCACCGCCACGGGGCTCGGCGCCGGCACGGGGCGCATCTCGTCGGCGGGTTTCTGTGCGGGCGGCTGGGCCCCGGCGCCGACCGCGGCGGGCGAGGGAGCCTGGGCCGCGGGCGAGGGAGCCTGGGCGGCGGGCGAGGGAGCCTGGGCGGCGGGCGAGGGAGCCTGGGCGGCGGCCTTGGCCGTGACGAGGGGATTGGCGATCGCGATGGACTTGGCCGGCTCCGACGGATCGGTGCGCACGACGTCGAGGGTGACGCCGTCCTCGTCGCGGTCGGTGCGCACGCTCCAGCCGGCGGCCGGGGTCACCCGGAGGCGGGCGCCGGTCACGTCGGTCTCCACCGCCAGCGCCTCGATGGCAGGCTTGGTGCGGCCCCGCGCGGCGACATCGTCGATGCGCCAGGCCCCGGGGATCGACAGGCGGGTTTCAGCCTCGCCGATGCGCTCGAAACGCGGCGCAGCCTCCGGCGGCAGGCGCAGGCTGAGGCGGGTGACCGTGGGCAGATGGGACAGTTCGAGGACGAGGCGCCGCGGCTCGGGCGGGGGCATGGCGGCGCGCAGGGCCGCTTCGGCGGCCTTGGTGCGTCGGAACAGCTCGGCCACCGTCTCGGGCGGCAGCGGCGGCGGCAGGCCCGACCAGGCCTCGGTGAGAAGATCGATGAACACCTGCTCGCCCGCGCTCTGGACGTTGAGGCGGAACGGGCGCTGCAGGGCGATGCGCATGCCGGTCCCGTCGGGGTCGCGACGCACCGCCGTCACGTAATCCGGCATCTCGGCGGCGATGCGCTCGGGGCCCGACGGGCTCGCCTCCCCGAAGCGCACCACCATCACGGAGCCGGAGACGGTGGCCTTCACGGCGACCTGGCTGTCGAAGGTGAGGACGATCCGGCCGTAGCGGTCGGCCTGCTGGCCCTTCACCGCCAGGAGCTTGGCGGCCTCGGCATCCCCCCCCCGCGAGAAGGCGGCGAGAATCGCGAGGAGGACAACGGCGCAAAGCCGCCCCCGTCCTGTCGCGATACCGGCACCGAGACCCATCGCTGAACGCCAAACCCGATGGCGACGGCCCCCACCGGAGACACGCCGCCTTACGCCACACTCTGGAAGGGACTCTCCCCGATCGAGGCTAACGGGCGCCTAACGCCGACATCCGGCGGCGTCTCGAAATCGCGTCGCCCGGCCAGACGACGTCGACACGGTGAACGGACCCGCCGAAAGCGCCGCCGGCGCCGGCCTCAGCGCTTGCCGATCAGGCCGGGAACGGTGGTGCCGGCTTCGCCGAAGTTCTGCACGGCGCGGGCGCAATTGGCCGGCACGTCCTTCCGATAGGCCTCGATGTAGGACATCGCGTGCAGGCGCAGTTCGTTGCCTTCGAGGTCGGCCGGATCGACGCCGAGGCGGGACAGCACCTGCTTGAACCGCTCGTGATCGGGCTTCAGGTCGGGACAGGATTCGTTGACGAACCCGACCAGTCCCGCGAGCCGGACCGCGTTGTTGCGCTTGGGATCGAGCTTGGGCAGGTCGAGTTGCTGGGCCGCGGACCCCTCGGCTGGCGGAGCCACGGGCTGCGCCGAGGCCGGCCCGAGGAGGGCGATGGCGAGAAAGCCGCCGAGGCGGATCGGGCTGAGCGTCATGGCGTGTCCTCCTGGCCGGACCCGTATGCGGGTCCTTGTGGCTGGCCATGCACATAGTCCGCCGCAGGTCTCGCGTTCCAGCCCCACCCGCACCGATCCACGGGACGGGTCCGGTTCAATCGTCGCGGTAGACCCGCTCCCGGCGCTCGTGACGCTCCTGGGCTTCGAGGGACAGCGTGGCGATGGGCCTGGCGTCGAGACGCTTGAGGGAGATCGGCTCGCCCGTTTCCTCGCAATAGCCGTAGGTGCCGTCTTCGAGGCGCGACAGCGCCGAGTCGATCTTGCCGGTGAGCTTGCGCTGGCGGTCGCGCGCCCTCAGCTCGATCGCCCTGTCCGTCTCAGAGGAGGCGCGGTCGGCGAGGTCGGGGTGGTTCTCGTTCTCGCTCTGGAGGGCGACCAGCGTGTCCTGTGCCTCGCGCAGGATCTCGCTTTTCCACCCGAGCAGCTTGCGACGAAAATATTCCCGTTGCCGGTCGTTCATGAACGGCTCGGCTTCGGTGGGTACGTAACCGTCCTCGATCGTGACTTTCGCCATCCTGACAACCCTTCGCCAACCCGTCGCGGCCGGTCTGCGGCGATGTTTCGCGAGCCTATAATGGAGCCCTGCCTCCACCACAACGCACTGCTTTGTCTCAACCTCCCCGTCAGGGCCGATGAGACGCCTCCTGCGGCAAACCCGTCACGGCTGTGCCGGGGGGCCGCCACCCTCCTTGCGGGCGACCAAACGGCGGATTTCCGCGCCCACGGCATCGGCGAGGCGTCGCGCCACCGGGTGGCGGTAGTGCCCGGCGTCGAAGAACTGGGACGGATCGTCGAGGTCCGGCCGGGGCCGGCGCCAGTCGAGGACGGCTGTGCGGGGGTGGACGCGGGCCGCCGCCGCGATCGCCGCCTTGCAGGCCGCCTCCGCCGCATGGCGGGCGGTGCCGGGCCGCGCCAGGGCGGCGGGCGCGATCGGCGGGAACACCACGACGAGGGCGGTCCTCGCGGGCAGGCCGCCGGCCAGATGCGCGAAACGCTCGGCGGCCGGGAAGCCCGGCCCGGCCCGGCCGGGGTCGGGGGTCTGCGGGGCGGGGGTATCGCGCTGGGCCGCCTGCGCCGCGGCCTGCCGGGCATCGCCCGCGGCGAGCCCGAGGTACTCGGGCTCGTAGTCCGACCAGCCGTCCGGCGGCGCGCGGGCCGGATCGCGCGCCAGCGCGCGGCCGAGGCGGTTGACCACCTCCTGCGCCACCGAGAACCGCAGGAGCCCGCGCAGGTAGGCCGTGGCGGAGTCGGACAGGAGCCAGAACGGGAACGACTTCGGGTTGGGCAGGGCCGGGTCGTCGGTGCACCAGTACTCGTCGGGCGCGATGACGATCGCCTCCGGTTGCGGGTGGTGGCGCAGGTACCAGGCGAGAATCGCGAACTGCTCGGCCGGGCTCGTCGCCGGCACCGAGAGCTGGACGAACGGGATGCCGGTGGCCTCGCCCAAGCGCTCGGGCGAGACGAGCTGGATGTGAGAGTTGCCGATCACCGCCCCGGCGAAGGCGGTGTCGCGCCCGCGGCTCGCCACGGCCGTGCGCGGCCCCTGCGGGCGCACGCCGACCCCCGTGGAGACCGGCGAACGGCCGCTGTCGTAGGGATCGACCAGGAAGGCGAGGAGCAGGTAGCCGGACAGGATCGCGGCGGCGGCGCCGCCGAACCATCCCGCGAAGGCGCGCCACGTCACCGCCATCGCTCAGAACTGGAAATAGATGAAGTCGTAGTTCGCATCGTCCCCGATCTTCAGGAGGAGGACCACGAACAGCAGCGCGCTCAGGATCGCGGCGAGGCGGGAGGGCTGGACCCGCTGCACCGCGACCCAGGCGGTGGGGCCGAGCATGGCCACCGCCGCGGCCAGGACCAGGGTTCGCCAGCGAAAGCCCGAGCCCTGCGGGGCGAGACCCACCATCCCCCTGTAGATCGCCGCCACCGCCTCGAAGCTGGTGGCGCGAAACAACACCCAGGTGACCACGACGAAGAGGAAGGTGAGCGCCCAGCCGAGCAGCGCCGGCATCAGCAGCCCGGCCCGGCGCCAGAGCAGGGCCACGCCGAGCCCGATGCCGTGGGCGGCGCCCCAGGCGACGAAGGTGAGGCCGGCCCCGTGCCAGAGGCCGCCCAGCGTCATCGTGGCGAACAGGGCGCCGAACTGCACGGCGAGGCCATACCGGTTGCCGCCGAGCGGGATGTAGAGGTAGTCGCGCAGGAACCGCGACAGGGTCATGTGCCAGCGCCGCCAGAAATCCTGCAGCGAGGCAGCGCGGTAGGGGGCATCGAAGTTCTGCGGCAGCACGATGCCGAACAGGAGCGCGATTCCCAGCGCCATGTCGGTGTAGCCGGAAAAATCGAAGTAGATCTGGAAGGTGAAGCCGAGCGCCGCCTGCCAGGCCTCGGCCATGGTGACGGCCTGCCCCGCGGCGGCGGCCTGGAACACCGGGTTGACCACGGCGCCCAGGGGATCGCCCAGGAAGACCTTCTTCGAGAGGCCGACGCAGAGGAGCAGGATGCCGCGCCCGAACCGTTCGGCGGCGTCGGGGCGCGCATAGGGCGCCTCGTCGAACTGGTGCATGATCTCGCGCCAGCGCACGAGGGGGCCGGCCAGCACCTGCGGGAAGAAGGCGATATAGAGGGCGTAGCGCACGAGGCCGTAGGGCGGCGCCCGGCCGGCGCGCAGGTCCACCAGGTACATCACGTGGTGGAAGGTGAAGAACGAGATCCCCAGCGGAAGGAGGAGATCGGCCTGCGGCAGCGCCACGCCCGGGACGAGGTTCGCCAGACCGGCGAAGAAGTTCAGGTACTTGAACGACGCCAGGACGACGAGGTTGGCCCCGATGGCGAGCGCGATCAGCCATCCCGCGCCGCTCCGCAGAAAGAGCCGCGCCACGAGCCAGTTCACGCCGATCGAGCCGGCCAGCAGCGGCACGAACCGCACGTCCCACCAGCCGTAGAACACGAACGAGAGGACGAGGAGGACGGGAAGCCGCCACTCGGGCCGGAAGCGGGCGGCGAGCCCGTGCAGGATCAGCGCGGCCGGCAGGAAGGCGAGGAGAAAGGGAAACGCGTTGAACAGCATCGGGGCCGAAGGCGGGCGCGCCGGTCGGCCGCCGGTTCGCATCGCGCGCCTTGTCGAAGATCACGGGCCGGGCGTCAACGGCGCGGAGACCGAACCGGCGAGGGCTTCGTCCTCGGGGCGACACGGAACGATCGATCGAGCCGGCCTTTGAACCCGTCATCCTTGTGCGGTTCGATGGTCTTCCGGCTGGCTTGTCGGTGCTCTCCAGAGACCGCACCTCTCTCTGGAGGCCTCCTTCGAGGCCCGCTTCCGCGGGCGCCTCAGGATGAGGTGAGTGGGTGGGAGTTCTCGCCCGACACGCAAGCGATCAACCGGAACGTGGATCAGACCCCGCCCCCCATCTGCAGCTTGGCCAATTCCACCGCCGCCCGCAGCTCGATGTCGGCCACGAGGCCGTCGAGGCGGGGATCGCCGCTCGAGGCCGCCCGGTCGGAGAGGCGGCCGGCGATGGCCTGGAGGTCGCGGGTCGAGACCCGGCCCGTCAGGAGCGCCGCCTTGAGGCGGTCGAGGCCGTCGAGGAGGTCGTGGCCGCGGCGGGTCGAGCGGCGGCGGCGCTCCATCGGCGTCTCGGTCTGGCCCTGGAGGGTGAGGATCGCGTCGAGCCCGGCCAGCGAGGCCGCGGGCGGGGTTCCCACCGAGGGGGCCGCGGGCTGCGATCCGCCGAGGGCGAAGGCCGCGGCCTCCGGCCGGCGCCCGTTCGCGGCGGGCCCCGCAGCCTGGGCGACGAAGCGGGTGTCGACACGCATGGGTCAGCCGGTCCTCGCGGGGCGCACGCCCCGTCTCTGGGGGTCACCATCGGCGCGGCATGGTTAACCGGTCGTAAACGACCCGGCAGAAGCTGCCGGGTCGGCAGGAAAGGCGAGGGGGCCTGCTTTCGCCGGGAAAGGAGCGGACGGAAGAAATCGTTCTCTTTCAAGGGGATGGATTAACCCGGCGGTTGGCATGCTCCTGGCAGACTGGACCGGGCGACCCGCTCAACCCGCGTCAGGCACCATGGCCACCACGACGTCCCGTTCCCTCATCCGCTTCTTCGGCTTGGCACTCGCCATGCTGCTGGGGCTGGCGGATTCCGCCTCCGCCCTGTCGCGGGTCAAGGACCTCGCCTCGATCGAGGGGGTGCGCCAGAACCAGCTCGTGGGCTACGGCATCGTCGTCGGCCTCAACGGCACCGGCGACACCCTCAACAACATCCCCTTCACCCGCCAGTCCCTCCAGTCGATGCTGGAGCGCCTCGGCGTCAACACCCGCGGCGCCACCATGCGCACGCAGAACCTCGCCGCGGTGATGGTAACGGCGAGCCTGCCGCCCTTCGCCACGCAGGGCAACCGCATCGACATCACGGTGTCGTCGCTGGGCGACGCCAAGTCGCTCCAGGGCGGCACCCTGCTGGTGACGCCGCTGCTGGGCGCCGACGGCGAGGTCTATGCCCTGGCACAAGGGTCGGTGGCCATCGCCGGGTTCTCGGCGGAAGGGGACGCGGCCAAGATCACCCGCGGCGTGCCCACCAACGGGCGCGTGCCCAACGGGGCCATGATCGAGCGCGAGATGGCGTTCAAGATGAACGACATGCGCACCCTGCGCCTGTCCCTGCGCAACCCCGACTTCACCACCTCGAAGCGGATCGCGGCGGCCATCAACGACTTCATGGGCGCCGACACCGCCGAGCCCACCGACCCGGCCACCGTCACCCTGCAGATCCCGGCCAAGTACACCGGCAACATGATCCGCCTCGTCACCGAGATCGAGCAGCTCAAGGTCGAGCCCGACCAGACCGCGCGGGTGGTGGTGGACGAGCGCTCCGGCATCATCGTGATGGGCCGCGACGTGCGCGTCTCCACGGTGGCGATCGCGCAGGGCAACCTCACCGTCACCATCACCGAGCAGCCGCAGGTGAGCCAGCCGGCCCCCCTCAGCCAGGGTCAGACCGTGGTCGTGCCGCGCACCGGCGTGCGGGTCGACACCGGCGACGGCAACAAACTCGCCCTGGTCAAGGAGGGCGTCACCCTGCGCGAGCTGGTGGACGGCCTCAACGCGCTGGGCATCGGCCCGCGCGACCTCATCTCGATCCTTCAGGCGATCAAGACCGCCGGCGCCCTCCAGGCCGACATCGAGGTGATGTGAGCCGATGACGACCGTCCCTTTTCCCGTCCACCGCAGGTCACCGTCATGATCCTCGCCCCCTTCGCGGTCTCGGCCGCCATCGGCGTCGGCAAAGCCATCGTCGGCGACCTGGCCGCGGGCCTGAGCGGCAACGGCAAGGCGAAAAGCCTCGCCGAATCGCAATCGGCCCTTGATGGCAAGTCGGCCCTTGATGGAAAGGCCGCCGCCAAGGCGCGCAAGACCGCCACCGAGTTCGAGACGATGTTCCTGGAGAACACCCTCGACAAGCTCACCGCCTCGGAGGGTACCGACGGGCCGCTGGGCGAGAACGGCACCGGCGGCGGCGTCTACCGCTCGATGCTGACCAAGGAATACGCCGGCCAGATCGTGAAGAGCGGCGGCGTCGGCATCGGCGACCAGGTGTTTCGCGAGATGATGCGCATGCAGGAGGCCTCCCGTGGCGCAGCCTGACGACGCCCGCACGGTCCGGATCGGCGACCGGCAGGGCGCCATCGCCCTGGTGGCGCAGGTGATGGCCGATCTCCAGGCGCTGGAAGCCGTGCTCGACGCCGAGACCGCCCTGGTCCGCCAGGGCCGCCTGCGCGACGGCCTCGGCGCGGTCGAGCGCAAGACCGCGCTGATGGGCGCCTACCTCCAGGGGCTCGAGGCGGCCAAAGCCAACGCCATCGCGCTGGCACGCTTCGCGCCCGAGGGGATCGAGGGCCTCAAGGCCGCGCACCGGCGCTTCACCGGGGTGGTCGAGACCAACCAGATCGTGCTCGCCACCGCCCGCTCGGTGGCGGAGGGCCTCGTCAAGACCCTGGCCACCGAGATGAGCCGGTCGCGGGTGGCCACCGTCTACGGCATGCCGTCGAACGCGCCCTCGCCCTACGGCCGCGCCGGTGCCGCCCGCAGCCAGCCGCTGATGCTGTCGCGCAACCTTTAGCGGGTCGTTCAGGGGTCATTCCCCCGCGAGGGCGGCCAGCACCGTCGGCAGCATCTCGGGCAGGTCCTCGGCGATGAGGCCGGGCCCGAACCGCAGCCCGGCGTCGCCGTGCAGCCAGACGGCGGCGGCCGCCGCCTCGAAGGCCGGCATCCCCTGGGCCAGCAGCCCGGCGACGAGGCCGCCGAGCACGTCGCCCGAGCCGGCGGTGCCCAGATGCGCGCTGGCGTGGTCGTTGATCGCCACCCGTCCGTCGGGGGCGGCCACCACCGTGTCGGCCCCCTTCAGCACCACGACGGCGCCGACGAGGGCCGCCGCCCGGCGCGCCCGGTCGAGCTTGGACAGGCCCTCCTCGAGCGCGTCGGTGTCGGCGAACAGGCGCTCGAACTCGCCCTCGTGGGGGGTAAGCACGGCGGTCCCGCCGCCGTCGGCCACATGGGCGCCCAGCAAGGCCGCCTGTCCCTTGAAGCTCGTGAGCGCATCGGCATCGAGGACGAGGCCGCGCCCGACGGCGGCCGCCACCGCGACGAGATCGCGGGTGGCCTCGCCGATACCGAGGCCTGGCCCCGCCAGGACGACGTTGAGGCGCTCGTCGACGAGGAGGTCGTCGAGATCGTCGGCCGTGTCGCTGGCGCGCAGCATGATCGCGGTGAGGTGGGCCGCGTTCTCGGGCAGCGCCGAGGTCGGCGAGGCGAGGGTGACGAGGCCGGCCCCGACGCGAAGGGCCGCCCTGGCGGCCAGACGCGCCGCCCCGGTGCGATAGGCGGGGCCGGACAGCACCACCGCATGGCCGCGGGTGTACTTGTGGCTCGACGCCGTCAGCCGCGGCAGGTGCGCCAGCCACAGCTCCGGCCCGTTGCGGACCATGGCCGGGCCCGACCGGGCGAGCCCTTCGGCATGGGCGGCGCGCCCGCTGCCGATGGCGGCCACATGGACCGTCCCGCACAGGGACCGGCCGGGTTCGAGCAGGTGGCCCGGCTTGAGGGCCACGAAGGTCACGGTCTCGGTGGCCTGCACGGCGAGGCCGCGCACCGCCCCGGTATCGCCGTCGACGCCGCTGGGCACGTCGACGGACAGGACCGGGACGCCGGAGGCGTTCACCGCAGCGATGGCGGAGGCGGCCACACCCTCGACGTCGCGGGCGAGGCCCGCACCGAAGAGGGCATCGACCACGAGGCCGTAGGCGGCCGGATCGCCCATCGCCTCCAGGGGATCGGCGCCGCCCGACCAAGCGGCGGCGGCCAGCGCCGCGTCGCCTGCGAGCGATTCGACGGTGCCGAGCAGGTGCAGCGCGACCCGGTAGCCGGATTCGACGAGCTCCTGCGCGGCCACGAAACCGTCGCCGCCGTTGTTGCCGGGCCCGCACAGGACGAGGATCGGGTGGCCGTCGGGAACGAGCGCGCGGGCGCGATCGGCGATCGCGCCGCCGGCATGGCGCATCAGGGTGAAGCCGGTGATGCCGCCGGCGATGGCATGGGCATCGCACGCCCGCATCCCCGCCACGGTCATCAGGTGCGCGTCGCTCATCCAGCCTCTCCCGATATGTTGCCCGCCGGCGCCCGCTTCTGCCCACGAAACGGGATCGGCGTCGCCGGCTGCCGCAACGATTTGCATCGTTTGCACAGAGGGTGGGCGGTTTTAGGAAAATTCCGGTCGCCAACGCCGTGGCGCCCCCGGGGTCTCGGTGCTAGAAAATACCGTTCCGTCACAAGCAGGTCAGGCCCGTTCGGCATGAAGAAGATCGAAGCGATCATCAAGCCCTTCAAGCTCGACGAGGTGAAGGAGGCGCTTCAGGAGGTCGGCCTGCAGGGCATCACCGTGATCGAGGCCAAGGGCTTCGGCCGCCAGAAGGGCCATACCGAGCTCTATCGCGGCGCCGAATACGTGGTCGACTTCCTGCCCAAGGTGAAGCTCGAGATCGTGCTGGCGGATTCGCTGGTGGAAGGCGCCGTGGAGGCGATCCGCAAGTCGGCCCAGACCGGCCGCATCGGCGACGGCAAGATCTTCGTCTCCTCGATCGAAGAGGCGATCCGCATCCGCACCGGCGAGACCGGCGGCGACGCGATCTGACGGCCCGCCGCCGTCCCGCGCCACGGTTCGCGTCCGGGGCTTGCGCGAAGGGCCGCCGTCATACGAGAACGCGCCTGCCGGCCCGGGGCCCCGGGCGCCCGGAAATGCCCGCCGGAGCTTGAGAAAATCCCAACGGTGCTCGGAAAAGGTCCGTTCGGCGTCATCGCCGCGTCGGCGCTTTTCCTGTACACGACACCTCTCGACCGCGGGGCGTGCGAACGGCCCGTGAAATAACCACGGCTGAATGCCGAGCGAGCAAGGAGGCTTCAAGGAATGGCCAAGAAAGCTGCCGACGTCCTCAGAGAGATCAAGGACAACGACGTCAAATACGTCGACTTCCGTTTCACCGACCCGCGGGGCAAGTGGCAGCACGTCACCTTCGACGTCTCCCTCGTCGACGACGAGATCTTTGCCGAAGGCACGATGTTCGACGGCTCGTCCATCGCCGGCTGGAAGGCGATCAACGAATCCGACATGCTGCTGATGCCCGACCCGGCCACCGCCTGCATGGACCCATTCTTCTCGGCCTCCACCATGTCGATCGTCTGCGACGTGCTCGAGCCCGGCACCGGGGAGCCCTATTCGCGCGATCCGCGCAGCATCGCCAAGAAGGCCGAGGCCTACCTCAAGTCCACCGGCATCGGCGACACCATCTACGTCGGCCCCGAGGCCGAGTTCTTCGTGTTCGACGACGTGAAGTTCGCGGCCGAGCCCTACAACACCGGCTTCAAGCTCGATTCGGTCGAACTGCCGATCAACGGCATGACCGACTACGAGGGCGGCAACCTCGGCCACCGCGTCCAGACCAAGGGCGGCTACTTCCCGGTGCCACCGCAGGATTCGGCGCAGGACATGCGCGGCGAGATGCTGGCGGCGATGCAGTCCATGGGCGTCACCGTGGAGAAGCACCACCACGAGGTGGCGAGCGCCCAGCACGAGCTCGGCATGAAGTTCGACACGCTGACCCTGCTCGCCGACCACATGCAGATCTACAAGTACTGCATCCACAACGTCGCGCAGAGCTACGGCAAGACCGCGACCTTCATGCCCAAGCCCGTCTACGGCGACAACGGCTCGGGGATGCACGTCCACCAGTCGATCTGGAAGGACGGCAAGCCGGTCTTCGCCGGCAACAAATACGCCGATCTGAGCCAGGAGTGCCTGTGGTTCATCGGAGGCACGATCCGCCACGCCAAGGCGCTCAACGCCTTCACCAACCCCTCCACCAACTCCTACAAGCGCCTGGTGCCCGGCTACGAGGCGCCCGTGCTGCTGGCCTATTCGGCCCGCAATCGCTCGGCCTCCTGCCGCATCCCGTGGACCAACAACCCCAAGGCCAAGCGCGTCGAGGTCCGTTTCCCCGATCCGATGGCCAACCCCTACCTCGCCTTCGCGGCCCTGCTGATGGCCGGCCTCGACGGGATCGTGAACAAGATCGATCCGGGTGCGGCCATGGACAAGGACCTCTACGACCTGCCCCCGCGCGAACTGAAGAAGATCCCCACCGTGTGCGGCAGCTTGCGTGAAGCCCTATCCAACCTCGACAAGGACCGCACCTTCCTCAAGTCGGGCGGCGTCTTCAACGACGACTTCATCGATTCGTTCATCGAGCTGAAGATGACGGAAGTGATGCGCTACGAGATGACCCCGCATCCGGTCGAGTTCATGATGTATTACTCGCAGTAATCGGTTCCGGGCGCGACGCCCGGATCCGATGCGATCGTCGACGATGCGACGTGGCGCCGGGGCCTCCAACGAGGCTCCGGCGCTTCGCGTTCGGCGACAGGCCCGGCTCGCGGCCGGTCGGCGACGGCAGGAACCCGGCCGGGTGGCGGGCCGCCGGAAGCGGCGGTAAACCGGGTCGACGCTCGCTCGCCATGAGCGGCCGGTCGGACGACCGGAGATCGTCCTGCGGGACGCCCCGTCGCCCGCAACCGCCCCGTGGCCGGTCATCCGCATGCTCCATCTCGACCATCTCACGATCATCGCCCCGACCCTGCGGGAGGGGGTGGCGCACGTTCGCGACGCCCTCGGCCTCGACATGCCCTTCGGCGGCCGGCACCCGGAGATGGGCACGGTCAATCACCTGCTCCGCCTCGGCGACGACGTCTTCCTCGAGGTCATCGCGGTCGATCCGCAGGCCGCCCGCCCGGACCGTCCGCGCTGGTTCGGCCTCGACGATGCGGACTGGGTCCGGCGCGACTGGGACGCCGGGCGCCGGCTCCGGACCTGGGTCGCGCGAACGTCGGATCTCGAACCGGTGCTGGACCGGATGGCACCCCTGCTGGGACGCCCGCGGCGTATCTCGCGGGGCGACCGGGTCTGGTCCTTCGGTGTCAGGGACGACGGTGCGCTTCCCCTCGACGGGCTGGCGCCCTGCCTGATCGACTGGGGCGCGCGCGGCTCCCCGGCCGCCGCCATGCCGGACGCCGGTGCCCGCCTGTCCGCCTTCGTCGTCGAACACCCCGACCCCGCACAGGTCGAACGCCTGCATCGCGACCTCGGCCTCGCCTCGCCGATCGCGATCCGGGCGGGTCCGCAGCTGCGCTACGAGGCCGTCGTCGCGACGCCGGCCGGTCTTCGGACCCTGTGGTAAGGATGCGGGCGGAAACGGGCGATGGCCGGGCAAATCCGCCAGGCTCGCCGCGCCATCTCGGGAGACGCCCATGACCCTCACGATCCCCGTCATCCTCGGCTCCGTCCGCTCGGACCGGCAGGGCCTGCGCGCCGCCCGCTTCCTGATCGCGCAGCTCGAGGCGCGCGGATACGAGGCGCCGCTGGTCGACCCGGCCGTGCTGCAGCTCCCGCTCCTCGACCGGATGTACAAGGAGTACCCCAAGGGCGAGGCGCCCGGGGTGCTGGAGGATCTCGCCGTCCTCTACCGGCGCTCGGATGCCTTCCTGGTGGTCTCGGCCGAGTACAACCATTCCATTCCGCCGGCCCTGTCCAACACCCTCGACCACTTCCTCGAGGAATACGCCTGGCGACCGTCGGCGATCTGCTGCTACTCGGCCGGCCAGTACGGCGGCGTGCGGGCGGCGATGCAATTGCGCGCCATGCTGTGCGAGCTCGGCACCCCGAGCATCCCCTCGCTGCTGCCGATCCAGCGGATCGGCAAGGCCCTCGACGCGGACGGCGCGGCGAAGGAGGAGTGGCTCGGCCGGGCGGCCGCGCGCTTTCTCGACGAACTGGTCTGGTACGCCGAGGCACTGAAGCAGAAGCGTGCGGGTGGGACGCCGTATTGAGACGCGCCCGCGTCGACATTGCCCGGGACGGCCAGCGTTCCCATGTTGCGTGGACGAGTCGAATGGTGTCCCATCGGCTCACTTATTCTTTGCGCGCCTCGTCCGGCGCAGCGAGCCCCCATCCTTGGCCAAGCGCATCCACCCCAACCCGAACGGGCCCGCCTTTCCCTCGCGCGAACAGGTGCTCGCCTTCATCGCCGGGTCGTCCGAAAAGGTCGGCAAGCGCGAGATCGCCCAGGCCTTCGGCATCAAGGGTGCGGCCAAGATCGAGCTGAAGCGGCTGCTCAAGGAGATCGAGGAGGACGGCGAGGTCGAGGGCGGGCGCGGCGGCCTCACGCCCGCCGGGCGCCTGCCGCCGGTGGTGCTGGCCGACATCACCGGCCGCGACCGCGACGGCGAGTTCGTCGCGATGCCCGCCGAATGGGACCACGCCAAGGGCCCGCCCCCGAAGATCCGCGTCGAGATCCCCCGCGGCGGCCGCAAGCCCGGACGGCCGGCGCCGGGGATCGGCGACCGCGCGCTCCTGCGCGTCGAGCAGGAAGAGGGCGACCGCGGCCGCTACGCCGGCCGCATCGTCAAGGTCATCGGCAAGAACAAGGCCGACGTCATCGGCGTCTACCGCACCGGCCGGGACGGCGGCCGCATCGTGCCCGTGGAGAAGCGGGCGCAGGGGCGCGAGATCGCGATCCCCGCCGGCGAGGAGGGCACGGCGCGCGACGGCGACCTCGTCAGCGTCACGCTCACCCGCGAGACCCGGTTCGGCCTGCCGCAGGGGCGGGTGCGCGAGCGCCTGGGGTCGCTGGGCTCCGAGAAGGCGGTGAGCCTGATCGCGCTCCACCTCCACCACATCCCGCACGTGTTCGCAGCCGACACCCTGGCGGAGGCCGACGCGGTGAAGGCCGCCGGCCTGAAGGGCCGCGAGGATTGGCGCGACCGGCCGCTGCTGACCATCGATCCGCCCGACGCCAAGGACCACGACGACGCCGTGATGGCGGTGCCCGACGACGACCCGGACAATCCGCAGGGGTTCGTCGTCACCGTCGCCATCGCCGATGTGGCGGCCTACGTCCGCGCCGGCAGAGCGCTCGACCGCGAGGCGCTGATGCGCGGCAACTCGGTCTATTTTCCCGACCGGGTGGTGCCGATGCTGCCCGAGCGCATCTCCAACGACCTCTGCTCGCTGCGCCAGAGCGAGGACCGCCCGGCGCTGGCGGTGCGCATGGTGATCGGCGCCGACGGGGTGAAGCGCCGCCATACCTTCCACCGCGTGATGATGCGCTCGACGGCCAAACTCGCCTACGCGCAGGCGCAGGCCGCCATCGACGGGCACCCCGACGACACGACGGCGCCGCTTCTCGAGACCGCCCTGCGGCCGCTCTGGGGCGCCTACGCGGCCCTCGTGAAGGCCCGCGAGGCGAGGGGGCCGCTCGCCCTCGACCTGCCCGAGCGCAAGGTGCTGCTGACCGCCGACGGCGCCGTCGACCGCGTCGTGGTGCCCGCCCGCCTCGACGCCCACCGGCTGATCGAGGAGTTCATGATCCTCGCCAACGTCGCCGCCGCCGAGACCCTGGAACAGGCCCGTCAACCGCTGATCTACCGCGTCCACGACGAACCGGCCCTGGAGAAGATGCGGGCTCTGGGCGAAGTGCTGGCCTCCATCGGCATCAAGCTGCCCAAGGAAGGCGCCCTGCGCCCGGCCCTGTTCAACCGCATCCTCGGCCTGGTGGCCGAGACCGAGCACGCGCTGTTCATCAACGAGGTGGTGCTGCGCAGCCAGGCGCAGGCGGTCTACGCGAGCCAGAACCTCGGGCACTTCGGGCTGAACCTGCGCCGCTACGCCCATTTCACCTCGCCGATCCGGCGCTACGCCGATCTCATCGTCCACCGCGCACTGATCACCGCCTGCCGGCTCGGGAGCGACGGCCTGTCGTCCGACGTCACGATCGGCGCCCTCGACCAGATCGGCGAGCAGATCTCCGCGGCCGAGCGCCGGGCGATGGCGGCCGAGCGCGAGACCATCGACCGGCTGATCGCGCACCACCTCGCCGACAAGGTCGGGGCCACCTTCACCGGGCGGATCTCCGGGGTCACGCGCTCCGGGCTCTTCATCAAGCTCGACGACACCGGAGCCGACGGCTTCGTGCCGATCTCGACCCTCGGGGCCGATTACTACCGCCACGACGAATCGCGCCATGCCCTGGTGGGCGAGCGCAGCGGGGAGACCCATCGCCTGGGCGATCCCGTCGAGGTGAGGCTGGTGGAGGCCGCCGCCGTGGCCGGTGCCCTGCGCTTCGAACTGCTGTCGGAGGGTCGCGCCCGCGAGGACAAGCGCGCCACCGCGCCGGGCTCGCGGCCGGTCCGCCGGGCCGGCGTCCCCGGCCGGCCCGCCGGCATCCGCAACACCGGGTCGCGCCACCGCGGCTCGCGCCGCTGAGGCGAACGGGGTAAGCTCGTCGCATGGCCGTTCAGGACGACGATATGACGACGCCAAGTGCGACGACCGCTCCGACCGTCAGAAAAGGACTGGTCCGCTCCATGGCGACCGGCTTCCTCGGCCGGTGCCCGCATTGCGGCGAGGGCAAGATCTTCGGCCGCTTCCTGAAGGTGCGGCCCGAGTGCGAGGCCTGCGGGCTGGAAATGCATCACCACCGGGCCGACGACCTGCCGCCCTACATCGTGATCTTCATCGTCGGGCACATCGTCGGCTACGCGCTCCTGAAGATGGAGACCGAATACGACGTGCCCTTGTGGTTCCAGCTGAGCTTCTGGCCCATCGTCACCCTGATCATGGCGATGGCGCTGCTGCAGCCGGTGAAGGGCGCCGTGGTGGGCCTGCAATATGCGCTTGGCATGCATGGCTTCGCCACGCTACCGCTGCCCCGCGCCGAGGCGGCGGTGCGGCCCGAGGACCTGCAGCATGGACCCGATTTCCGGCGCGGACCCGGCGACGACAGAACCCCCGGCCTCGGCCACGCCTGAGCGGGGCGGGCGCCCGCCAGCCGCGCGGCCGCGCAACGCCGCCACCCTCATCCTCGTGGACCGCAAGGGCCGCACGCCCAAGGTGCTGATGGGCCGGAGGCACGCCGGCCTCGCGTTCATGCCGGGCAAATTCGTCTTCCCCGGCGGGCGTATCGAGACTTGGGACCGGCACATGCCGGTGGCCGGCGCGCTCTCGGCCAGGGCCGAGGCCGCCCTGACGGCCCAGGTGGTGCGCCCGCCCCATCATCTCGGCCGATCCCTCGCCCTGGCGGCGATCCGCGAGACCTACGAGGAGACGGGCCTGCTCCTGGGCACCCGCGACTACGGCGCGCCCGAGGACGTACCGGACGGCCCCTGGGCGGCGTTCCGGGACAACGGCGTCCTGCCCGACCTGGAGGCGATGCATCTCGTCGCCCGGGCCATCACCCCGCCGGGGCGGCCGCGCCGGTTCGACACCCGCTTCTTCGCCATCGACCGCACGGCGGTGGCGGGCGAGACGCCCGGCGTGGTGACACCCGACTCCGAACTCGTCGAACTCGTCTGGGTGAACCTGTCCCAGGCGCGCAAGCTCGACCTGCCGCGCATCACCGACGTCATTCTCGGCGACCTGGAAGCGCAGGTCGCCGGCGGCTTCGCGCCCTATCTGCCGATCCCGTTCTATTTCGAGCGTCGGGGCCAGCGGCAGCGCGTGCTCCTCTGACGGGCGGCCGGCAGCGGGCCGGCAGGCTGCGCCACGCGCTCGATCGCCGTTCGGGCTCGCGGATCAGGACCGGCGCGGCTGAGGCGCGTCCTGGATCGCAGCCGCATGGTACCAGCTGCCGCTGAAGTCGCAGACCGGCACCTGCTGGGCGTCCTGGGCGGATCCGGGCTTGAGGCCGGACGGCTGCACCGAGCCGGTTGCCCGCGTCCGCGGCACGAAGGCGTAGATCTTGGCGGTTTCGCGCGTATTGCTGATCGTCATCGGTGCTGTCTCTCTATGGCGCCGGAGCGTATGGCGCTCGATATGACGTCATCATAGCCCAATTCTGACTCCGATTGCACGGTTTACTTCCATCTATTCCGATAAGTGCGATCATTATGAGCATGCCGTATTTTAAATCAGGCCGTAGAGCGCGAGTTTGATCACAGTTTAACGATGCGCATATTTCCATCACCTTTTAGCGATGCGAGAAAAAGCGGCAGACACGCGACGAGATCGATATTGCGATGCAAAAAGATCGTCCCTTACCCTCGAGGAGCGAGGGCTTCGTCCGGCGTGGTCATCGCTCCGGCCGCAAGTCTTTCGCAAGGGCGGGGGGCGTAGGGAAAGGTCGGGTTCGCCGTCCCGGAGCCGGTGCAAGAGATGCATTCGAGACAGACATGCACTTGAGACAGACATGGATCTGAGACTCCGTCTCGACGGTCGCGCCCCGCGCCGCTGGCACGCGACGCTGATGACGCGTCTGATGCGGCTGCCCGGCATCGCGCTCGACCTCGATGCCTCGCCCGGCCCCGGCGGCCTGCCGGACAACGCGGCCCTGCTGTTCCGCCTCGAAGCGCTCATCGGGCGCGTGCCGGCGAACGGCCCTTCGGCCCCGCTGCCACCGGACGCGCTCAGGGCCTATCCGGCACCGCGCGACGCGACGCCCGACCTCGTGATCGACCTGTGCGGCGATGTCGTCGCCGGCGCCGCCCCGCGGGTCTGGACGCTACGCTTCGACGGGGTCGCCGGCGAAGAGGGCCTGCTCGCCTGCCTCCTCGACGGACGGATGCCGGTGGCGACGCTGGCGGAGGACGGCCGCACCCACGTCGCGGCCCGGCTCGGCACCGAATCGATCGGTGCCGCGCTGATCTCCTTCGAAGACGCCCTCGCCCGCGTCACGACGCTCATCGTGGCGGCGGTGTCGCAGCACGAGCCCGCCATGCCGCAGGGCGGGGCCGTTGTGCCCACCCCGCCGCCGCCGCCCGACCTCGGGCTGCCGGCCCTCGCCCGGCGCGCGACGCGGATGCTGGCCTGGGCGGTACTGCGGCGGATCTACCACCTGTGCTACCGGGCGCCGCACTGGCGCGTCGGCTGGCGTCACCTGACCGGGCCCGACCTCGTCGACCTCAGGGCCCTGCCGGGGACCGGCTGGCACGACCTGCCCGACGACGGCCACCGCTTCTACGCCGACCCATTCGCCATCGACCACGGCGGCCGCACGGTGCTGTTCGTGGAGGATTACGAGCACGCCCGCGGCAAGGCGATCATCTCGGCGGTGGCGTTCGACGAGAACGGTCCGGTGGGTACGCCGGTCCCGGTCCTCGACGAGCCCTACCACCTCTCCTACCCGTTCGTGTTCGCCCGCGACGGGCAGGTCTGGATGATCCCGGAGGGCTCGGCCAACGGCACCGTCGACCTCTACCGCGCCACCGCCTTTCCCGGCGGCTGGGTGAAGGAGGCGACCCTGCTCTCCGGCCTGACCGCCGGCGACGTGACCCTGCTCGAACACGCCGGGCGCTGGTGGATGTTCGCCACCGTGCGCGACGTCCACGCCGACCACGACGGCGGCCCGGTGCGCGGTTCCTATTCCGACGCCCTGCATCTGTGGTCCGCCCCGGATTTCCGGGGGCCCTGGACCGCGCATGCCCACAACCCGGTGCTCATCGACATCGCCTCGGCCCGCCCGGCCGGCCACATCGTCGCCCGCGACGGCGTCCTGATCCGCCCGGTGCAGGACGGACGGCGCGGTTACGGCGAGGCCCTGGCGCTGGCCCGGATCGACCGCCTCGACGACGACGGATTCGGCCAGACCGTCGAGACGACCGTCCGGGCCGGGCCCGGCTGGCGCGGCAAGCGCTTCCACACCCTCAACCGGTCCGAGCGGTTCGAATTCATCGACGGCTCCGGTCGCGCCCCGCGCTGGCCCATCCGCGGGTACGGTTGAAGCCGGCTCTTCATCCGGACCTCGACGAAGAATTGTATCGACCGACGATTCGATGCGGGAACCAAGGCGCTCGCGGTGCGGTTGCGGAACGTCGAAACGACACTGGGCCCAGGCTGCCGGTCCGTTCGGTGTTCATCAGCCTTCCCGAACCGCCGGTCCGGCCCACCGACCACGCCTGCTCCGAGAGCCCGCTTTCGGACGGGGCCGTCGTCGGGCCCGCCCCACGGCCGATCACGTCAGGACCACCGATGACGGCACAGCCTTCCTCCGATCAGCACGTCCGCACGCCCTCGGCCCGGTCCCTGCGCGGCCTCGACGCCCTCAACTTCTTCCTCGCCGACGTGCGCGACGGCCTCGGCCCCTATCTGGCCATCTACCTCATCGCCGTGCGCGGCCCCGACCAGGGCTGGAACGAGGCGACCACGGGCCTGATCATGACCATCGCCGGCATCGCCGGCCTCATCGCGCAGACGCCGGCCGGCGCCCTGATCGACCGCAGCAGCCACAAGCGCGCCATCGTCATCGCCGGCGCCCTGGCGGTGACGGCGAGTTGCCTGACACTGCCCTTCGTGTCGAACTTCTACGTGGTGGCCGCCACCCAATCGGTGGCCGGCATCGCCGGGGCGGTGTTCCCGCCCGCGCTAGCCGCGATCACGCTGGGCGTCGTCGGCCCGAAGATGTTCGCCAAGCGCATCGGCCGCAACGAGGGCTTCAACCACGCCGGCAACGCAGTCTCGGCGGCCATCGCCGGCTCGACCGCCTACTTCTTCGGGCCGATCGTGGTGTTCTGGCTGATGGCGGTGCTGGCGGTCCTCAGCGTCGGCGCGATGCTGATGGTGCCGGCCGACGCCATCGACGACGATCTCGCCCGCGGCCTCGACGAGAAGGCCGGACAATCGGACGAGCAGGCCTCCGGCATCGGCGCCCTGCTGCAGAACCGCTACCTGATGCTGTTCGCGGTGCTGGCGGCGATCTTCCACCTCTCCAACGCGGCGATGCTGACCTCGGTCGGGCAACTGCTGACCAAGCTCGCCGGCAAGGAGAGCGCGACATCGCTGATCTCCATCTGCATCGTGGCGGCGCAATTCGTGATGGTGCCGGTCGCCGTCTTCGTCGGCGCCAAGGCGGACGCCATCGGGCGCAAGCCGATCTTCCTCGTGGCGTTCGGCGTCCTCGCCCTGCGCGGCGCGCTCTATACCGTCTCGGACAACCCCTACTACCTCGTCGGCGTCCAGCTCCTCGACGGGGTCGGGGCCGGCATCTACGGGGCGCTGTTCCCCATCGTGGTCGCCGACCTCACCCGCGGCACCGGGCGCTTCAACGTCTCGCAGGGTGCGGTCGCCACCACGCAGGGGCTCGGCGCCTCGTTCTCGGCGACGCTGGCCGGCCTCATCATCGTCTCGGCGGGCTATTCCACCGCCTTCCTGGTGCTGGCGGGCATCGCCGCGGCGGGCTTCGTGCTCTACCTCGTCGCGATGCCCGAGACCTACGGCTACGCCCCGCCGACCTCGCCGGGTACGAAGGACGGCGGCCGACGGCCGGTGGCGACGCCCGCGGAATAGGGCCTCGCCCGGTCGGTGCTATCCTCCCCGCGCGACGAAGAGAGATCGTGCCGGGGAGGGCGGAATGCGGGTGATGGTTCTGGTCAAGGCGACCACCGAGAGCGAGGCTGGCGTCATGCCCTCGCCCGTCCTCCTCGAGGCGATGCGGCGCTACAACACCGACCTGATCGCGGCGGGCATCCTGAAGGCGGGGGAGGGCCTCCACCCGACCTCCAGGGGCAAGAGGGTGGCGTTCGACGGGGCGGATCGCACCGTCGTCGACGGGCCGTTCCCCGGGCCGCACGACCTCGTCGCCGGTTTCTGGCTGTGGGAGGTCGACGACCTGGACCAGGCGGTGGAATGGGTGAAGCGGTGCCCCAACCCGATGCTTGGCCCCAGCGTCATCGAGATCCGGCCGCTGTTCGAGCCTTCGGATTTCGACGTCGATCCCGCCTCCTGATCCGTCGGGACGAAGCATCGTCGGATAGGATTTATTTCACGTGAAACACATCCTTCCGGCCCGATCCGCCGGAAGGCCCGCGCCGGGCGATAGCCCGGCCGGGGGATGGCCAAAGAGATGGCAAGGTCCGTGCAAAGGGGGGATCGCCGGAGCGGCCGAGCGGCCGCGAACGCGCCGATGCACGACCGGGGGCCCGATGCTGCACCATCGCCTGCTGGGCTATCTCGACGAGGTCGCCCGCAGCGGCTCGATCCGCGCCGCGGCGGCGCGCCTCGACGTAGCCTCGAGCGCGATCAACCGTCAGATCCTCGCCCTCGAGGCGCAGATGGGCACGCCGCTGTTCGAGCGGATGCCGCGGGGCCTGCGCCTCACTGCCACCGGCGAGATCCTGATCCGCCACGTCCGCGACACCCTGCGCGGCCACGAGCAGGCGCTGGCCCAGGCCGCCGCCCTCAAGGGGCTCAGCCGCGGCCGGGTGACGATCGCCACCATGGCCGGCCTCGCCGCCGGGGTGCTCGCCGGCGTGATCCGCGAGTTCCGCGAGATCCATCCCGACATCGTGGTCACGGTGCTCGTCCTGCCGGCCGAGGGCATCGTCGCGGCACTCCTGGCCGGCGAGGCGGACCTGGCGCTGGCCTACCGGTTGCCGTCGCATCCGCGCCTGACCTGCATCGCCGCCTTCGAGCATCACCTCGGGGCTGTGATGGCGCCGACGCACCCCTTGAACGGGCGCTACCGCCTGCGGCTGGCGGACTGCCTCGCCTATCCGCTGGTGGTCGCCGACCCGTCCATGACCCTGCGCGAGGTCCTCGACGACCTGGTGCCGCCAGGGCTCGCCCTCACGCCGGCGGTAGAGACCAATTCCATCGAATTGATGAAACGCCTGGCGATGACGGCGCCGCACATCGCCTTCGTCAACCTGCCGGACGTCTGCGACGAGATCCGCCGCGGCGTCCTCGCCTTCATGCCGCTCACCGAAGCCGGCGCCGTCACCCAGACCGCCCGCCTGATGCAGCGGTCGCGCGCGCATCTCGACGGCCCGACCCACCTCGTGGCCCGGCGCATCGAGGCCGCCTTCGACATCCACGATTCCGCAGACTGATGCGCGACCGGCCCGATCCCGCGGACGGCGGGGCCCAAGGGCGGAACCCGCCGATGTCCACCCCGTCCCGGACCGATGTCGCCCGGTCTAATACTAAGCCTCGCTGAGCAGGACTCACGCGGGGTAGCGTCGGCATCTCGGTCGTGATTCCTTCCTTGGGTTTGGAGCCTGAGGAGGATGCGATGGCTNATACTAAGCCTCGCTGAGCAGGACTCACGCGGGGTAGCGTCGGCATCTCGGTCGTGATTCCTTCCTTGGGTTTGGAGCCTGAGGAGGATGCGATGGCTGCTCCGGTGCCGCTGCGATCAGACTTCGATGCGGAGGCCTTGCGCGGTCTGGCCAAGGGTTCGCGTGATCCGGCGCAGACCCGCCGCCTGTTGGCGCTGTCGGTGATCGCCGCGGGTGGTCTGCGCTCGGAGGCGGCCGAGATCGGCGGGGTCGGGCTGCAGACGGTGCGCGACTGGGTCGTGGCCTTCAACGCCGATGGACCGGACGGGCTGATCG
>NZ_LMRC01000018.1:0-38550 GCF_001425565.1 Methylobacterium sp. Leaf466 | reverse complement strand
TAGCGCGCGAACGTCCCCTGCGCCGTCGTCACGTCCGCCCCCTCCAGAACGGCGCTCGTCGTCGGACCCGCCGCAGGCAGGATCGACGAGCAGCCCGACACCGCCAGCGCGGTGAAGAGAAGGTAGGGAAGGGTACGCATCCAGGGCAGCCTGTCGGTTTCGCCAGCCTGCTGCCTAGACCATCGGCACCGCGAAGTCCGTGGCGGGTGGGTCACAGTCACACCGCGAGCGGCGCCCGCCCCCGCCATCCCCGTTGCCCACACGCCCCGCACCATGTCCCACCATCAGCGCGCGAATCGTTCACCCCCCTTTAACCGGTCCCCCGGTCCGTTGGACCGCAGTCGTCCACGACGGAAGCACGGATGCCATCGACGCCGCCGCCCGCCGCACCCGCCCGCGTCCTCGTCGTGATGGGGGTGTCGGGCTGTGGAAAGAGCACGATCGCGGCCCTGCTGGCCCAGACGCTCGGCTGGCGCTTCGCGGACGGCGATGCGTTCCACAGCGATGGGAACATCGCCAGGATGCGGTCGGGCCTGGGTTTGGGCGACGCCGAGCGGGCGCCCTGGCTGGCGGCCATCGCAGCCTGGATCGACAGGTGCCTGGCGGAGGGTCGCTCGGGCGTGATCGCCTGCTCGGCCCTGCGGCGCGCCTATCGCGACGCCCTCGTGCGCGGGCGCGACTCCGTTCTGATCGTCCATCTCTCCGGCGACCGCGCGCTGATCGCCGCCCGGCTCGGCGCGCGGCGCGGCCACTTCATGCCGCCCGCCCTCCTCGAGAGCCAGTTCGCCGACTTCGAGCCGCCGGGCCCGGACGAGAACCCGATCGTGGCGGCCGTCACCGAATCACCCGACGCCATGGTGGAGGCCATCCTGCGCGAGCTTGCGTCCCGCGCCTGAGCCCCCGGCACCGTCCCGGCCGCCGCAGCCGGCATCGGCCGGCTCCAACCTCCTGACATCATGCGCGGATCTCCGGAGCGCGGGTCGGCCGGAGCCGCCGAGCGCCTGTGTCATGTGCGCCACAACACACAGGCAAACGGCCGTGCTTGCACCCCGCAACGGCGCCCGAGCCGCTTTCCGGCCGCATTTGGGCTCGACCGATGACCGGACGGCTCAACGCCACACCGGGTCCCGACCAGCATGAACCAGCGCCTCCTGCTCCTCGCCGCCGCCACGTTGTGGTCCGCGCCGGCCCTCGCGCAGCAGGCAGCTGTCCCCCGCGACAACATCAACGCGTTGATCGAGGCCCAGGCGAAGGCGGCCGGCGTGCCGTCGAGCTTCGTCCACCAGGTGGTCAAGCGCGAAAGCAACTACAATCCCAAGGCCAAGGGCGGATCGGCCCTGGGCCTGATGCAGATCAAGCACGCCACCGCCCGGGGCATGGGCTACGGCGGCGATGCCGCCGGCCTCTACGATCCCGAGACCAACCTGCGCTATGGCATCGCCTATCTCGCCGGAGCCTATCGCGCCGCCAAGGGCGACATCATCCAGGCCTACAGCTACTACAGCCGCGGCTACTACTACGCCGCCAAGCGCCTGGGCATCAGCACCAGCGTTGCCGCGCTCGATCCGGCTCCGGCCGCGAAATCGGGTGCCGCCTTCGGCAGCCTGTTCGGCCTGCGTCCGGCCACGGACCCCAACCTGACCGCCGCCAGCACGGCACTCGCCTACGCGCCGTCCGCCGCCACCGATCCGGCCCCGACGGAGGTCGTGGAGGTTCCGCTGCCGCCGCGCCGGCCGGCCGCCTTCCTCGTCGACGTCGCGACCGCGTCCGTCGCGTCCGTCCCGGCAACGGCAGCCGCCGTGTCCCCGGAGGCCGCCGTGGTTGCGGGCCCGGCGACGACGGCCGATGCCACGATCGTCGAGACCGTGGCGGTTCCGCTGCCGCCCCGGCGTCCCTCCCTCGTGCAATTGGCCTCGGTCGGGCGACCGATCGTCGCGAAGAAGCCCGCCGCCGCCGCTCCGGTGCTGGAGGCCTCGGCGCTCCCGTCGGTGCAATAGACCCGCGCCGAGGCCGGGGATCACGCGGAATCGTCGGGCCGGATCGCCATATCGGCCGTCTGCGGCGGGCGCGGCGGCACGGAACGCCGGTCGGGTGGCCGATCACCGGCCAAGAGCGCGAAACACGGATGACCCCGGCGGACCACCGAGCGGCGGTCGTGTCATCACGGCATGCACAAACCATATGTTGCGATGCGAAGTGGAACATAGCATGCAGGCGGGATGCAGGCGCTCCGGCCACCGGTGACGCTCCAACCTGTCGACTCGGAACGATGTTTTACGGCAACGCCTTATCAACAGGCCCTCGAACCGTCCCGCGCCTCGCCGCCGGGCCGGGGCAGGGCGCACCCGACGCCCCTGCGGTCCGACCGCCACGCGGCCGGTGCATCGTCACGTCTGTTCAGGGACGCGCGACCTCATGACCGAGGCGGTGGAACAGGAATCGCTCTTCCTGGCCGAGCTCGGCCGCCGGGTCCGGCATGCCAGGACCGTCCGTGGCCTGTCGCGCAAGCTCCTGTCGCAGACCTCGGGCCTGTCCGAGCGCTACATCGCCCAGCTGGAGGGCGGGCAGGGCAACGTCTCGATCATCCTGCTGCGGCGGGTCGCCAACGCCATGGGCGTGCGGCTCGACGACCTCATCGCCGGCCAGGACATCGCGTCGGAGTGGCAGGTGGTGCGCGATCTTCTCGCCACCGCCTCGGGGGAGCAGATCGCCCTGGCCAAGGGCATCCTCTCGGGCAAGGCGGGGGCGGCCGGCGAGGTCCTGCAGCCGCGGGTCGCCGTCGTGGGGCTGCGCGGGGCCGGCAAGTCCACCCTCGGGCGCATGGTGGCCGAGCGCCTCGGCTGGACCTTCGTCGAACTCAACGCCGAGATCGAGCGCGAGAACGCTCTGTCTGTGAAGGAGATCTTCGCGATCTACGGACAGGAGGGCTATCGCCGCCTCGAGCAGGGGGCCCTGCGCCGCCTCACCGAGCGTCCCGGACCGTTCGTGCTGGCCACCAGCGGCGGCATCGTCGCCGAGCCGCTGACCTACGACCTCCTGCTGCAGGCCTTCTTCACGATCTGGCTGCGGGCCAAGCCGGAGGAGCACATGCAGCGGGTGCGCGAACAGGGCGAGTTGCCGACCACCGGCGACCACGCCTCGGCGATGCAGGAGCTGCGGGCGGTGCTGCTGAGCCGCGAACCCCTCTATGCGCGCGCCTCGGCGGTGGTCGACACCTCCGACGTCGGCATCGACGTGATGGTCGACCGCCTCGCCGGTGCGATCGAGGCCCGGTTCGGGCAGGTCGGCACGACGGGCTGAGCACGACGGGCCGAGGGAGGGCGCTCGTCGCTCACTCGCGCATCGTCGGAGCATCGGATGTCTCCGAAGGCCGGCAGCGACCGTCCGGTCCGATGCGATAGAAGTGCGGCGACCTTGATCGCAGGGGTGCCGCGCACCACGCTATGGCTCGACCGGCGGCGTCGATGCGCGATCGCATCGGGGCGAGGCCCGGCCGAGCGTCACCCGCGTCCTCCTCGAGGAGCCCACCGATGTCCGCCAGCCCGTCCATCAGCCCCAGCGAGCCGGCGATCCTCGATCCGGTCTGGAGCCGCCTGCGCGCCGAGGCCGAGACGGTGGTGCGCGAGGAGCCGCAGCTCGCCTCCTTCATCGTCGCCACCGTCCTCAACCACGCCAGCCTCGAATCGGCCGTCTCGCATCGTGTGGCGGCGCGGCTCGGGCACGCCTCCCTGTCGAGCGAGCTCGTCGCCCACGGCTTCCACGAGGCCATCGCCGACGATCCCCGCATCGGCCAGAGCTTTCGCGCCGACATCGTCGCGGTGCTCGACCGCGATCCGGCGGCGAGCCGGGCGCTCGAGCCTGTCCTGTACTTCAAGGGCTTCCACGCGATCCAGGCCCATCGCCTGGCGCATTGGTACTGGACGCACGGCCGGCGCGATCTCGCCCTCTACCTCCAGAGCCGATCCTCGGAGGTGTTCCAGACCGACATCCATCCCGCCGCCCGGGTGGGGCGCGGCATCTTCCTCGACCACGCCACCGGCCTCGTGGTCGGCTCCACCGCGGTGATCGAGGACGACGTCTCGATGCTGCACGCGGTGACGCTCGGCGGCACCGGCAAGCAGGGCAGCGACCGCCATCCCAAGATCCGGCGCGGCGTCATGATCGGGGCGGGCGCCAAGATTCTCGGCAACATCGAGGTCGGGGCCTGCGCCCGGGTGGCGGCGGGCTCGGTGGTGCTACGGCCGGTGCCGCCCAACACCACCGTGGTCGGGGTGCCCGCCCGCGTGGTCGGCACCGCCGGATGCGCCGAGCCCTCGCGCGCGATGGACCAGTTCGTGAGCCTCGATCAATTCATCCACATGGCCGACGGCATCTGACCGGCCTCGGCAGGCAGTCGCGGGTTGCCCTGCGAAGGCCAGCCGAGGTCTCTTCGATGGCGCATCATGGTCTCCCGCGAACCGCGGACCACGTCGCGGAATGATGCTTGGGATGCAGCCGCTGCGGGTTGCCCCCTCACGGCGGCCATGGCAAGCGAAGCCCCGAACCCATCCCATCGCGATGGCGGGCGCTCCCCGACCGGGGACGCGGACACCCGCCATCGGCCACCGCCCAGAGGTCGCCGCGTGAACAAGACAGACATCGTGAAGGTCCAGGATTACCTCCGCCGCACCTTCTCCAACACCAACATCCGCCTCGTTCCCCGTCCCAAGAAGGACGATTCGGCCGAGGTCTACATCGGCGAGGAATTCCTCGGCGTGGTCTCGGTGGACGACGAGGACGGCGACCGCTCGTTCAATTTCGCCATGGCGATCCTCGACATCGACCTCGAGGATTGAGCGCGGGCCGACCAATCGCCTGTGGTCGGCGTTTACCCTAACGCGAGGTGATCCTTAACACTTCGTAAACGCTCGGGCAGAGTGCGCTCCATCGTCCCTCAAGGGTGGAGCCCGCCTCAGCCATGGATATCAGCCCGTCGGCCGTCGAATCGATCCAGACGCTCTGCCTCGGCCTCGCCCTGTCCGGCCTCCTCGCCACGGCGTTCGAACTGTTCACCGAGCGGCGGGCGAGCTTCAGCCTGCTCGATCGCGGCGGCGTCGCCGCCGCGGCCGTCCTGCCGGTGCTGGTCTTCGGCGCCCCCTTCATCATCCTGCGCAACACGGTGCGCGGCCGCCGGATCGAGGGACGGCCGATCCCCTTCGTGATGATCGCCACGATGATCGCCTGCGGCTGGAGCCTGCTGTCGGGACGGCTGGTCCTCGATGCGGCCAACTTCATCGCGGGCATCTGAAAGCGGGGCTCGACAGCCTCAGCGATTCGCGGTGGTGACCGGTGAGGCGACGCCGTTGAGTGCCACCCACGCCATCCCGTCCTGCCCCTCGCGCTTCACGAAGGTGTAGCCGGTCCGCAGTCCCGGCAGGATCGCGTTGGTCTTGTTGTCGAGGATGAGGTCGCCGCGATCGGTGCGGACCATCAGGACCGCATGCCCCTCACCGATGTCGTCGATCACCACCGTCATGCGCAGGGCCCGGCGCGGCAGGCCGCGCTCGATCAGCATCTTGCGCTTGAGCAGCTGGAAATCCTCGCAATCGCCGAAGCCGTCGTCGGGATAGTCCCAGCGGTCGACGACCCCCCAATGGGCGATGTCGGTGATCGGCCTGATCCGGGCGTTGACGCGCCGGTTGACGCTGGAGAGCGTGCGCCAGATCGCCGGGTTGAGGGCGATGGTGGCCGGCTGGGAGGTGTCGACGGCGCATTCCGCCGGAAGCCTGGCGCAGAGCGCGGTCCAGGCCGCCACCGGCTTGGCGCCGCCGCCCTCTTCGATGACCGGCACGTCGGGCAGGGAGGCCACGGCGTCGGGCTCCGCGCTGGCCCCTCCCAGCATCAGGATCGACCCGGCCAGGGCGAGCTGGACAGCCTTGGCGAGGCGACCGGCCAGTGGGACGGCGAGGGGGATTGTCCGTATGGACCCCGTCCCGATATCGTGCAGACCGGTATGCCGCATCACGATCGCCTCGCCATCCTGGGGCTGAGGCACGAGGTTTGCACGGTCCAGGCTGTCACTCAATCGGAAAAATGAAGGCGGTGTTAACTTCCCAAATCGGCATCGGTTCCGAAAAAATACGGCTTCGGTCACGGGGGCGGGAGAACCATCCTCTCGTCCTCGACCCGTCGCCGAGCGGATCTTTCAGCGGTTGGCGGTGGTGGCCGGCGAGGTGACGCCGCCCAGGGACACCCAGGCGACGGCGGCCTGGCTCTCCCGCTTGATGAAGACGTAGCCGGTCCGATACCAGGGCAGGATCTCGCTGGTCTTGTTGTCGAGGACGTAGTCGCCCCGGTCGGTGATCAGGGTGAGGACGGCATGGCCCTCGCCTTTTTCGTCGATGACCACGGTCATCCGCATGGCGCGGCGCGGCAGGCCGGCGGCGGCCAGCATCCTGCGCTTGCGCAGCTGGAAGTCTTCGCAATCGCCGGCGCCGTCCTCGGCGAGGTCCCAGCGGTCGGGCACGCCCCAATGGTCCTGGTCGGTGACGGCGCGGAGCGACGTGTTCACCCGCCGGTTGACCGACACGACGGTGCTCCAGACCGCGGGCGAGAGCGCCACGGCGGCCGGCTCGGCGGGGTCGAGCGCGCATTCGGCCGGATAGGCCTGGCAGAAGGTGACCCAGGCGGCGATCGGCCGGGCGTCGCCCACGGCCATCGCCGCCACCGACACCGGCGGGAGCGGTGCGGACGGCTGAGCGAGAACGGCCGCCGGCCAGAAAGCCAGGGCGGTCACCACCGCCAACACCGCCAGTCTCGTCACGTTTGCGCCGCGCATCGCCATCACCTCGTCTTCGAGGTGAGGATGGGGCGACGGCCCCTCCGCGGCGCTGAAGCCGATCCGCGCAATTTTACGCAATCACGCCGCCGGCCGGTCCGCCTGCGGACAGCCCGAATTCCGGGCTGCCGGGGTCACGACAATGATCGGGATCGGATTAGCGGATTGGCAACCTTGACGGGGCGCGCACGCAGGCTGCGCCCCGGCGTCGCGGACGCGCGGCGGCCACGGGCCCGGTCCGCGAATGCCGCATCGGCTAGAGCGTCAGGCCTTCGTGGAAGCGGTCGGGCGAGATCGGCAGCATGAACTGGACGCCGATGCCGCCCTCGAAATAGCGCACCACCCGTGCCGGCGTGCGTCCCAGGGTGACGCTCGCGCCGAGCTGGGGGACCGTCACGGTGGAGAGCGCGGCGCCGGACATCGACAGATCGATGATGCGCGCGGCGATCTCGCGTCCGCTTTCCAGGCGCATCACGATGCCGGGCTGGATCGGCACCAGCCGCTCGTGGGTCCGGCCCTCGGGCAGGCCGAGGGTCTCGCGGTTGGCGAGCCAGGTGAGCTGCGAGGCGATCTTGTCGCGCTTGCGCAGGGTGGCCGACAGCTTCACCGCGATGCCGCCGGCCGTCATCCGGGCGATGGTGCCCTCGATGCGGCCGATCTGTTCGAGATAGAGCACGATCCGCTCACCGACCTGTCCGAGCACGGCACAGGTCAGGCGAACGCCGCCGGGGGACATGTCGACGGTCTGGCAGGGGTATTCCTGGCGATCGGAAAGCATGTAGCGCCCGAGCAGCGCCACCTTCACGCGCTGGTGGCGGCGCATGTCGGCGTGGCGCACGACGTGCGGCCGCGGCGTGTCCGATGAGATGGCGGTCTCGATCATGGCAATCGCGCGACGGCTCCAGCCCTGCCTGCCGTCGCGGCGGGACCCGCGGCGGGCAGACGGGAACGACGGGGTCCGCCCGGCGGTGGACAGCGACGGGTCACCCCCGCGCCATGCCGGACATGCCGGGACCATCGCCGGATTTGGTTACGAAAGACTTTTTCCCCGGCCGATCGCGTGCTCTCGCCACCGATTCTACAACCTGCCCGACAGCCGATGACCGGTCGGTCGCGTCCGGGTGCGGATGTCACCGCGGCGCCGGCTCGCCGGCCCCGTGCCCGCGCGAATCGGGCGACGGTGCGATCAGGCCCGCCCGCCCGGATGGACGAAAAGATGGCCGCGGCGGCGCGGCATCCGGTCGTTGGCGGGTTCGGGCACGGCATCGAGGACGTCGTCGGCGGGTGCGGCGGGGAGGGCATCCGGGCCGAGCACCCGCAGGGAGGTGGTGCTGAGGTGGACGAGGGGACGCAGGCCGAGCCAATGCGGGATCACCTGAGGGCTCAGCGCGCCGAGGATGCGCGACTGGGTCTGCCCGCGGTGGCGCAGGGGCAACAGCAGGAGTTCGAGGTCGACCGCCTCGCCCTCGGAGGTCTCGCCGCGCAGGCCCGCCACCATCCCGACCGTATCGACGGCCACGGCCTCGACGAGGCGCCAGGGATCGGCGGTGGGTTCGCCCCAGAGGCGGGCGAAGTCGGCGCCCCGCAGTTCGCGGCGGAACAGCGCGCAGACGCGGGTGCCGGCGAGGCGGAAGGCGGCGTTGCCCGCCGGCACGTCGACGGAGAGGATGAGCGCATCGGAGAGGAGGTTGCGGATCGCTCCGGGCTCGATCTCCCGACGTTCGGGCGCGGCGCGATCGCGCCGGACCCGGTCCCAATAGGCATGGAGGAGGCGGCTGGTCGGATGCTTCATGGTGTCCCGCGCTGGCAAGCCCGTCGCCGGGCCTGTATGATTCTGGATCAGGTGATCCGGTCCGGCACCGGCGCACCGGGCCTTTCGCCTCCACTGCGCACAGCCTATGCCCGCTCGAATCGGCGCGCCGCATTAAGCTTTCATCAGGGTTAACGCCGGCGGGGCGGGGCGAATGCCTTTTTGCCTCCGCGAGGGGTTGCCGCTCGGCGGCGAGCGGACGACATGGTGAGACCATGGATGCCAGCCCCGATCTGCCGCGACAGAGCCGCGTTCCCGTCTTCAACATGCCGGGCGTCGTCTCCGCCGCCATCGGCATCCTGGTGGCGATCCACGCCCTGCGCGAGTTCGTGCTGCCCGATACCTGGGACCTCGCCGTCCTCCTCGACCTCGCCCTGATCCCCGGCCGCTGGACGGTGGCGATGGATCCCTCGCAGGCGGAGGCCCTCGTGGCGGCGGCCTCGGCCAGGGTCTCGGACGCGAGCACCCTCGACGCCTACGTGTCCTTCGCGCGCTACATCGCGGCCGATCCCGCGGCGATGCCGTGGACCTTCGCCACCTATGCGCTCCTGCACGGGTCGTGGATGCATCTCGTCTTCAACAGCGTATGGCTGGCCGCCTTCGGCTCGCCGGTGGCGCGGCGCTGCGGCACCCTGCGCTTCTGCCTGCTGGCGCTGGCCGGGGCGGTGGCGGGCGCCGTGCTGCATCTCCTCCTCGATCCCATGAGCCTGGCGCCGCTGATCGGAGCCTCGGCCTCGGTCTCGGCCCTGATGGCGGCGGCGGCCCGCTTCGTGTTCCAGCCGCCGCCGCTGATCAGCCCCGCAGCCCCGCCCTGGCAGATCCCGGTGCCGCCGCCGTTGCAGACGATCCCCGAACTGCTGCGCAACCGTACCGCCGTGGTGTTCCTCGTCGTCTGGCTGGCCACGAACCTCCTGTTCGGCGTCATCGCGCTGCCGCTGGGAGCCGACGGCTCGTCGATCGCCTGGGACGCGCATCTGGGCGGCTTCGTGGTCGGGTTCTTCCTGCTGCCGCTGATCGACCGGCGCCGACGCCCGATCCGTTGACCGATCTCGCGCTCGACGAGAAATAGCCCCGCATCTCACGACACTTGGCCGGCGCCCGCGCTTGCCAGATCGCCGCAGCGGCGACACACTCGTCCCCTGCCGAGCGCGGGAGCCAACCCGCGCCGCACGTCTTCGTGCCCCATCCTCGGGTGCACGCCACCGCTCATCCCGCAGGGAGGGAGACCCTATGACCGTCGCGCGCATCCTGGCCGATAAGGGCCGCACCGTCGTCACCATCCAGCCGAACCGCAATCTCGACGACGCCATCCACCTGCTGGCCGAGAAGCGCATCGGCGCCCTGGTGGTCGCGGAGGACGACGGCGTGGTGTTGGGTATCCTGTCGGAGCGCGACATCCTGCGCGCCCTGGCCGACCGTGGCGCCACCGCCTTCGACGCGCGGGTGGCCGACCACATGACCGCCGAGGTGGTGACCTGCGCACGCAGCGCCAGCGTCGAGGACCTGATGCAGATCATGACCAACGGCCGTTTCCGGCACGTTCCCGTGGTCGAGGACGGCCAGCTCGCCGGGCTCGTCTCCATCGGCGACGTGGTCAAGCTGCGGATCGCCTCCGTGGAGGCCGAGCATCAGGCGATGCGCGACTACATCACCATGGCCTGACGCCACCGCGGTAGCGCGTCCGACCTTACCCCCGAGGCCCTTGCGGGGCGCCGGCCGCGCGCGCACGTCCCAGAGGGCCGCGAGCGCGGACCGTGCCGGCCCATGGCCGCCTCGCGAAAAACACCGCTTGCGTCAGAGAATTTGACACTGCTAGTGTCACTCTATGTTGACACTCGCCGACATCCCCAGCGCCGAGACCGCCCCGCTCCAGCGGCCTCACGCCGTGGTGATCGGCAGCGGATTCGGCGGCCTCGCCGCCGCGATCCGCCTAGGGGCGCGGGGCTACCGCGTCACCGTGCTGGAGCGGCTGGAACAGCCCGGCGGCCGGGCCCGGGTCCATCGGCAAGACGGGTTCACCTTCGACGCCGGCCCCACCATCGTCACCGCGCCGTTCCTGTTCGAGGAACTCTGGACGCTGTGCGGACGGCGGATGGAGGACGACGTCACCCTGGCGCCGATGCTGCCGTTCTACCGCATCCGCTTCGAGGACGGCGCCACCTTCGACTACAGCGGCGACGCGCAAGCCATGCGCGCCGAGGTGGCGCGGTTCTCCGCCAGCGACGTGCCCGGCTACGAACGCTTCATGGAACGCTCGCGCGAGATCTGCGAACTCGGCTTCGAGCAGCTCGGCCACGTCCCGTTCGGCTCGGTCACCGACATGCTGCGCATCGCCCCGGCGCTCCTGCGCCTAAGCGGCCATCGCAGCGTCTACGACGTGGTGGCCGGCTACATCCGCGACGAGCGCCTGCGCACCATCTTCAGCTTCCATCCGCTGCTCATCGGCGGCAGCCCGTTCCGGGCGAGCGCGATCTACTGCCTCATCGCCCATCTCGAACGGCGCTGGGGCGTCCACTTCGCCATGGGCGGCACCGGGCGCCTCGTCGACGGCCTGGCGAGCCTGATCCGGGGGCAGGGCGGGACCCTGCGCTGCGGCGCCGACGTGGCGCAGATCCGGGTGGAGACGCACGACGGCAAGGACGCCGCCCGCGGCGTGATCCTCCAGGGCGGCGAGCGGATCGATGCCGACATCGTCGTCTCCAACGCCGATTCCGCCTTCACCTACGGCCGGCTGCTGCCGCAGAAGCGCCGGCGCTGGAGCGCGGCCAAGCTGAAGCGGGCGTCCTCCTCCATGGGCCTGTTCGTCTGGTACTTCGGCACGAACAGGAAGTTTCCGCAGGTCGCCCACCACACCATCCTGATGGGGCCGCGCTACCGCGGACTGATCGACGACATCTTTTCCAAGAAGCACCTGTCGAAGGACTTCAGCCTCTACCTGCACCGGCCCACCGCCACCGACCCGCTGCTGGCGCCCGCCGGCTGCGACGCCTTCTACGTGCTCTCGCCGGTGCCCAACCTCGACGGCGGGCAGGACTGGCTGGTCGAGGCCGAGCCGTATCGCCAGGCGATCGCACGCCACCTCGACGCCACCGTGATGCCGGGCCTGTCCGAATCCATCGTCACCTCGAAGGTGACGACGCCGCAGGACTTCGCCACGGATTTCCTCAGCGTCCGCGGCTCCGGCTTCGGCCTCGAACCCGTGTTGACGCAATCGGCCTGGTTCCGGCCGCACAACGCGTCCGAAGACGTAGCCAACCTCTACCTCGTCGGCGCCGGCACCCATCCCGGTGCCGGGCTTCCCGGGGTCCTTTCCTCCGCCAGGGTTCTCGATCGCGTGGTGCCGGATGCTCGTGTCTTTGCGTGATCAAGCCGACTGGCGCGACCAAGCCGATTGGCGCGACCAAACCGAATGGCGCGAGGACGTTCTGGTCGCGCCGGCGGGCCATGCCGATGCGGCGGGTCACGCCGATGCGGCGGATCACGCCGCCTGCCGGGCGGCGATCAGGACGGGATCGCGCAGCTTCTTTGCCGCCTCCGCGCTGCTGCCGGCCTCGGTGCGGCGGCCCGCCTACGGCCTTTATGCCTTCTGCCGCCTCTCCGACGACGCCGTCGACGACGTGGCGCAGGCCGGCAAGGCGGCGGCGGTGGCGCGGCTCTCGAACCGGCTCGTCCGGGTCTACGCCGGCCAGCCGATGGACGGCCCGGCCGACCGCGCGCTCGCCGACATCGTCGCTGACTACGCCATTCCCCATGCGCTGCCCGCCGCCCTGATCGAGGGGCTGGCCTGGGACGCGCAGGGCCGGCGCTACGAGACGCTTTCGGATCTCACCGCCTATGCCGCCAGGGTGGCGGCGAGCGTGGGCGCCATGATGACGCTGATCATGGGCCGACGCGACCCGGACGTGCTGGCCCGCGCCTGCGACCTCGGGCTCGCCATGCAGTTCACCAACATCGCCCGCGACGTCGGCGAGGACGCCCGCGCCGGGCGCCTCTACCTGCCGCTGGCCTGGCTGCGCGAGGCCGGGATCGATCCGGAGGCGTTCCTCGCCCATCCCGTGGCGACGCCCGAACTCCGGGGCGTAATCGCGCGGCTGCTGGCCGTGGCCGACGGGCTCTACGAGCGTTCCGAGGCGGGGATCGGCGGCCTGCCGCCCGGCTGCCGTCCGGCGATCCGGGCGGCGCGGCTGATCTATGCCGAGATCGGACGCGACCTCGAACGGGAGGGCCATGATTCGGTCGGTCGCCGCGCCCGCGTGCCGGGCCGGCGCAAGGCGGTGCTGATGGCGCGCGCCCTGCTGCCGCTGGGCGGCACGACCCTCCTGCGGGAGCCGCCCGTGCCGGAGATCGCCGGCATCATCGAGGCGGTCGTCCAGCGCCCGTCCGAGGCGGTGCGCAGCCCAGCCTGGTGGAACCTGCCGGGCCAATTCGTGCGCGTTCTAGACCTCATCGAGGTCCTGCGCGAGCGCGAGGCCTTCCGCGAGGGGGCCGCGCCCGTCTCGCCGTGACCCACCCGATCGCCGCGGTCCTCGATATCGGCCTCGTCTTTTCGATCCCGCTCGGGCTGGCGATCTGGCAGCTCGTGGTGCTCAAGCGCAGCATCCGGCGCGACCGGAAGGCGGCGGAGCGACGAACGGACGACGCGGTTTCCCCGCCCCCTCGTGGGGTGGGGCCGGGGGTGGGGGTGGCGCCGCATGGTCAGCGGCAGGGCCACCCAGCCGCCCCCACTTCCCCCCACAAGGGGGAGGAGAGCGCGGGCGGTCATGCCGGATCGCAGGGTCCCTGACGCCCCTTACGCCATCGCGGCTTTCAGGTGCTCGTCGACCTTGTCGAGGAAGCCCGTGGTCGAGAGCCACTTCTGGTCGGGGCCGACGAGGAGGGCGAGATCCTTCGTCATGAAGCCCTTCTCCACCGTGTCGACGCAGACCGTCTCCAGGGTGGTGGCGAACTTGGCCAGTTCCGCGTTGTCGTCGAGCTTGGCCCGGTGCGCCAATCCACGGCTCCACGCGAAGATCGAGGCGATGGAGTTGGTCGAGGTCTCCTTACCCTTCTGGTGCTCGCGGAAGTGGCGCGTCACGGTGCCGTGGGCGGCTTCCGCCTCCACGGTCCGGCCGTCCGGGGTGAGCAGCACCGAGGTCATCAGGCCGAGCGATCCGAACCCCTGTGCCACGGTGTCCGACTGGACGTCGCCGTCGTAGTTCTTGCAGGCCCAGACGTAGCCGCCCGACCACTTGAGCGCCGAGGCGACCATGTCGTCGATGAGGCGGTGCTCGTAGGTGATGCCGAGCGCCGTGAAGCGCGACTTGAACTCGGCCTCGTAGACCTCCTCGAACAGGTCCTTGAAGCGCCCGTCGTATGCCTTGAGGATGGTGTTCTTGGTGGACAGATATACCGGGTACTTGCGGTTGAGGCCATAGTTGAGCGAGGCGCGGGCGAAGTCGCGGATCGAATCGTCGAGGTTGTACATCGCCTGGGCGATGCCGGGGGAGGGAAACCTGAACACCTCCTTCTCGATCACCGTGCCGTCGTCGCCCTCGAACTTGATGGTGAGCCGGCCCTTGCCGGGCACCTTGAAGTCGGTGGCCTTGTACTGGTCGCCGTAGGCGTGGCGCCCGACCACGATCGGCTGGGTCCAGCCCGGCACGAGACGGGGCACGTTCCTGCAGATGATCGGCTCGCGGAAGATGACGCCGCCGAGGATGTTGCGGATGGTGCCGTTGGGCGACTTCCACATCTCCTTGAGCTTGAACTCCTTCACCCGGGCCTCGTCGGGGGTGATGGTGGCGCATTTGACGCCCACGCCATGGCGCTTGATCGCCTCGGCGGCATCCACCGTGACCTTGTCGGAGGTGGCGTCGCGATGCTCGACGCCCAGGTCGTAATAATCGAGGTCGAGGTCGAGATAAGGGTGGATCAGCTTGGTCTTGATCTCGCTCCAGATGATGCGGGTCATCTCGTCGCCGTCGAGTTCGACGACCGGGTTCGCGACCTTGATCTTCGACATGATCCTCAGTGCCTTTCTCTTCACGCGGCCGGGTGGGCCGCGCTCCCGCGTGGCGCGGTCATAGCGTGCGCCACGGGTACGCGAAACCCGTGCCCGTGACAGATGCGCCGCGCCGTACGGAGCGAGAAATTCCGGGCCGCCCCCTGGACATCGGCCGCCCCGCCGGGAATGTGCGATCCCATCGAAGACCGTCGAGAGGACGACATCATGAGCGAGCGCATCATCCTGCGCGCCGGCGAGGCCCTGGTGGCCGGCGGCCCGCCCAACACCGCGGCCGAACCCGAGGTGATCATCGGCGAGCTCGACGGGCCGGTGGGCACGGCGCTGGCCACGCTCACGGGCGACCAGGTGGTGGGCCACAGCCGCGTCTTCGCGCTCCTCAACACCGACATCATGGTGCGGCCGGTGACGCTGTGCGTCTCCAAGGTCAGCGTCGAGACCTCGAAGTACACCTCGATCCTGATGGGCACCGTGCAGTTCGCCATCGCCAACGGCGTCCTCGACGCGGTGCGGGCCGGCTACATCCCGAAGGAGAAGGCCAACGATCTCGGCATCATCTGCTCGGTCTGGCTGAGCCCCGGCGTGATCGAGGCCGAGACCGTCGATCACAAGGCGCTGTTCGAGATCCAGCGCAAGGGCATGACCGAGGCGATCCGCAAGGCGATGGCCAACGAGCCGTCCATCGACTGGCTCCTCGAGAACCAAGACAAGATCGTCCACAAGTATTACCAGATGGGGCTGGACGGGAAGATCTGAGGCCGGACCCGCACCGGGGATGTCGGACACGGCAGAGGAGGGCGGGGCGTCGCCGCGCCCCCCCGCGATCGTCCTCGTCGCCCCCCAGCTCGCCGAGAACGTCGGCATGGTCGCCCGGGCCATGGCCAATTTCGGCCTGACCGAGCTGCGCCTGGTGGCCCCCAAGAACGGCTGGCCGATGAAGGGCGTGCGCGAGGCCGCCTCCGGGGCCACCGCCGCCCTCGACGGGGCGAGGGTCTACGCGACGCTGCCCGAGGCCATCGCCGATCTCCATTGCGTGCTCGCCACCACCGCGCGCGAGCGCGGCCAGATGAAGCGGGTGCTCGGCCCCGATGCGGCGATGGCCGAGGTCGCGGCGAGAGCCGGGCAGCGGGTCGGCATCCTGTTCGGCCGCGAGCGGGTCGGGCTCCTCAACGAGGAGGTGTCCCTGGCCGATGCCATCGTCACCTTCCCGGTGGCCCCCGATTTCTCCTCCCTCAACCTCGCCCAGGCCGTGCTGCTCGTCGGCTACGAATGGCGCCGCGCCGCGGGCCTGGCGCGGCTTCCGTTCGCAGGCGAGATGCTGTCGCCTCCCGCGACCCGGGAGGCGCTGCTGTCGCTGTTCGCGAGCCTGGAGGGCGCGCTGGACGGGGCCGGATTCTATCCGCCCGAGAAGCGCGAGATCGTGGTGCGCAACATGCGCGACATGCTCCACCGCATGGCGATGACCGAGCAGGACGTGCGCACCGTCCGCGGTGCCCTGCGCGCGCTCCTGCGGAAGGGCGCCGGGGGCTGAGATCGCCGGCGACGCGCGCGCGGCCTTAACCTCGTCTGCAGGGTTGGCGTGCGACCCTGCTGCGCATGGCGACGACTCACTTCAGCGCGATCGGCGGCGAGTTCGCATCCGCTACCAGGGAAGCGGCCTTCCGGGCCGACCGGCTCCCTGAGACCCTGCGGACCGCCCGACTCATCCTCGGCATCTCGGCCGCGATCAACGCGCTCGCCCTGATCATCGATTGGCGCTTCCTCGGCCACCCCCACTTCTGGATCGCGGTGCCGGCGCGCCTGGGCATCGTCGCGATCTCGGTCCTGTGCCTCGTCGCCATCTGGCAGGCGACGCGGTTCTCCGTCGTCCAGCGCGGCCTCGTCGTCTGGGAGATCGTCACCGCCGTCTGCCTCGGCGTGCTGTGCTCCCTGCGGTCCGAGATCGCGCCGCTGGTCCTCATCGTCCTGCCGGCGATCTACTTCCTCGTCGTGCCCACGAGTTTCCGCTGGACGCTGGCCTGCGGCAGCGTCGCCATGGCGGCACTGGCGACCGGCTACCTCTGGCACGAGCCGGAGGCGACGGCGGCGACGGGTTTCCTCGTCACGACGGTGATGGGCGAGGTCGTCCTCGTGCTGTTCGTCATCCGCTGGAACCGGCTGCGCCGCCTCGAATGGGCGGCGACCCAGGCCGAACGCCACGCGAATTCCGAACTGGCCGAGAGCCGCCACCTGTTCGAGGCGCTGTTTCGCGCCGTCCCGATCCCGATCGTGGTCTCGCTGGCCGACGGCGGCCGGATCGTCAGCGCCAACGACGCCGCCCTGGCCTTCTTCGACGTGCCCGACACCCGCGCCTTCGGCGACTACACGATCCGCCGTCACCTCAGCGGCGACGACCGCCGCCGCATCGCCTCCGGCATCAGCCGCAGCGCCGGACAGCAGGGGTTCGAAGTCGGCCTCACCGGACGCGACGGGCGGCGCCACGACATCCTCCTCTCGGTGGCGGCCGTGAACATCGACGGGCAGGCCTGCACCATCTCGAGCCTCGTGGACATCACCAGCCGCAAGGCGGCCGAGGAACGTATCCGGATCGCCGCCCACCACGACGCCCTCACCGGTCTACCGAACCGGGCACTGTTCCAGACCAGCCTGGAGGCGGCGATCGCGGGCGGACATGCGACGGGAGCCGAGGTCGGCCTGATCCTGCTCGACCTCGACGGTTTCAAGGAGGTCAACGACACCCTGGGCCACGAGGCGGGCGATGCGCTGCTCAAGGAGGTCGCGGGGCGGCTCGGCCGGGTCGCCGGACCCGGCGACCTCGTCGCCCGGCTCGGCGGCGACGAGTTCGTCGTGCTGGCAGCCATCCCCGGCGACGGGCAGGCCACGGTGCACCTGCACCGGCTCGCCGAGGACATCCTCGACGTCCTCAACCCGGCCATGCCGATCGGCGGGCGGATCGTAGCGCCCAGGGCCAGCCTCGGCCTGGCGGTGTTTCCCGCCCATGCCGGCGGCGGCGGCGACCTCTTCACCAACGCCGACCTGGCGCTCTACGCCGCCAAGGCGGCCGGGCGGAACCAGGCCGTCCTGTTCACGCCCTCGCTGCGGGTGCAGATCGAGACGCGGGTCAGGATCGCGGGCGAGATGCGCACCGCCCTGGACGAAGGGCAGCTCGTCCCGTTCTATCAGCCCAAGGTCGGACTGCAGGGCCGGGGGATCGTCGGATTCGAGGCCCTGGCCCGTTGGCAACATCCCAGCCGCGGCCTTCTCGCTCCGGCCGACTTCTCCACCGTGTTCGACGATCCCGACATCGGCAACGCGGTCGGCCTGTGCCTCATGCGGCGGATCTGCGCTGACGTGGCAGGATGGGTGGCGCTGGGCCTCGACCCCGGCCGCGTCTTCCTGAACCTCTCGGCGACCCAGTTCGCGCAGGACAACCTCGCCAGGACCCTGCTCGGCGAGATCGACCGCGCCGGGCTGGCCCGGGACCGCATCGGCATCGAGGTCACGGAGACGGTGCTCCTGGGCGGCCACGGCGACCGCGTCGCCAGCGTCCTCGATACCCTGCATTCGGCCGGCATCGGCGTCGCGCTGGACGACTTCGGGACCGGCTACGCCTCGCTGACGCACCTCAAGCAATACCCCGTCGACGAGATCAAGATCGACCGCAGCTTCGTGCGCGACCTCGAACGGGACGCCAACGACGCGGCCATCGTGGTGGCCGTCCTGCATCTCGGCCGCAGCCTCGGCCTGCGCGTCACCGCCGAAGGGGTCGAGACCGAGGCCCAGGCCGCGTTCCTCGACGCCAACGGGTGCGACACGGCGCAGGGCTACCTCTACGCCAAGCCGATGTCGGCGAGCCGGGTTCCGTGGTTCCTCAGGAACCGCCCCGACATCCTCGGCGACGACGACGGGTCGCGCCCGCGCCTGGCGGGATGACCCCCTTCGGACCGGAGTCGTTCAGGACAGCTTGGCGAGCGCCTGGTCGATGTCGGCGATGAGGTCCTCGACGTTCTCCAGACCGATCGAGAGGCGCACCGTCTCCGGCCCGACCATGGCCGCCGCCTTGTCGGCATCGCCGAGCTGGCGGTGCGTGGTGGTGGCCGGATGGATCGCCAGGGACTTGATCTCGCCGATGTTCACGAGGTGCGAGATCAGCTCGAGGGACGTGATGAAGGTCTTGGCCGCCGCCTCGCCGCCCTTGAGGGCGAAGGTGAAGATCGATCCGGGGCCCTGCGGCACGTAGCAGGCGGCCATGGACTCGCCCGGCTGGCCGGGGAGGGCGGGATAGCTCACCCATTCCACCGCCGGATGGTCCTTGAGATGGGCGGCGACGGTGCGGGCGTTCGAACAATGCCGTGCCATGCGCAACGGCAGGGTCTCGATGCCGGTGAGCGTCAGGAACGCGTTCATCGGCGACAGGCCGGGGCCGAGGTCGCGCAGGCCGAACAGGCGGCAGGCCACCGCGAAGCTGATCTCGGGGAACCGCTCGGTGATGACGAGGCCGTCGTAGTCAGACCAGGGTTCGGTGATGAGGTTGTAGCGCCCGCCCGTCGCCGTCCAGTCGAACCGGCCGGCGTCGCAGATGATGCCGCCGATGGTCTGGCCGGAGCCGCCGAGAAACTTCGAGGTCGAATGGACCACGATGTCGGCGCCGTATTCTATGGGGCGGATCAGCGCCGGCGAGGCCAGGGTGTTGTCGACCACCAGCGGCAGGTTGTGGCGCCGGGCGACCTCACTGATGCCGACGAGGTCCATCACCGTGGCGCAGGGGTTGACGATCGACTCGCAGACGATGGCCTTCGTCTGCGGCGTGATCTGCGCCTCGAAATCGGCCGGGGTCAGCCCCTTGGCGAACTGCGGCTTCAGGTCGTAGCGCCCGTCGAGGCGGCGCATCAGGCCGAGGGAACCGCCGAACAGGCGCGGGGAGGCGACGTAGGCGTCGCCGCTCTGCATCAGCGTCATCAGCACGAGCAGCACGGCCGACTGGCCGGAGGAGACCGCCACAGCGGCCTTGGCGCCCTCGAGGGCCGCCACCCGACGCTCGAGGGCGGCCACGGTGGGGTTAGAACCGCGCGAATAGGAGAAGCCGGTCTTGCGCATCGCGAAGATGTCGGCGGCCTGCTCCGTGGAATCGAACACGAAGCCGTTCGTGAAGTAGATCGGCTGCACCCGCGCGCCGGTGGACGGATCGGGGGAGGCCCCGGCGTGGACCGACTGCGTGGCGAAGCGATGGGTACGGGTCTCGGTGGCCATGGGGCCTCCGTTTCGAGGAACGGGTCAGGCGGCGCGCTGCACGAAGGCCCGTAGGGTCCGCACCAGGGTGGCGGGCTCGTAGGGCTTCGGGATGAAGCGGGCGCCATCGGGCAGGTCGTGAGGGCCGGGCGTCCCCATGCCCGACACGACCAGGACGGGGATCGACGGCCAGCGCCGCGCGACCAGGCGGGCGAGCGCGAACCCGTCCATCGAGCCCTGGGGCATGTCGACGTCGGTCATCAGGACGCCGACGTCGTCGTGGTCCTGCAGCAGCTTCAGGGCCTTGTCCGCATGCGACGCTTCGAGCACCCGGAATCCCGCATCCGACAGGGTGTCGGCGGCCTCCATCAGGAGGAGGCCGTCGTCTTCCACCAGGAGCACGACGGGAAGGTCGGAGCAATCGTCTGTCATCAGGTCTCGGCTGGTCCCGCTGTGACCGTTGGCCGGGGCCTAGTCCCCGCGCCCACGCCCGTCAAGAACGCGGCGAGCCGCCGGTTCCGTTCCGCCGGACCGCCCGAACGGGCACCGGCTCGGCCTCCGGCGCATGGCAGCGGCGCCAGAAAAAGGCGGCGAGACCCGCCAGACCGAGGAGGACGGCACTCGAGGCGACGCCGCCGTGAAACCCGCCCGCGATCGTCGTGACCGTCATGCCCGCCTCCCCGTGACGACCGCGATCGTGCCGGGGACAGGGTTAACCGAACCTTAAGCCGACAGGGCGGCATCGAGATCCTCGATCAGGTCGGCGGGGTCCTCGATACCTACCGACAGGCGCACCACCTCCGGCCCGGCGCCGGCGGCGGTCTTCTGCGCATCGCTGAGCTGGCGGTGGGTGGTGGAAGCCGGATGGATCACGAGCGAGCGGGTGTCGCCGATGTTGGCCACATGCGAGAACAGCTGCAGGTTGGCCACGAGCTTGACGCCGGCGTCGTAGCCGCCCTTGAGCCCGATGGTGAACACCGCGCCGGACCCCAGCGGCGTGTAGCGCCGGGCGAGCTGATGGTACTTGTCGGTCTCGAGGCCCGGATAGCTGACCCAGGCGACGGCCGGATGGCCGTGGAGGTGGGTCGCCACCTCCAGCGCGTTGTCGCAATGGCGCTGCATGCGCAGGGGCAGGGTCTCGATGCCGTTCAGGATGAGGAAGGCGTTGAACGGCGACAGCGCCGGCCCGAGGTCGCGCAGGCCCAGCACCCGGATCGCGATGGCGAAGCCGAAGTTGCCGAAGGTCTCGGCCAGCACCATCCCCGAGTATTCGGGCCGCGGCTGGGAGAGCATCGGATAGCGGTCGTCGCCGGCCCAGGGGAAGGTGCCGCCGTCGACGACGAGGCCGCCGATGGAATTGCCGTGCCCCCCCAGGAACTTGGTGGCCGAATGCACCACGATGTCGGCGCCGTGCTCGAAGGGGCGGATCAGGTACGGCGTCGCCATGGTGTTGTCGACGATGAGCGGGATGTTGTGCCGCCGGGCGATCGCCGACAACGCGGCGATGTCCGTGATCACCCCGCCGGGGTTGGCGATCGATTCGCAGAAGATCGCCTTGGTGCGCGGCGTGATGGCGCGCTCGAACGAGGACGGATCGTCGGTGTCGGCCCAGACCACGGTCCAGCCGAAGTTCTTGTAGGAATGGTTGAACTGGTTGATCGAGCCGCCGTAGAGCTTGTTGGCGGCGATGAACTCGTCGCCCGGCTGCATCAGCGCGTGCATCACCAGGAACTCGGCGGCATGGCCCGAGGCCACCGCCACGGCGGCGGTGCCGCCCTCCAGCGCCGCGATGCGCTCTTCCAGCACCGCGTTGGTCGGGTTGGTGATGCGCGAATAGATGTTGCCGAACGCCTGCAGCCCGAACAGCGAGGCGGCGTGGTCGACGTCGTCGAACACGAACGAGGTGGTCTGGTAGATCGGCGTCGCCCGCGCGCCCGTGGTCGCGTCGGGGGCGGCACCGGCATGGATCGCCAGGGTGTTGAAGCCGGGCAGGCGGTCGGTCATGCAATCCTCCTCGCGCGTTCGCGTTAACGAACGCTAGTTCTTTATGCCGGACGCGCCGACCCGGTCAAGGCGGGCGGAACCGCGGCCGACCTCTCCGATTGACCGGCATGGGCAAGGGAGACCCCGCATGGCCGACGATCACGAGACGACGTGGACCGAGTTCGGGCAGGCCGTCAACATGACCGCCTCGGCGCTGGAAACGTTCCTGGAGACGGATGAAAGCCGCTCCGTCGGCCAGAAGGCGTCGCAAGGCGCCGAATCGAAGGGGCATGCGGAAGGCCGGCGCATCGTCGCCATCCTTCGCAAGAAGAAGGGCGACCTCGACGACGAGGATTACGCCCACATGCGCAAGGTCGTCGGCTACGTGAACCGGCACCTCGAGCAGGGCGGCCCCGAGGACGAGGCCAAGGTGAAGGACTCGCCCTGGCGGATGTCCCTGATGAACTGGGGACACGACCCGTTGAAGGGATAGCGTCCTCCCGTTCCCTTGCGGGGCGGGATCGTGGGTGGTGTCGGGCTCCGCAGCCGGGCGCCCGGGCGCCGACTATGCCGATGGGCGTCGCTCGGCTATGGCCGCCGCCATGACCGCGCCCGTGCCCACCTCCCGCATCCTCGTCGCCAGCTTCGTCGGCACCGCGATCGAGTTCTACGACTTCTACATCTACGCCACCGCGGTGGCGCTGGTGATCGGCCCGATCTTCTTTCCCTCCGGCGATCCGCCGGTGCAGACGCTCTCGGCCTTCGCCACCTTCGCCATCGCCTTCGTCGCGCGGCCCTTGGGCGCGGCCTTCTTCGGGCATTTCGGCGACAGGGTCGGGCGCAAGGCGACGCTGGTGGCCTCGCTGATGATCATGGGCGTGTCCACCGTGCTGATCGGCTGCCTGCCCTCCTACGAGGCGATCGGCTGGTGGGCGCCGGCCCTCCTGTGCGTCCTGCGGTTCGGGCAGGGGCTGGGGTTCGGCGGCGAATGGGGCGGCGCGGCCCTACTGGCGGTCGAGAACGCCCCGCCGGGCAAGCGAGCGCTCTACGGCATCTTCCCGCAGCTCGGCGCGCCGATCGGCTTCATCGCGGCCAACCTCGGCTTCCTCGGGCTGGCGCTGACGCTCAGCCCCGAGGCGTTCCAGTCGTGGGGCTGGCGGGTGCCGTTCCTGGCCTCGGCCCTGCTGGTCGGTGTCGGGCTCTACGTCCGGCTCAAGCTCACCGAGACGCCGGTGTTCCAGGCGGCCCTCGCCAGGGCCGCGCCCGAGCGGGTGCCGTTGGCGCTGATCTTCACCCGCCACCTACGCGCCACGGTGCTGGGCACCCTGGCGATGGTCTCGTGCTACGCGGTGTTCTACCTCTCGACGGTGTTCGCGCTCAGCTACGGCACCACGACGCTGGGCTTCACGCGGCCGACCTTCCTCCTGTTCGAATGCATCGCCGTGGTCTTCATGGCGCTGGCGATCCCGGTTTCGGGTTGGGCGGCCGACGCCTACGGCCGCCGCCCGGTCCTGCTCACGGGCCTGGCCTTCACCGCCGGCCTCGGCGTGCTGCTCGGCCCGATGCTCGGCAGCGGCGAGGGCCCCCTGGTGCTCGGCTTCCTCTGCCTGGGGCTGCTCGCCATGGGCTGGCTGTTCGGCCCGATGGGCGCGCTGCTGCCCGAGCTGTTTCCGACGCGGGTGCGCTACACCGGCGCCTCGGTGAGCTACAACCTCGCGGGCATCCTCGGGGCCTCGGCCGCCCCCTACCTCGCCCAGCAGCTCGTCGCCCGGGGCGGGATCGGCTGGGTGGGGCTGTATCTCGCCATCGCCGCCGCGATCAGCTTTGTGGCGGTGTGGATGATGCAGGAGACGGGGCGCGGCGAGATCGACGCGGATCTCACGCCGCCCAGGGCTTGAGGAGGGCCGGGGTCAGCATGCCCTCGCTGCCCTCGACGTCGGTGGCCGCACCGCGCGATTCCCGGATGCCACGCGGATAGCCGGTGCGTGTCCGGTAGTTACCGATGTGGGGCATCGGCACGGCCGTCGAGCGGGTCAGGCGGTCGGCGCAGATCGCGTCCAGCGCCGTGACGCCGGCCACCGCCGCGGCGGCGATCAGGAGGTTGTCCTTCCGGCTGTTGCCCTCGTAGGCGGCGGCCAGGGTGGCAAGGTCGAGGGCGTCCCCGGCGATGCGGCCCCAGATCCACGGGGTCGGGTCCTCGGCGGTGACGATGCCGACGCCGGTGGCGACCTCGCGCACGCCGTAGGCGCGCACCAGCCCCTCCTGGCCGCGCATCCCCAGCGCCCGGGCGATGGCGCCGCCGGCCAGGATCTGGGCGAGCCCGAGGCCGATGGAGAACCAGCCGAGCCCGCGCGCGAGGGCGTCGGTGGCGGTGTCGGGATGCCCGCGGCGGGGGGAACGGGGACCTTCGTAGCGCATGGGGTTTCTCCTCCGGGAGGGGGGGGCATCTCCCCTCTCCCCGCCCACGGGGAGAGGGGTCGGGCGAGGCGCCCCTACGGCTTGATCACCACCTTGATGCAGCCGTCCTTCTTGTCGCGGAACGTCTTGTACATCTCCGGCCCGTCCTCGAGCCCGACCCGGTGAGTGATGACGAAGGAGGGGTCGATCTCACCGGCCTCGATCCGGCGCACGAGGTCGTCGGTCCAGCGGTTCACGTGGGTCTGGCCGGTGCGGATGGTCAGGCCCTTGTTCATGATCATGCCCATCGGAAACTTGTCGACGAGGCCGCCGTAGACGCCGGGGATCGAGAGGACGCCGGCCCCGCGGCAGACGTAGGCCATCTCGCGCAGGACGTGGGGGCGGTCGCTCTCCAGCATCACCGCCTGCTTGGCGCGGTCCACCATGGAGTCGATGGTGGCGGTGGCGTGCGCCTCCATTCCCACCGAATCGATGCACTTCTCCGGCCCCTTGCCGGCGGTCATCTGGTTGAGGCGCTCAATCACGCTCTCGTCGGAGAAGTTGATGGTGGAGGCGCCGCCCGCCCGCGCCATCTCGAGGCGCTCGGGCACGTTGTCGATGCAGACGACGTGCTTGGCGCCGAGCAGGATCGCCGAGCGGATCGCCATCTGGCCGACCGGGCCCGCCCCCCAGATCGCCACCGTATCGGTGGGCTGGATGTCGCATTGCACCGCCGCCTGCCAGCCGGTGGGGAAGATGTCGGACAGGAACAGCACCTGCTCGTCGGTGAGGCTGTCGGGCACCTTGATGTGGGTGGCGTCCGCATAGGGCACCCGCAGGTACTCGGCCTGGCCGCCGGCGTAGCCGCCGGTGAGATGCGTGTAGCCGAACAGCCCCGCCGTGGTGTGGCCGAACGCCTTGGCGGCGACCTGCTTGTTGCGGTTCGAGCGCTCGCAGACCGAGAAGAAGCCGCGCCTGCACTGATCGCACTCGCCGCAGATGATCGTGAACGGCACCACGATGCGGTCGCCCTTCTTGAGGGCCCCGTTGATGCCCTTGCCGACCTCCACGACCTCGCCCATGGACTCGTGGCCCATGATGTCGCCCTTCTCCATGCCGGGCATGACGTGATCGTAGAGGTGCAGGTCCGAGCCGCAGATGGCGCAGGCGGAGACCTTGATGATGACGTCGCGGTCCTGCTCGATCTCGGGATCGGGGACCGTATCGCAACGGATGTCCTGCGCGCCGTGCCAGACGAGGGCTCTCATGGTGGTTCTCTCCCCGGTGCGCCGCGATTGGGCGTGTGAGGAGAAAACCTCGCGAGGAGGCAACAAGTTTCGAGATCGTTCTTCGATTTACTTAAGTTAATACTCGCGCAAGCGCTGCGTGTAATGACTTGCCAAGAACGGACGTCCTAAGAGCGGACTTTCCAAGAACGACCGGCCGCCTATGTGCTGGCGACGATCCTGTCACCTCCGCTCGATCGTCAGCCGCTGCACCCCCTTGCCCCCCAGCACCGGCTTCTTCGCGCTGATGATCCGCGAGTTCACGCCCGACCATCCGATCTCGCCCGACAGGCGGCCGTACTCGATCTTGGGGCAGCGGTTCATCACCACGGTGACGCCCTTTGCCTCGGCGCGGGCGGCGGCCGCGTCGTCGCGCACGCCGAGCTGCATCCAGATCACCTTAGGGAGTACCGGCAACGCCAGGGCCTCGTCGACGAGGCCGCCGGCGGCGTCGGAACTGCGGAAGATCTCCACCATGTCGACCGGGTGCGGCAGGTCGGCCAAACGCGCCACCACCGGCTTGCCGAGCAGCATCTGCCCGCTGAGGCCGGGGTTGACCGGGGTGACGTCGTAGCCGCGGCTGAGGAGGTACTTCAGCACGATCCAGCTCGGGCGGGCGGGGTTGGCCGAGGCGCCCACCAGCGCGATGGTGCGCGTGCCCGTGAGCAGGGCGCGGATCTGCGCGTCGGGGTAGGCGATATGGAGGTGGGGACGGGGGGTGTCGGTCATGATGCATCGACTTGTCGGGCATCGCGGCCTGTGCTGCAAGACGAGGATGTCGAGCCCGCCCCTCATGAGCCTTGTCGAGACGGTCGCCTTCCTGGAGCGGGAATTCCCGCAGATGCACCACGGCGGGCGCTCCTACCACCTCGAGGCGGTGGGCCCCTTGAGCGCCACAATGCGGATGGACCACCACGACCGCTTCCTGCGCCCGGGCGGCACCGTTTCGGGCCCGGCAATGATGACGCTGGCCGATCTGGCGCTCTATGCCGCCATCCTCGCCAACATCGGCCCGATCGGTCTGGCCGTGACCACCAACCTCAGCTTCAACTTCCTGCGCAAGCCCGGCACCAAGGGACTGGTGGCGGATGCGCGCCTGTTCAAGCTCGGGCGCCGGCTGGCGGTGGGGGAGGTGCTGATCACCGAGGCGTCGTCCGAAGACCTCGTCTGCCACGCCACCGGCACCTATTCGATCCCGCCGGACAAGGCCGGCAGCGTGACGCCGATCCGCTAAGCAGGTTCGCGTTGGCAGGCCAACGCTTCACCATGCTTAGGTCCTTGGTATGTCGCAGGTTTTCGACGCAAAACCGGTGACCACTTTTGCGAAACCTGCTTAGGTTCGGCTGCTCTCGCGCCTCGCGCGGGGCGCCGCCCCTGTCCCTCCCGGGCCCGGCGTGCGATGGGGCATCCACCGTGACAGATCATCCCGACGCCCCCTCCCTGTTCGACCTCGGCTGGTCCGCCTTCTTCGCGGACCAGGTCCTGCCGGAGGAAGCCGGCCTCGTGCCGGTGCGGATCGCCAGCGTCCACCGCGCGCGCCTCACCGCGCTGGGCGAGGCCGGCCCGGTCGCGCCGGTCCTGGCGGTGCACGCGACCACCGGCGACTTCGCCGTGGGGGACTTCGTGCTCGTCGATCCCGCGACCACAACCCTGCGCCGGCGCCTCGACCGCAAGTCCGTACTGGAGCGGCGCACCGAGGGCAGCCGGGTGGCGCAACTCGCCGCCGCCAACGTCGACACGCTGTTCGTCGTCACCTCCTGCAACGCCGACTTCAACCCGGCCCGCCTCGAACGCTACCTCGCCATGGCCAACGAGGGCGACATCGACCCGGTGATCGTCCTGACCAAGGCCGACACCACCGACGCGGTCGCGCGCTACCAAACCGAGGCCGCGGCCCTGCAGAGCGGGCTCGCGGTGGTGGTCCTCAACCCGCGCGAGCCGGCGGCGGCCGAGGCGCTGGCGCAATGGTGCGGCCCCGGCCGCACCGTGGCGGTAGTCGGTTCCTCCGGGGTCGGCAAGTCGACCCTGGTCAACACCCTGGCCGGGCCGGGCCAGGCCCTGCCGCAGCAGACCGGCGGCATCCGCGAGCACGACGCCAAGGGCCGCCACACCACCACGGCGCGCTCGCTGCACGCCATGGCCGGGGGCGGCTTCGTCATCGACACGCCGGGCATGCGCACCCTCCACGTCGGCGACGCGGCGGGCGGGATCGAGACCCTGTTCTCCGAGATCACCGAACTCGCGCCCGCCTGCCGGTTCCGCGACTGTACCCATGCCCACGAACCGGGCTGCGCCGTGCAGGCCGCGGTGGCCGCGGGCACCCTCGATCCGGAACGGCTGAACCGGTGGCGCAAGCTCCTGACCGAGAACCGCCACAACACGCCGGTGGTGACCGGCCCGCGCGGCAACAAGCGGCGCTGAGCGCAAGGCTCACGCGGTATCATGATACCGCAAGGCGGAAGTCTCTCTATCGCTTGCGGTTTTCGCCTGTTACGTGCGCCGGAAAGGCTTGACGCGGCCGGCGAACCTGCCTAGAGAACGCTCCAACGCCGCCGCGTCTCGCACGCGGCGGCGCATCGTTTTCTAACGGATCACACGGAACGCCACGGGATGAGCAGCGCGATGAAGACCACTTCGCTGAAACCCGCCGACGTCGACAAGAAGTGGATCATCGTCGATGCGGAGGGCCTGGTCGTCGGCCGGCTCGCCACCATCGTCGCGATGCGCCTGCGCGGGAAGCACAAGCCCGCCTACACTCCTCACGTCGACTGCGGCGACAACGTCATCGTCATCAACGCCGAGAAGGTGCAGTTCACCGGCCGCAAGCGCGAGCAGAAGGTGTACTACCACCACACCGGTTACCCGGGCGGCATCAAGGAGCGCACGGCCAAGTACATCCTGGACGGCCGCTTCCCCGAGCGGGTGGTCGAGAAGGCCGTCGAGCGCATGCTGCCGCGCGGCCCGCTGTTCCGCCAGATCATGGGCAACCTGCGTGTCTACAAGGGCACCGAGCATCCCCATACCGCCCAGCAGCCGCAGGCGCTCGACGTCGGCGCCCTCAACCGCAAGAACGTGAGCGCTTGATCATGGCGACCCTCCAGTCCCTCGCCGACCTCAACCGGTCGAACGTCGAGTCGCCCGAGAACGCGGCGCCCGTCCACGTCCAGAAGCTCGATGCCCAGGGCCGCGCCTATGCCACCGGCAAGCGCAAGGACGCGGTCGCCCGCGTCTGGATCAAGCCCGGCACCGGCCAGGTCGTGGTCAACGGCCGCACCATCGAGGTCTATTTCGCCCGGCCCGTGCTGCGCATGATCCTGCGCCAGCCGCTCCAGATCGCCAACCGCGTCGACCAGTACGACATCATGGTCAGCGTCCATGGCGGCGGCCTCTCCGGCCAGGCCGGCGCGGTGCGCCACGGACTTTCCAAGGCCCTGACCTACTTCGAGCCCGAACTGCGCGGCCCGCTCAAGCGCGAGGGCTTCCTGACCCGCGACAGCCGCGTGGTCGAGCGCAAGAAGTACGGCCGCAAGAAGGCCCGCCGCAGCTTCCAGTTCTCGAAGCGCTGAGCGACCACCTTACATCGAATCGGGAAAGGGCGGCCCTCAGGCCGCCCTTTTCGTTTGTGGCGAGGGCCGAGGACTCATCCGACATGGCGAACACCTTCCGGCGCGTTCACGCCCCCGCGGCTGCGGCCGTCACGCTCTGCCTCGCGAGGAAGGACGGTGCCGTCGCCGCCGAGGTGAAGCTCGCCAACGGCCGCCAGTTCAGCACCACCGGCCTCCTGCCCATCGCCGAGGCCTTCGGGATCGCGGTGCACATCGCCAACGAGGGGGCGATGGAGATGGTGGTGATCGACCCCCAGGGGCTGTGGAAGCCGTCCTGGGGAGACCTTCAGGGGTAGGCCGCCTCACGGGCGATCGCACCGGCCCCGTCGGCCAAGCCGCGCAAAGCCCCGGTCCCGCTCCCTAACGGGGAGGCGGGATCTCGAGCATGGGCAAAATCGGGGTCGTGGCGGCGCCGTCCCACAGGACGATCAGCGAGAGAACCAGCCCCAGGGCCGCGGTGTAGGCCACCACGAAGACGTCGCGGTTGCCCGGGTCGGAGGCCAGGACGAGGGCGGCGAAGGGAAGGCTCTGCAACGCAAGGGCGGCGGCGATCATCATCGGGGTGGTGGCATCCGGCGAAGGGTGTGCGTCCTGCCGGGTCTGCCAGCCGGTGACAATCGGCGGCCGTACCGGAGGTTCCGGCACACGGTGCAGGAGTCGCGCCACGGGCGAAGGATCGTCCAGCGCCCCGCCCATCGCGAGCGCGGGGCCATCCGACAGCGCCACGATCGAGCCGGCGGACGACGCAGCGTCAGGCACATCGGGAAGCAGAAAACGGATCGGCCCGCCTCCCGCGCGAGGCGGGGGCGGGCCGGGTGTTCGGCGTGAGACGGTCTTCAGGCGTGGGCGAGGTTCGCGGCGGGCATCACGGAGCCGTTGGCGGCGTGATGGCGCTTGAGCATCGGCCTCAGGACCGCAATGGCCAGGAAGGCGGCCAGGAGATCCATCGCGGCGACGGTGTAGAGCACCGTGGCCCAGGTACCGGTGGCCTGCATCAGGATGTTGCCCAGCGGCACGAACAGGGCGGCGACACCCTTGGCGCAGTAGAGGACGCCGTAGATCTTGCCGATGTGGGCCGAACCGAACGTGTCGGCCGCCGTTGCGCTGAACAGGGAGTACACTTCACCCCAGGCCAGGAACACGATGCCCGAGAGGATGATGAACGCCCACGGGTTGCTGCCGAAGTAGCCCAGGGCGACGATGCCGATGCCTTCCATCGTGAAGGCGATGAACATCGTCTTCTCGCGGCCGATCCGGTCGGAGATGAAGCCGAACAGGGGGCGGGAGATGCCGTTCAGGATACGGTCGAGCATCAGCGCGAAGGGCAGGGCGGCCATGGCGAAGAAGTACAGGTCGACCTTGAACTCCTTCACGCCGAGGTCCTGCGCGATGACGCCGAGCTGGGCCACGGCCATCAGGCCGCCGGTGACGGTGCAGGTGAACATCAGGAGCATGACGTAGAACACCGGCGTGCGCAGGGCCTCGCCGAGGGTGTAGTCGCGACGGGACTGGAGCACCTTGCTCGAGTAGACGACCTCGCCCTTGCCCGGGCCGCGAAGGCCGATCGAGGCCAGGATGATGATCGCGCCCTGGATCAGGCCGAAGACGAAGAACGCCTGGGCGTAGCTGCCCTGCGAGATCATGTTGGCGATCGGGATGATGGTGAGGGCCGAACCGGCGCCGTAGCCGCCCGCGGTGAGGCCGACGGCCAGACCGCGCTTGTCCGGGAACCACTTCAGGGCGTTGTTGATGCAGGTGGCGTAGACGCAGCCGACGCCGATGCCGCCGACCACCGAGCCGAAATAGAAGCCCGAAAGCGTGGTGGCGTAGGAGTTGATGACCCAGGCGAGGCCCGTCATGAGGCCGCCGAACATCACAACCCGGCTCGGGCCGTACTTGTCGATGAAGTAGCCCTCGATTGGCGTCAGCCAGGTCTGCACGATGACGAAGATCGTGAACGCGACCTGGATCGCGGCGCGATCCCAGCCGAAGGTCTTCTGGATCTCGGGTACGAACAGCGTCCAGGCGTACTGGATGTTGGCCGCGGCCACCATGCAGGCGACGCCGAGAATGAGCTGTAGCCATCGATTGCTCGACGTTTTTGCCGCGACGGGCGCAGCGCTAGACAAGGCCATGGCATTTCCCCCTGTGGTTCATGCACCGACGCCCGGATGAAGCGTGGAGCGTGGCATAAGCGCCGATGCGATGCGTTCCTCCGCCGCCGAGGACCTCGGACCGGGATCCTTCGACGAACTGGTATGTAGTATTTGGTATATCAGATGGCGGAGCAAGCAAAATAATTCTGCGGCTTTTCGAAAAATGGCCGGATTATTGCATTCCCGCCATTCGTATCGAGCCGCAGTCGCATCCCCACCACCCCACCAATCTCCCGCCGGAAAGCGGCGAAGGCACCTCCCTCGCCGCCGTCCCGACCGGGACGAACCCGCTATCGGACCCGATCCTCAGGATCGTCTTAAACGGTTCATTACGCTTGCATATCGAATGTTTCGGCGCTGTCGAGACGAGATGGGCTGCATGCACAGCCGACAGGCGCGGGATTCCCGTGAATCGACGGTCAGACCCATGATGCGGCGCACTCGGATCGACACCGGGCGGCCTCTCACGCCTCGGCCAGGGCATTGGCCGGCCAGCAACAAAACTGGCACTATAAATCAGTAATTCGGGCCAAAGCCGGAACGTCGCCCGCGGTAGGACCCTGCCGACAGGCCTCGACAGGCTCATCCATGCATGAATTGCATGCCAGCATTCTGGGATGTGGCATACCAAATGCCGTGGTGCGGTGCGATATGACGGTCATCGACGTTCTTCAGGAGCCACCCCAATGATCGCTCTCTTCATCCTCGGCCTCGCCGCCGCCGCCATCGGTCCCGCCATGACGATCCTCCTGGATCGCGACGACGCGGTCGCCTCCACCACCGACACCGCCTCGGCCGGCATGTTCGTCGCCCTCAACGACAACGCCACCGTCAAGGCCCGCGCCGCCGCCTGATCTCGCGGCACCGGAACGATCGAGCCCGCCCCGGCCCAGGCCGCGGCGGGCTTTTTTCATGGCGAATCGCCGTCCCTGACCGAGGGTCGGGATCAACCGCGCAGGCTGCGCAGGGGAGATCCACGCCGCTTGGGCGCCCGCCGGAACACGCCGAGGAGCTCGACGTGAGCGGAGGACGCGAACTGGTCCACGGGCGTGACCCGCTCCAGCCGGTAGCCGCCCGCGACCAGGGTGGCGGCGTCCCGCGCGAAGGTACCGGCATCGCAGGCGACGCCGATCACCAGGGGGACGGCCGATTCGGCCAGCCGGGCGGCCTGCGCCTGCGCCCCGGCCCTGGGCGGATCGAACACCACGGCGTCGTAGGCGTCGAGCTCGATCGGCAGCAGCGGCCGGCGGAACAGATCGCGCCGCTCGGTGGTGATTCGGCGTAGGCCCGGCGTGGCCCGATAGGCCCGCTCGAGGCTCGCGAGGGCCGCGGCCTCCCCCTCCACCGCATGGACCTCGCAGCGCCGCGCCAGGACGAGGCTGAAGGGCCCGGAGCCGGAGAACAGGTCGGCCACCCGTTTGGTCTTCTTGTCGAGGGCGGCGAGGACGAGGTCGCCGAGCAGGGTCTCGCCGGCCTCGGTCGCCTGCAGAAAGCCGCCCGGTGGCGGCACCCAGGCGTCTGCCTCCCCGTGCAGGAACGGCGCCCGGCGCTCCACCACCACCTCGCCGTGCAGCGACAGGCGCGCGAGGTCGAGGTCGGCGGCCAGACGCACCAGGGCGGCGCGCACGCCCTCGCTCACCGGCCCATGCCCGCGCAGGTCGACATCGAGCCCACCGCCGGTGGCCGTCACCGCGACGTCGAGGGGCTTGCGGCCGTGGCCGAGGGGAGCGCTGAGCGCCAGGGCCACGGCGGGTGCCCGGTGCAGGGCCGGGACGGTGATCGGGCAATGGTCGATGGACACGAGGTCGTGGCTGCGCGCCGCCATCAGGCCGGCCCGGGCGGCGCTGTCGATCGCCCGGACGTGGAGGGTAAGGCGGCGGCGGCCTTCTCCGTGGGCGATGCGGACCGGCTCGGCCGCGACCGCGAGCCCGGCCTGATCCAGGGCCCTTTCGACGAGACCGCGCTTCCAGGCGGCGGCGGGCTCGGTCGCCAGGTGCTGCACGACGCAGCCGCCGCAGGTGCCGTAATAAGGGCAGAAGGGTGCGACCCGGTCGGGGGAGGGGGTCTCCACCGAGACGAGATGGCCGCGTCCGCCCGCGCGGGTGACGGTGACCCGCTCGCCGGGAAGGGCATAGGCGACCGGGAGCCCGTCGGCGGCGATCCCGTCGCCGCGGGCCCCGAGCCGGTCGATGGTCACGATGTCGGTCACGCCGGTTTCCGGCAGCGGGTTCTCGCCTGAAACATGCGGAGTCGACACAGGGTGTCTCATGCCGGCCGCCCCGCTCGAGGGGCGAGGCGGGCGCCCACCAGAAATTCGCGGTTGCCGTCTCCCCCCGTCACCGGCGAGGGCACGCGGCCCAGGACGTCGAAGCCGAGTTCGACCAGCAGAGCCTCGATCCCGGCGCAGACCTCGTCGTGGACGGCTCCGTCGCGCACGATGCCGCCGCGCCCGACCCGATCGCGACCGGCCTCGAACTGCGGCTTGATCAGCGCGGCCAGGACCGCGCGCGGCGCCAGCAGGGGCACCAGGGCCGGCAGGACCAGGCGCAGGGAGATGAAGCTCACGTCGACGGCCACCAAATCCGGCGCCCGCGCGAACGACGCGGCGTCGAGGGTGCGGGCGTCGGTACCCTCCAGGCTGGTCACCCGCGAATCGGCGCGCAGGGAAGCGTGGAGCTGGTCGCGCCCGACGTCGACCGCATGAACGTGCGCCGCTCCCCTGGCGAGCAGGGCGTCCGTGAAACCGCCGGTGGAGGCGCCGACGTCGAGGCAGTGGCGACCGGCGGGGTCGATCCCGAAGGCATCGAGGGCCGCGGTCAGCTTGAGCCCCCCGCGCGAGACGAAGGGGTGGGGCTGCTCCGCCTCGATCCTGGCGTGCGGGTCGAGACGGTCGGCGGCGCGCAGCACCGGGCGGTCGTCGGCCCGCACGAGGCCGGCGGCGATGGCGGCCTGCGCCCGCGCCCGGCTCTCGAAATGCCCCCGCTCCACCAGAAGGCGATCGGCCCTCGGCCGGTCCTGCGTCATCACGATGTCCCAACGACCTCCGCCCGGCCTCGTCCCGGCGGGGTCCGCGAGGAGCTACGGCATTCGGCCGGCTTGTCAAAGGCCGCGGAGGCGGGGGGAGCGTCCCACCGCAGGCGTCTCACATGCGGTGACAAGCCATGGTAGGCTGTCCGCGACAAATCCGACCGGGCGACGGCGGAGCGCCGCAGCCCCGGCGGACACCGCCGGAGACGCGGCATCAAGGAGCGATTCGACGCCATGAGTGGCCCACGCGAGATCGAGCTGAAGCTGGAAGCCGGCCTGCACGACATGGCCGCCCTGGCCGAACACCCACTGCTGCGGACCGGCGAGGCGCAGGACACGGCGGTCCTGAGCGCGACGTATTTCGACACGGCCGACCGGGACCTCGCCGCCGCCGGCCTCACTCTGCGCGTGCGCAGGACGCCGACCGGACACGTCCAGACCGTGAAGGCCGCCGCCGCCGGCGCCGGCCTGTTCGATAGGCCCGAGTGGGAATGGCCCGTCGAGGGCCCCGAGCCCGACCTCGCCGCCCTCGCGGCGACGCCCGCAGCCGCGATCCTGGCAGATGCGAAAGGCGCAGGTCTCCACGCGGTGTTCGCCACGGTGGTGGAGCGCACGACCCGTCCCGTCCGCTACGGCGAGTCGCGGATCTCGGTGACCCTGGACCAGGGCCGGGTCGAGACGCCGGACGGCGACGTGCCGCTGTGCGAGGTCGAGCTCGAACTCGTGGAGGGCCGGGCCGCCGACCTGTTCGGCCTCGCCCAGGCGCTCGCCGAGACGGTGCCGCTGCGGCTCGGCGCCCTGAGCAAGAGCGAACGGGCCTTCGCTCTCCTCGACGGGACGCTGCGCCGGCCGAGCAAGGCCAGGGCGGTCCGCCTGGAGGAGACGGCCACGGCCGGCGACGCCTTCCTGGCGATCGCCCAGGCGTGCCTGCGCCACCTGCGCCGCAACGAAGACGTCTTCCTGCACGGCCGCGATCCGGAGGCCCTGCACCAGATGCGGGTCGCCCTGCGCCGCCTGCGCTCGGCCTTCACCCTGTTCAAGGCGATGCTGGCCGGCGACGCCACGGCGCAGCACCTGCGCGCCGAGATCAAGCGGGTCTCCGAGCCGTTCGGTCAGGCGCGCAACATCGACGTCTTCCTGAGCGAGACGCTGCCCGCCGAGATCGCCCGCAGGCCGGACGAGGCCAGCCTGACCGCCCTGCGCGAGACCCTGGAGGGCGAGAGGCTGCGCGCCTACGACGTGGTGCTCTCCATCCTCGAGGCGGCCGAGTGGCGCGGCCTCGTCCTCGATCTGGCTGCCTGGATCGAAACCGGCCCGTGGCGGGCACAGGGGGCCAGCGCCCCGCCGGCGCGCGACGTCGCCGCCGCGATCCTGGAGCGGGCGCGCCGCCGGATCAAGAAAGGCGGGCGCCACCTCGACAGGCTCGACGCCGACGCGCGCCACCGGGTGCGGATCGAGGCGAAGAAGCTGCGCTACGGCGCCGAGTTCTTCGGGTCGCTCTACGCGGGCAAGAAGACGGCCAAGCGCCACAAGGCCTTCGTCGCCGCGCTCTCGGACCTGCAGGACCACCTCGGCGCCCTCAACGACCTCGCCACCGCCCACGGCATCGTCTCGGGCCTCCTCGTGACGCAGGCGGACGGCGAGGCCCTGTTCGCGGCCGGGCTGACCGCCGCCGACGGGGACGCCGGCGCCGGCGCCCTGCTCGAGGCGGCCGCCGAGGCGCACGAGGCGCTCATCGACGTGACGCCGTTCTGGCGCTGACGAGCCCGCTCGGGACCAGGCAGGAACCGGATCGTACCATTTCCGGGTGATCACTTCGTGATGCGGAAATGGGCTTCGCTCAGGCGCCGCGCGGGCTCGGTGATACCGTTTCCGCTTGAATCAAGCGGAAACGGTATCACTCCGCGGGGCGGACGCTCAGGGCATAGAGGGTGATCGCCGCGGCGTTGGAGACGTTCAGGCTGCGGATCTCCCCCGAGAAGGGAATGCGGGCGAGCACGTCGCAGCAATCCCGGGTGCGCTGGCGCAGGCCCTTGCCCTCGGCTCCGAGCACGATCACCGCAGGGCGGCGCGGGCCGACGGCGTCGAGCGTCGTCTGCGCATCGGAATCGAGGCCGATGCGGGTGAACCCGCGCTTCCCCAGGTCGATCAGCGCCTCGGCGAGGTTGCGCACCACCACCAGCGGCACGTGCTCGAGGCCGCCAGAGGCCGATTTGGCCAGTACGCCGGTGGCGTTGGGCGAATGCCGGGCGGTGGTGACGATGGCGGCGACGCCGAAGGCGGCGGCGGTGCGGACGATGGCGCCGACGTTGTGGGGATCGGTGATCTGGTCGAGGGCGAGCAGGAGGGCATCGTCGGGCAGGTCGTCGAGGTCAGGCCCGGGTAGCGGATCGGCTTCGAGGTAGAGCCCTTGGTGCACGGCATCGGGCCCGAGCAGGGCGTTGATGGCGCTGGGCCGGACGAGTTCCGGCTCGATCCGCAGGGTCCCGAGTTCGGCCGTCAGGCGGGCCGCCCCGTTCTCGGTGGCGAGCAGCCGATGCAGCCGCCGCCCGTCGTTGGCGAGCGCCTGGAACACCGGGTGCCAGCCGTAGAGGACGACCCGGTCGCCGCTCGGCCCGGTCGGTCGGAAGCGATCCCGCACCGCGCCGGAGCCGAACCGGCGACCACGCTCCTTGCGATCCCCGCCGGTCGGCCGGGGCTTGTGTGTCGGCGGGTCGTCGCTGTGGCTGGTCATGAGGGCGGTCCGATCCAAACCCGCGACAAACCGGCCCGCACCTCGTTCGTCAAGCCACCCCGGCCCGCGAGCGGCGCCAATGCGCCTCGTCGTTCGGCAACGTCCCGGTCCGCGCCCCCGTCGCCGCACAACAACCGACGAGGAGCGTTGCACAGCGCGACGAACCCCCCTATAGAACCCTCGCCCGACCAAAGCGCCCTTCGTCTAGCGGTCCAGGACGTCGCCCTTTCACGGCGAAAACACGGGTTCGATTCCCGTAGGGCGCGCCATATACATTAAGCACTTAGCTTCGATTTGGATTGGTGCGGCGGCTTTCGTTGCTGATATCGTTGTCGAGTGGCAGCTATGAAATCCGCTCCGGACAGTCCCCTCAAAGCCTTCTGGCCAGACGGCAGGCGCGTCCAGCCCGGTCGCGATGCGAAGGACTTTCTTGACGCAGCTGCAGTGCGGTTCGGTGAGAAGCCTGCTTGGATCCAACGGAGCGTCGCTCGCGACGCACCAGCCGGCAGAATGATCCTCGCTATGCTCGGGCTGACCCGCGAGGCTGTGATCCCTCCTCATAGGCCTGCAGATACTCCGCGAGCCCGCCTCATCATGAGCGTGGTTGAAGCCCTGCTTGACGCTGGCCGAACCGAGGCTGAGGCTTTCGCGCAAGCTCCGAAGTACCTAGCCAACCCCGAACTTCGAGCTCGGACGCACACTGGACACGGCCAGGGCGAGGTGCTCGGAAAAGGGAAAAAGCTCCTGACCGCTGCTGCCGTTTGCCAGGCGTATCGCACCGCGCGAGAGTTCGGCCTTACCGCGAAGCTTTGGTTCATCGCCGCTGACGAAACAGGTGAAAGCGTCATCCGATCCGCAGATTAAGTCGCAGTTTTTTGCCGGGGTAATTCCGGCCTGCCTCGTCGCATCTTAAAGCCTCCAACGGTCTCAGAGGCTTCCACGATGTCGAACAAGGAACAGGCACAGATCGCGACCGCGAAGTGCGAAACTGCTGCCTTCACCGTCGATGAAGTCGCAACCTACTTTCGGATTTCTCGAGCCTCAGTCTGGCGGCTGCTCAAGAGCGGCGCTCTTGCCCGGGCACGCATTGGCGGCCGGACCGTTATCCGTCGCCTCGACGCTGATGCCTTTCTCGCTCGAGCGGCAAAGGTGGCCTGATGTCAGTTTCCATCAGACGCGTCCTCCCCCACGAGTTCTTCGCGACCTCCGGCCGGTTCGTTGCCGACTCGCTCGCGATGCAGCTCGACGCGCGTGAGATGCTGCGCTTTAGCAGGGCTCTGCACAGCGTCGCTTACTGCTGCGACGCCATCCTGGCGAATCCTAGGGCGATGCCTTTCAACGGCGTCCTAGTGAACGGCGCGATTGCGGACATGGTGGTCGAGGGCGATGCGATCGTCATCTGTGTTTCGGCGTGCAACTTTGACCCCGTGAGGTGGGGGATCGGCGTCCAATTCTGACCCCCTAACCTCGTTCTCGCAGACTGCTCTCCGGTACGGCCGGAAGGG
>NZ_LMRC01000017.1:0-40814 GCF_001425565.1 Methylobacterium sp. Leaf466 | reverse complement strand
GGGATCCGTCCTTTAATTGGGAGGATCACTATGAGGCGATCCGGCTCCCGTACACGGTCCCAGAGCGGACAAGCATGTACACGCCCGACCTCTACTGGCCCGATCGCAAGCTCGCGATCGAGATGAAGGGCCGCTTCCGGGACAGCGATGAACGCGGCAAGTACATCCATTTCCGCGATAGCAACCCGGACATCGGGCTGAAGTTCGTTCTCCAGCGTCCAGGCATTCGCATCTACAAGACATCCAAGACGACCCAGGAAGAGTGGCTTCGTAAGCATGGCTTCGAAGTCGCATTCAAAACCATCCCCCAGGAGTGGCTCGATTGAGCGTCAAGAAAGAAAACCGTCAAATCCCTCGTTACAAGCTCACAGTCGACCCGGAATGGTTCTGGGCGCATCGAGCCCAGATCAACGAATGGGCCATCACCCAATCGGAGCCGGAGCGATACTTCGACTACGTCATCGAGATGGTTCCTGGGACCTCTCAGATGACCGGCAAGCTCTACTTCGTCCACTCCGGTCATTCGACCCTGATGGCCGCCTACATCAAAACCTTGAAGGAAGGAAACTCATGACCCAGAAGCACCCGCTCTACACTGTCGCCGTCGAGTTGCTCGACATCGCCACCCGCACCCACTTCACCCAGACCGGCATCGGCGAGTTCATCGAGAGCATGGAGCGCTACGGCCTCGGGATCATCGAGATCAACTTGGAGCCGGAGGTTCCCCAGGCCGCTCGCGAGGTTCCCCTTGCCCCCGTCGCGAAGAAGAGCCGCCCCAAGATCACGAAGAGCGACACGTGATCTTTGCTTTCCGCCGCGTCCAGACGCTCCAGGACGTCGTCGACGTCATCGCTCTGCTCAAGCGTGGTGCGACGGTCGGCGTCGAGCCCGTCGAGGGCGGGCTTTTCGGACCGACGAAGCCGTGCGCTTTCCGGATTTACAAGCACCGGAGTCGACACGGCAAGGTAGGTCCGAAAGACGACGGTTCGAAGTGTCTTCGAATGATCCCCGACGATCTGGAGTCGTTTTTGGTCGATTACATGTCCGAGCGTCGCATCTTCGCGGACCTCGACGTCTACCCGTGTGACGACGACGAGTCTATCGGACGCGTCTGGAGGCATCTCAACTTCAGCGCGGGGACATGGCTCACCAGGACAGCGATCAAAGACTTGCTGACGATCCTCGCCGATCACTACGGCGGGACGATCGAGGCGCAAATCCCCTACGGCAGCGATGGCTGGGTCGAGTGGATCAAGGGCGGCCACGGCGCGATCACGCTCTGGCATCAGCCGTCGCGGTCTGAAGTAGAGGACCTCATCGAGTATGGGGCCAAGAGCATCATCAACGCGGTCGCGGCCTCATCTTCCCGGAAATGGTTCATCGGGATGGCGGGGCCGTACCTGATGCCGGACTACGGCTTCCTGGACCATGATCCGGAGCGGACCCCAGAAGAGGCGGTGATCGTCTCAAGCGAGCCCACCGGGATCGGACCGACCTGGGATGCGACGAGGGCGTACTACCGGCTGTCCGGTCTACAGGCCGCTCCAGACGCCACGGACGACGAGATCAAGGCGCTGGCCAAGAGGTACGTCACCGGCTCGCAAGAGACGGCGTTGACGTGCCAGGATCGACCGGTCAGGCCGGTGTGGACCTTGCCCAGAAAGGGCGCGACCGAAGACGTCTGGACGTATTGGGGGAAGTGGGTTCGCGTCGTCTTCGAAGACGAGGTCGAAGTAGAGCTTAAGAAACTAGCTTCAGGACGAAGACGATCTTCCAGAGGTAGGCACCAAGAGCGATCAGGGCAGTGATACCAGCGCCGATGACGGTGCGCTTGATCCACACGCCATTGTCCTTGATCGTCTCAATGGCCTTTTCGACGACCTCGACGCGCGAAGACAGAATGTTTCGATTGGTGTCACAGTGCTCTGTGACGCGCGAAAGCATGTGTTCCATTTCACGGCGCGGGACGAAAGTCTCCATCGCCTGCATGACATTGCGGTGGCGATGGTCCGCATTGGTCTGAGCCGAGATGTCGGCGGCCTGAAGCGACTTGGTGCGCTCGTCGATCCCGGCGATCTTCGTGCTGATGTCGATCAAGATGTTCGGGTCGAGCGTGTTCATTTCGTGCCTCAACAGCGGCCGAACGACAATCGATCGACGTTTTATTTACAAAAGAATGGAACTTTTTTGAGTCTTACCAAACGCCGATGATCAGCGTCACGATCTCAGACGAGGTAAGCTTTTCGAAGACTGTCGCTGCCTCGATCTTGCCCGACACGACCGCATAGGTCATGTAGATGATCCAGAGCAAAAGCACGCAAGGCTTCAGGTAGCGCCGAAGAAAGCGGAACGCCGTCTTCACGGCGTGCCGAAGAGCTTTGCTTCGGCCGCGCGACGACGCACCAGTCCGGGGAGAACACGCCCACCGCCACGGTTCCACGAGGCGAAGGCCGCCTGAGCACCTTTGACGTCGCCAGCGTTGAGCTTGCGGACCAGGGTCGAGGCCGCGAAGGCACCGCCGCCGATGTTGTAGCAGAGCGAGACGAGGGCGCTGAACTGGTTCGGGGTCATGTCGACCTTGACCGCCTTGTCGACCGCCGCCTCGAAGATCGCGAGGTCACGCCGGAGGAAGGCTTCGGCCTGAAGGGTGGTGCAAGTATCCCCGCGCTTCACGCCCTTGGTGGTGCCGAAACCGATCGTCCATACATTCGCGGGACACAGGTATGCCTTGTCCTTGTAGCCTTCAAAGCTCTTGATAAGGTCAAGTCCTGCGTCGTTGATCTTCATCCTCGTATTTACGCGAGGATGAAGGCTTTCGCGGATTGATCCAGGATCAGAGAGTCGCGGCGAGGCGGAACAGATCGTCGAGGTCGTTGTCGGTCCAGTCGTTGAGGCTCGCCATAGCCATGATGATCGGATCGTCGCGCTTGAACGACGTCGTTTCGCCCCACGAAAGCTGAACGGTGAGCGATGCGGACGCGACGATCGTGTTGACCTCGACGAGCTTGCCCTGAGCGTTGAGGGCCAGGATCATCTGGCGCCGGGTCACGACGAGCGGCGGGATGATCCACATCGGCATGCCGTCATCGGGCGTGATCGAGCACGTCTTGTACTGAGTACCGAGATCGGCGCGGCCGTCCCACTCGATCACGTTGATCTTGCGCATGCGGGCGTCGAGGATTTGGTATCGTGCCATGGCTCAAGCCCACTCGTAGACGCGGATTTCACCACGTCCGCCGGACCCACCGGCTCCACTTCGCGCACCGCCGCCGCCGTTCTTCGCGCCGCCTCCGCCGCCTCCACCGCCGCCGGGTAGACCACCCGCACCACCGGCGCCACCTATCGTCGCGACGCCGCCTGCCCCGCCACCGCCACCTGTCCCGAAGCCGGGCGCTGCGAAGGACAAGCCGACCGATCCGGCTCCACCGTCACCCACGCCACCCGAGTTCGGGACGACGTTCAGTGATGCTGGGTAGGCGTGCTTCGCGCCGTAGCTGCCTTCACCGCCCACACCGATTGCGGATGTCGTAGTCCCGCCCCCGCCGCCTCCACCGCCGGGGCTCATCGGGCCAGCCATTGTGGGGGCTTTGCCGGTTGTTCCGTTGTTGCTGCCAAGACCACCGGGTCCGCTGCTCCATTGATTGTTCTGGGACGGCGCGCGACTGTTTCCAGCGGCTGCGCCACCGGTCCCAGGTTGTCCGCCCTGGGCACCGAAGCCGCCGATCGCGGAGAGGGTCAGCATGGGGGCGAGATCGATCGAGGTGGTTCCCCCAACAAAACCGCTCGTTCCGTTCCCGAGTGATCCAGCCGCGCCCGCGCCCCCGGCACCGATGACGAAGGCACAGGTCGCCGCGATCTGAGACGCCGCAAAGTCAGCGGTGGTCACCGTCCCGCCCGCACCACCGCCGCCACCATTCGGGAACGTCGTTGATCCCACGGCCGTCGCGAATGCCCCGGACGCACCACCACCACCGCCGCCGATGAGTTCAAACGTAAAGCGTGTTGCGTCGAGCGACTTTGTCCAGGTACCAGATGATGTCAGAATGGTCGTGCGAATGAGAGATGGACCAGACGAAGCCGGACCCGATGTATTTCCACCGTAAAGAGGCATGATTTCCTTGAATTATTACCAGACCCGAGCCGAAAAAGATTGGCCCGTGGTCGAACCGATGATCGAAAGAGCGCTCACCGGGATGCCGTGATGCGGGAATTCGTAGAGCGCACCAGCCGCGATCTTGAGCGACGATCCGCCGATCGTGGCGACGCCGACGTCGGACAGGTAGAGGTCGGCAGACGACAGGTTCTGCACCCACGCTCCACGACGGTTGCCATCAGCGGCTGACAGAGCCTGTGCGGTGCCACCGGCCGCGATCGTGCCGCTCCGGTCCGTCGTGGTCACACCGACGCTCTGGGTCGACGTGACAGTGGGCGTGCCGGAGATCGTGACGGCGTGGGTCGGGACGCTGGCGAGGCTGACCGGGACGGTGCCCTGGACGGCGACGGTCGGGGTGCCAGAGATCGAGATCGGCGCGGTGACCTCGACGGGGACGGTGCCCTGGACGGCGACGGGGATATTGGGTTCGCCGTAGAGGCCGGTGATCGGGAGACCGACCGAACCAACGCCGACCGGAGACCCATCCACGTTGATCTGGGTCTGGACGAAAGCATTGGTGGACAGGTCGTCGACCGACCGCGCGTCCAGGACGAACTTGACCGCACCACCACGCGTCGGGGTGTAATTGCTTTCGTCGATGACAACGCGGAAATACCGATAAACCGATGCGTCGCTTTCGAAAATGGTACCACCACCGACGCCACTCGGGATGTTTGAGTATTCGGAGATCAAGAAAAAGTCGGACCCGTTGCGAGAGCCTTCGAGCTTGAGGTAGCCGTGGCCGGTACCCATGCCGCCGCCGACAGAGGGGCCGGTCAGCGCGAAGCTGATCTTGATCGAGCGCCAGGGAGACGGGACGTCCACCTGGATACCGGTGTCCCAGATTGTCGTACCAGTGGCGTAGGGGATGTCGTGGTAGAGGCGATTGCCCGCGACGACGTCCGAAGAGCCACCCGTGTCGACGGCGTTGGTGACCTCGACGCGGATCGGCGCCGCATCGTTGATGGAGACCGTACCAGCGACGTTGACCGTGTTCGCGATCGACACCTTCTGGGTATCGACGGGAGCCGGGGGCACCGGGAAGTTGGCGACGTTGATCGTGGGGGTACCGCCGATCTGGACCGTCCCGCTCACCGCCTGAGTGGCGGGGAGGTTCGAAATCGCCACCGAGGTGACGGGATTGGCCACCGTCACAGTGCCGGTGATCGCCGGGATCGAGGACACGGCCACCGAGCCGGAAACGCCCACTGTAGTGCCGTTTGCGAGGGCCACAGGGGCGTCCAGGCTGACCTGACCGATGTGAGCCGTGCCAGCCGTCAGGCGACCGTCGAAAGCCGCTCCTGAGGCTCCTGAGACGATTGAGACGGGGATCGCCTGGGCGCCCGTGTTGCGGATGATCCCGTCGAAGGAAGTGCCCCCACCGACACCACCACCGACGATCGTCACCGGGACCGGCGAGCCGCTGTCGTTGTTGATCTTGATCTGTGTCGGCGAGGACGGGAGGTTGCTGATCGCGACCGTACCCGTCACCGCCTGGACCGGCGGGAGGTTGCTGATCGAGAGCGAGGTGACAGGATTGGCCACCGTCACCGTGCCGGTCACCGGACCGTCGATCGACACGCGGCCGATGTGCTCGCTGCCCTGGGTAAGAGCGGTCAGGAGACCGGTCGTTGCGACGATGCGGACGTCCTGGGTCGTCGGGAAATTGGTGATCGCGAGGTTACCCGACACGGCCTGGACCGCCGGGAACGTGAGGTCGACCTTCTGGATTTCGGGGAAGTCGAGGGCGACCCGCTGAACCAGGGGATGGTTCGAAACCGTGACAGTCTGGTTGGCCGGGAGGTTCGAAACCGCGATCGAAGAAGACGGGTTCTCCACGAGAACACGGCCGATCACAGCATTGCTCGTCTTGAGGACGCCGTTGAACGCCTCGGAAAGCAGGGTCGGGATGCCACTCGTCGGGAAGAAGCCGGTGTCGGTGCCGGTCGGGGTGATCGGCGCGGGCGTCACGCCCGTCCCACCGTCGTCAAAAAATCCGGTCAACCGTTCGGGCTCCAGTCTGCGTCAAAGTTGTAAGAGGGTCGGATCGAAGCATTGAGAAGCTCAGCGCGGTCGGACATGTCCTGAAGCTCGATGAAAAGCGTGTTGAACATCGTGTTCCAGGTGTTGAGACGCTTGTCGTCGATTGACCAACTGGCGGCGGAGATCAGCGCACCAAGGGTCACGAGATCGTCGGCGACCTCGAATAGCTTCAGCGAGTCGGTCGGGGCGCCGACGTTATTGAAATCCGCCCGGTAGACGATCGTCACGACAGAGCCCGGCGAGGGCAACGGCGCGATCAGGTACTGGCCAGCCTCGCGGGCACAGTACATGGCCCGTCCGGCCGTCTGGTGGCGCTGTAGAGCCTTGACTTCGGTGATACCGCGCATCTCCAGGACGCGCCCGTCTACCTGGATCGAGATGGGTTCGAGCAAGTTGCCGGGCACGTTGACGGCGCCAGTAAAGCCCTCCGGAATCGTCGCCTCGGAGATCGCCTCGTCGATGGGGGTGCGAAGGGTCCGCTGGATACGGCGGACAGAGTCCCTGATCCAACGATCCAGGCGAGTGTAGTCGGCCGTGGACGCCAGAGAGCGCAAGACGTCGTTGCGCTTGAGATCGTCGAGGACGCGGACGCGGATGTCGGCGAGGGTGACAGGCATGGTGGACCTCAGAAACGGTGGACGGTGGTGATGCAGCGCTCTTCGCCCATCGCCCGAAGGCACTTCATGACCTCATTGGCCCGCTCTTTGGCGGCTTCGATCCCCTTGACCGGAGTATCGAGGCCGAGGCCGGGGAACTTCGACTTGAGCACTTCCCAGGTGTGTACCGGCGGCCGGGCGTACATGTGCATTTCACCGACCGGGAACATCTTCGATGCTTCGCGCATTCGGGCGTTTTCTTCGTAGAACTCGTCGGGGACGTACTGCCAATTGACGAGGTCGATCTGGTGCCGATTTTCGCTATCGACCACCCGTTGGTTCATGTCATGAATGAAAGTCATGACACTATTTACAAATAAAAAAGGCGCCCGAAGGCGCCTTTCTCAGTTTCGATAAAGTTCTGTCTTAGAACTTGCCGTTGGTGCCGGTGACCTTACGGATCACAGCCGACGCCTTGTAGTTCTTGTGCTTCAGGCCGTAGGTACCGTACACCTGGACCTTGGTGTTACGACCGCTCTTGCCAAGCTCCTGCGTGGTCCACGGAACCATGCAAAGCTTGTTCCAATCGGACGGATCGAAGATGAAGGTATCGGTGGCGAGGGAGAAGCGGTTGATGACGACCTTCTGCTCGCCGAACGGCGAAACGAAAAGCTCAACCGCGTTCACGACTGCCTTCGAACCTGCGCCGACGTTCGGGATTTCACGATGACGACCAGCGGCCTTCGAGAACTCGGTCAGACCAACGGAGAAGTCGGGGGAGACCATGATCACGGACGGCTCGGCGCCGTTCTCATAGAGAGTCTGAAGCGTCTCAACGATGAGGGCCTCGGTGGGGTCAGTCGTGGCCGAACCGGTGGCGATACGACCAGAAGCGTCAAGCTGGGACTGGTAGCTGCCCATGCGGGGGGTGCTGGTGGTGCCATCGGCGACCTGACCGGAGAGCATGATTGCTTCACGGGTCCGCTTAAGCTCAGCAACCTTCTTAAAGACGCGTCGGGTAAGCTCGACCTTGCGGCCCGCCTTCTCAACGATGTCGGCGATGTCCGAAACCTTGACGGTCTCATCCATGTGCTGGAGCGAGGTCGTGCGGACGATCACGTCGGCGCCGTTGGCCTCAGTCGGGTCCGCGCCTTCCGGGCGGGCATTGGTGAGATCGACGGCAGCGTACTCGTCTTCGAGCCAATTGGGGTTATTGACGCGGACCTTCTCTTCGCCGGTCATGGTGGTGAAGGGAACCTTCGTGCTCGAAATCAGGTGGATGGTCTCATCCCAACCTTCCTTGAGGCCGTTGAGGTCACGGGAAATTAGCGTAGCCATTTTTTCTTGTTCTTCCTTTTGGGCAGGCTTGAATGTGGTCTGAGTTTAATCGTTTCCGGAACGAAGCATTGCCAGTCTCAGTGCGTCCTCGATCGACCCGCTTCGACGAAGATCGGCCATAGCCGCCCTCTCAGCGTTTGACTTGCTCGAAACCTTGTGAGAAACCTCGGACGACGACTTGATCACCTTCGTCGGCTTGAGCTTCGGCTTCGAAGTCTTGGTTTCCAGTGCCTTCTGACCACGTTCGGCTCTGTAGAGCCGGTCGAGGATTTTGAAGGACGCTGGATCGGTGAGCGTAACGGCGTTGTCCGGGTGGACCTCGCAATCCTGCACCGCAAAATCGAGAAGAGTGTTCCGATAGCTATCGGACCAGTTCTTGATGCCGCGAACGGGGTCGGTCAGGACCTGACGACAGCGATTTGATGCATCCTCGAAGAACTTGTTGCGCTGAGCCTGAACAGTTTGGCCGTGCGTCTGAAGTTCCTGGTGGAAGTATTCGAGGTTGGCACGGGCCTGAGCTTCACCACGCATCGCGTTGTCAAGTTCGGCGGCGGACCAGTTCTCATCCTTCGCGAGGAGCAGGAAATTCACGCCTTCGTAATCTTTGTAGGCATCGAGGGCCATCTTGTACTGACGGTTCAACGATGCCTCGTAAATTCCGAGGGCTTCTTCCGACTTGCGCTTCATCTCAGAAGCTTCTTCGGACTTGCGAGTAAGAGCCTTTTCCTGACCGGCGAGTCGCTTCAAATCTTTGACCGGGATTTCAACGTCCTGGCCGTCGATCTGGACCGTGACAACGTCGTCGTCCGAGATGACCCGCTTGCTGTTCGGGGTCGGCTCGTCCTCTACTTCGTCATCCTGCTCGTCGGTCCCCTCGTCTTCATCTTCGTCCTCATCGTCGGATGACCGATCTGCATCAGCGTCCTCATCTTCGGAGTCGTCTTCGGCTTCGGGGGCCTCAAGGTCGTCCTCATCTTCGCTTTCCGGATGGCCGTTGCCAGCGTCCATATTGCGAGCGAGGAACATGTCTGCGATAGCTTCCGGGCTATCATCCTGTGAAGCGCCAGTATTGGTAGCTTCGACGTCAATCGTCATAAGGGTCTATTGTCACCTGTCGGGCCTCGATGATGGCCTCGGCACGCGATGCGTAAAGTTGCATGGTAGCGAGGACATCCGTGATGCCCTTATGTTGAGAATACAGCCGCTCGCGTTCATCGAGTTGGGCGGCTGTAGAGTTGAAGAGCGCTTCTTTGATGTCGCCCTGAAGTTCGGTGAAGAACGACATCAGATCGTCATCACCAAGGTAACGCGCAGCGACATGGCCGCGCGCCACGATTTCGTCGTTTGTCATCAGACCTATTTACAATAGATCAGCGAAACAGGCTCCCAAGCCAATTTCCGAGGCTCTGGTTGTTCTGAAGTCCGGCCTCGTAGGTCGGCGTCGAGCCCTGGAGGACGTTGATCAGCGACGAGTTGGGGCCGTGGTAGTTGGCGCCCCACATCGTTTGTCCGCTGTTCTGGGTCGGGGGAGCCGGGAGGGCACCCATCGGACGCTCAGGCAAAGCAAACAATTGATCGTTCGGAGGACGACGCGGGGGCATCGGGACGCTCATCTCTGGCATCTGAGAGGTCGGCCGGATGTTGCGGATGATGAGCGGATTTTCCGCCTCTGCCTGGGGGAAGAGGTCGGTCGGACGCTGGGGCGGTGCGGGCCACGACTGAGCCTGGGGTACCTGAGGCTGTGCCTGGGATACCTGGGGACGGATGCCACGGACGATGAGAGGATTGTCGGCCGGGGGCTGTGTCTGGACCTGGGGCTGAGGGGTAGGCACCTGGGTCTGAGGCAGGGGCGCCGGGGGAGCATTCGGGGGCCGATCCTGGAAAGGATCGAGCTTGCCGGGGATGTAATCGAAGATCGCCGGGAGGACGCTGCGCTGGGTACCAGGGCGGCCGATGAGCCCCTGTTCGCCAGGAGCGATCGGGTTGGTGGCCGTCTGGTAGGCAGAGGTCAGACGCTGCCACAGAGAGGGAGCTTCGGCCTGGGGTGCGGGGGTCGTCGAGGACGTCGTGGCCGGGTCCATGCCGCCGATCGTCGAGGCGACACGCTGGACCAGTCCGGGGGGCATGCCGGGGAGCACGCCCTGAGGCGAAGGCGAAGGCGTCGGGGAGAGCGGCAACGCGCCGATAGGACGCGCCGGGGGAGCCTGGATCGAAGAGACCTGGGGCGTAGAGACCTGGGGCGGGAGAGACGTATAGCCGAGCGTCGCATAGTCGACCGGACGCGGTGCCGCCGTGGGCTTGGCGGTCGGGATCGAGCCCGGCGGGATCGTGGCATAGGACTGATCAGGACGACCGCCACCACGGTGATCGGTCATCGCCTCGGCAAACCAAGCAGGCGTCTGGTTGAGGCTCGTGTGCGACCGGTTCGGACCCCACGCGGCGGGACCGGACCCTCTCCAGTCGGCGTGGAAAGATCGACCCGTCTTGTCGTAGGTCCCGAACCCCTGGGCACCCTCGTTCCGGAGCCATTTGATCGCGTCAGCCTTGCGCTCGTCAGAGACTCCAGACTGAGGATTGAAATCGAACGCGTCCGCATGCATATGCCTTGAAGCTTTCGCTCCCCGGACTCCAGCGTTGTAGGAAGGTGAGCGCACGCCACTGACGACGTCGAAATCCGGGAAAAGCTCCTGGAACCTCCGAACGACGTCACGAACCTTCGGCTTCAGACCGTCGATGTCTGCATTTGACTTGGACATGGATCAGACCTTCGGCGTCTTGATCTTGGCGACGCGAGGCGTCTTGATCTTGGCGATGGGGGTGGTCTTCGGGGCGGTGATCGCCCCGATCTTCAGTTTCTTGGCCATCGGGGTCCTCAGGAGTTGGGGGAGATGATCGCCTTGGCCGGGTCGGTGCCGGTCGCGGCGGCATCCACCAAGAGAGCGGTTTCGGTCTGACTGACCTCGATCCGGTTGGCGGACTCGGCATCCTTGCGATCGGCGTCGCGGCTCTTCATCATCGCGTTCATCATCGCGCTCATCTTGGCCATCTCGACCTTCATGCGGGCGATTTCGCCGTGCTCTTCGACCTTCTTCGCGGCCGTCTGGGCGTTGAGGACTTCGGCCTGTGCCTTGGCCTGGACCAGTGCCATTTCGGCCTGTTCCATCGGCGAGGGCTGGGGCGGCGGCAGCATGTCGGGAGTGACCGGGAGGTACCGCTTGATATCCGCGCGGTGACCCTGGAGCGTCAGGATGTCGGCGAGGATCGAGTAGGCACCAGCCGGACCGGCGAACGCCGAAGCGATAGGGTTCGAGGCCATTTCTTTGCCGATCATCATCAACCGGTTGGCCTCATTGTCCTTTTCGCCGTACCCAAGATGAGCGGATGCCGACGCGGTGCGCCCGGCGCTCCACTGCATCGGGGAGACCTTGGCCCAACCCGTGGCGGTCGCGAGTTCGATGTTTTCGCGCTTCTCATGGGCGACGACGAGGTCGTAAATCTTGCAGAATAGCGGGATCAGGAAGCCATTGACGAAGCAACGCGCAATCTCTTTCTGCCGTGTCTGAGAAACGCCGGTCTGTTGTTCAAGCTGAGCCGCCGACGAAGACTTCGAAATCGCGTCCTTGTTGAGGCCCTGAGACAGAGCCGAGATGCCGGTGGTCCCCTCGTTCATGGCGTCCAAACCCTGCATCAGGGTCATGAGCATCGGGTTCATCTGGGGCTGGGGCAGCGGAAAAACCGACTCTTTATCTCTGACATTGACAATGCCGCTGAGTCTGTTTTCCAGCAATTCGCTCGGATTGAGTAGACCGCCCTTGACCACCTGATAACGGGGGTTCGAGGTCAGCATCGCCGCGTCGATCATCGAACGAAGCAATGCCGTCTTAGCGGTCTGGATCGGAACTACGGTATTGACGAAGTTTTCCCCGTAGAAACGGTGAGGGCGAGGTAGTGCCGTGAAACAAACGTAAGGATTGGACTCGACCGGCTCGATCTCGATCGTCACCGATCCACAGCGGATGATCTTGTAGAGGCGCGCCGTGAGGTCACCCTTCCTCTTCAAACGGGTATAGACCTCGACCACCATGACTTCGCGAAGCTCGTCCTGGATCGGATCGTCGTCGAGGCGGATCGACTCGGACGTCGAGGAAAAGCGAGCGATGACCTCCGGCGAGGACCACTGATCGTCAGCTACACCAGCCGCAAGATCGTCTTCGCGACCCTTCATTTTGGGGTAGTTGGTGACGATCCAGTCGATGGTCTTGCGTGTGCGCTGACCGCAGAAGTATTCGTCGGAAAGATGCTTGGCGTGGCTCTCGATGAAGAACTCTTCCGGGTTCACCACCTCGATCAAGACCTGACCTTTGTCTACGACGCGGACGATCTTGCCCGACGCGGTGCCATCCTCGTATTCGTCGGTCAGAACGATATCGGTGATGTCATCGGCCTGTTTCCAGTAATCGAGTTCAGCCGCCGTGATGTTGTCGAACTCAAGCTCGACCTCTTCGACGTCTTTGTCCCACCAGACCTTGGCGATACCGACGCGCGCGGTCAGACCATCAAAGATGACATCGCGAATGATGCGCTCGCCACCGTTCTTGCGGTAAAAAACGTGGTTGGTGTACTCGGTGGCAATGTAGGCCGCTTCAGTATCCTGGACGTTTTTGGCGTCGAACTGAACGATACCCGAACCGACCGAAAAGGTGTCGCCAAGCTGGGCGCGCATCATTTCGACGGCGTTGTAGCATTCGCGCGTCGTCCCGGAAAAGCTTCCCGCGTGCTGACGCTTGGGAAGCACCCCGTCGATGTACTCCATCACCTTCTGGCGCTCGGTGGACAATTTCGAAGAGTACCAGGACGTCGCCTGTGCTACCTTTCGGTCGATGAGCGTGCCAATCTGCTCGTCGGTGAGATCGTTTGCTTTCACGGTTTCCTTCAGGCGATTATTCTTTTTCTTCGCCTGTATTTAACGAGGTTCAATACGCGTCGACGTACCAGCTATCGTCGACTGTGATCGGGGTCCATTTTCCCTGGAAAATGTGGTTCGCCAGGGCCAGAGCCATCACGGTGTCGTCGTGCTTGCCAGGAGATGCCTCCAGAGCGGTCTTTTTGGACCCGGTTCGGATGTAGGTCCGCATTTCGTCCAAGGTGACGGGGCAGTTGATCTTGATCCCACCCATCACAAGCTCGTCGGCAAGATGAGAGATCACCAGGGGCTTGGTCTTCAGATTGGTGACGAAGCCCAGGGTGTCTGTGCTTTCCTCGACGACCTTGGTGTCGACCGTCCGACGCCAGAGGTTGCTGTATCCGTGGAAGTGGCTGAGCCAATCCATCGTCGTGTGACCGATCGAATTGACTTCAACGACAATCTCCGCCTCGCCGTACATCATACCAAGACTGTACAGGAGCTTTGCGTATGGCCGCGCAAGGATGTGGCCACGGTAGACCGCAACCTGTCGACGATCGCCGTCGAGGACCTGTGCGACGGAATAGTCGCCAGATGAGCCACCGAAAGCGACATCGACGCCGATGTAGTATTGATCGCCCTTGACCGGCTCGTGGTAGATCGTCAGTTCGCCCTTGTGGCGCTCTTCCCAGACGTCACGATCGCCATCATATGATAGCTTTCTGAGGGGCGGGGAGGCCGTTTCGCGCTGATGAGCGAGAGCCGACGACGAGAACACCGGGGCGCCCGAATTCTGGAACGCATCCTCCGGAACCGAGGGGTACTCCTGGAGAAATTTCTCCCGTCTGATCTCTGCGATCTTGACCCGACGCCACCAAAGCTGACCGTCTGAGAGATCGAACTTCTCTCTCAGGTCGGTTTCCTCGATCGTGTACTCGCCGTCAGTGCCGGGCTTCCCGAAGTTCACCGGGACGTCCGTGTTGGTATATTCGGCGGTGTCGTACCAGGGCGCGAAGAACGTTTCGAAGTCGTTGTTCGGGGCGCCATGGTAGAGGTCGTAGTAAGGTCCGGTCACGCCCTTGGCGGTGCTCTCGACGACGACGATCGACCCGTCTGTATTGGGAACAGCCTGGAGAATAGCCATCAAATTGTCGGCTGCACTGTCGTCGGGCCAGAACGCAAGCTCGGAAGCCCAGAGCATGTTGAGGGTCTGACCACGACCGACCGCGTCGCCACCAGCCGTGGCCAACTCGATCGATGTGTTGAGATCGCCGAAGTGGAGTTGCTTCGCGTTCGAACGCTCGACCTTCGGCTGTAGCCTGGGGTCCATGTTCTTATGCGTGTCGGTCAACTGTTTGAACAGTGTTCGGGTCGTCTGAAGATCGTTCGCGACGACGTATGCCTTCTTCGTCTTTCGAAAGGACGCCCACCAATAGGTGTACGCCTGCATCATCGTCGAGAAACCTTGCTGGCGAGCCTTGAGGATCACCATCCTGATCTTGCCAGTACGAAGCAACTGGTCATTGAGGGCGATGAGAAGGTTCCTCTGGACCTTGTTGAGCTTGAACGGGATGAAGCTCCCGCTCTTGTCTCTGATCTTACAGAACCGTTCGCAGTAGAGTTCGAAATCGTTGGCGAGTGCTTGACGAACCTGAAGTAGAGAAGACGTCATTTACCCTTTCCGGCGATCTCTTCCATGAGATCGGCGAATGCGTCCTGTGTATCGGTCACCTTGAGTTCGGTCACGTTGGCGGGCTTCGCCTTCGTGTAGGCCATCAGTTCCTTCATCGCCACGAACTTGTCCTTGAGGCTGTAAGGTCCAATGACGATCTCGACGTGCTGACGCATCAACAGACGCACGATCGGGTTGGTTTCCAGGGCGATCGTGTCTTTGATCGACTGGAGTTCGTTTTCGTCGAGTATTGTCATTCCGTAACCCGCAAGGGTCTCCTTTATTGATTGCTTGGTCTCACCATCGGGGACACCGACCGGACGACCGCGTTTGTGACGGGGGACCATGGAGAGGAGTTCCGCCACCGACCTCGAACGCCATTCGCCCCATCCGGGTACCGTCGCGGCGATGTTGGCAAGGCTCGTGGTGAAGTTCTTGGCCTTTGGCCTCTTCCTGATCCGCTTCGGGTATTTGATGATCCGCTTCGGGGGTGGGACGAAGGACAGTTGTCCCTCGTCTACGATCTGGTATTTACCGTGCCCGGTGTTGATCACTTGACGGTCCTCGGCTTTTTGGGACGACCGGTGCGGGAGGTCTTGGCGAGCTTGGTCTTGACCTTCGCCCGCGTCTTGAGGGACTTGGCCTTCGACGGGGCGCTTGCCTTGGTCTGAGCCTTGGCGATCTCTGCCGCGACGATCCGGCGATCGTTGCCCGAAAAGCGCTCGACGAAGGCGTCGGCCGCACGTCGGACACCACCGGTCGATCCCGCACTCTGGAGGGCTTGGAAGAAGGCCGGGCCTTCGGCCTGCATGATCGCCTTGCCCGCCTGAGAGAGGTCGGTCGGGGCCATGATCTCCGGCGAGGCCGGGGAGGCGTCGATCGTCCGGGGAGAGCGAGCCCGCTTGATCTGCTCAGGGGTCGAGATCGCCTCCTGGCCCTGTACGAGGCCCCACGTCTCTTTGGCCTGGGCATCGGCGCGGTCGCGGGTGCCCTGGTCGATCCGGGGATTGCTCGCGACGGACCGAAGCGAGCGGTGATGCTGGTGCATGACGTCCAGTAGAGGCTGGCGCTCTGCGTCTGCTTGAGCCCTCATCTCACTCATCCAATCGATCGGAGCGGCGACCTCCGCCGGAGCGGGACGACGAGGACCGGGGCCACCCTCATCGAACGGCATCGGGCCGCGCTGGGGCGCCTGGGGCATCTCCGGGGTCGGACCACGCGGGGAGAAACGCGGATCGGCGGGCGGGCCGATGATGTCGGCGAGCGGCGAATGGACGGGGGCAGACGGTCCCTGGGGAGCCATAGGAGCGGCTCCAGGCGGCCGGGGCGGCAATCCTGGGGCAATGCCGCTCTGATCCGTGGGAAGGCCTCCCTGAGGCATCTGGGGCATCCCAGAGCCCAGGGGATTGCCCTGCGTCGAGCCATAGCGCTCGGTGATCATCCGCATGGGGTCGCCGTAGACGTCCTTGACGCCCGACAGCTTGGCCAGGGTCTTGGCCGTCAGAGCGGCCGTGATCGCGGTGGCACCACCCGTTGCGATGGACGCGGCGCTGAGGCCACCCATGACGATCGGTGCGATCTCAGACATGGCGCCAAGAGCGGCACCCGAGCGACCAGGGGCGCGCATCATCGCGGCCATGGTCTTGGCGATGACACCGCCGCCCTCTGCCCCGGACTTGTCGCTCATCCAATTGACCGCCGACCGGTCCATCAGGGTGTCGACGACGTCGGGACGGGCCTCGAAGGCGCGATCGAGGGTGTCGATGTGCTTGTCGGTGAGCTTCCCACCCTCTTTGAGATAGCGACCGTACTCGGTGAGCATGGTCGTCTGCTCAGGTGACAGGGGAGCGTCTTCGGAGGCGTTGAGAGCGTTGATCCGGTCCTGGGTCGTGCCCTTCATGAGCTTGAGGTTGGTGGCGGTCTCCGCCTTGTTGGACGGATCGCCCGGAAAGGCGTCAGAGCGCATGTGGTCGACGACGCGACCGATCGCGTCGGTGTGCGCCTGATTGGGTGACCTGTACTTGATCGAGCCCGCGACAGAGGCCGGGAGACGAGCGCCCGCGATGATGCCACCGACGCCGACACCCGTTGCGGCGGCGTTGACCGACTGCATCGGGTCGATCGAGGGACCGCCCGCATTGTCCTGGGTCGCGGCGACCTGACCGATCGCGTCGTTGACACCGCCACCAAGGCCCATGATCGCGGAATTCTGGGCACCGCGACCGACCGAGTTGACGACGCCCTGGACACCCGCGCCCTTGACCGGCGACGGACCCGCGAGGGCACGTCCCAGGCCTTCGGCTCCGGGGGTCTTACCGAGGATGCCTGAGGCCTTGAGGGTCGCGGCATCGACACCGGACTGGACCACCGAAGCGGCGGCCGTCGCATCGAAATCGGCCTGTGTGGGCTTCGCCCGACCCTGTTCCTGAGCGTGGGCCTGAGCGTTCGAGCCCCAATACCGTGTGAAAGCATACAGAGCGGCGCCACCGACCGAACCGACAGCGGCACCGACCGGACCAGCGATGGCACCACCGACCGCACCGGCCCCAGCCCCCGCAAGCATGGTCGCCCCGATGCCCGGAAGAGCTTCGGCGGCGGCCTTGGGAAGCTGGCCAGCGGTGTCGATCGGGTGCGCGAGATCGAAGGCGGCGGGCTTGTAGCCGGGGCCAGCCATGCCAGTCGCGAGGTCGCCAGCACCCTGGAGCGCGGACCCTGCGTCGTTGATGATCGAGGATCGACCGGTGGCGTCGGCGGGCTGGGAAAGGGTCGTTCCGACCGCCTTCGCCTCGGCCCCGGCGCCATAGATGACGCCCTTACCCAGGTCGGCCGCGTAGTCGCCCCATGACTGGTTCTTCATCCCGTCGCGGGTGATTTCGCCCTGACGATCCTGGAGGACGGTGAGGACCTGGGTCGGGCTGTAGCCGCCCTTGACCGCGCCCTCGATCTCCCCGCGCATGCCGGGATCGCTCTCAGCCATGATGCTGAGGATTTGGTCGTCCGAGTAGCCCGCGCGGCGGGCCTGATCGATGTCGTCACGCATGGATCAGCGGCCCCCAGGCACGCCGAAGCGGCGCTGTAGACCCTCCATCAGGGGGGAGGTGACCCGAGCCGGGGCGGGAGCCGCCGGAGCGTCACGATAGGGGTTGGCGCTGTCCTTGCCGCGATCGGAGTCGTAGTATCGCGAGCCGAGATCACGGTACGAACCGAATACACCCGAGCGATAGCCGTCCGGGTCGAAGTCGGGGCCGTAGCGCTTGACAGTATTCGCGGCGCGACCGGAACGGGCCTGAACGTCTTGGTTCAGTCCTCCCATGTAACGACCCATCCAATCATACATCTGTTTATTGTTCATCGACGAGTTGCCGGACAGGATTTCAGAAGCAACACGCTTCGCGTCGCCGTCCGTCTGAACTCCCTTCTCATTTCGCAGCGTGTTATTGATCGCGCCCTGGAGGTAGGCGCGGGTGCGCATGGCGTTGGCCGCGCGCGGATCACCCGAGTCCATCAGGGTCTTAAGCTGTGCTTCGGTCTTCCCGATCAGCGAGATGTCGACCTGTCCCTGACGGAACAGATCACGAAGCTCTTCACCGTCCTTCATGAGGCCGATGTTCTTGACGAGGGCGTTTTCGTCGTCGTTCAAGAGCTTGTCCGCACCGGCCGGGGCCTTGGGGTACTTTTTGGCAAGATCACGCTCATCATCAGGAATAGCCTGACGCTCGACGGTGACCTGACCCGTGATCGGGTTGGTCTTTTGGATGATGCGAAAAGCACCGTTCTCCGACTGATCAACCGAAACCTTCGGGGCCTTGGCCGCCAACAGGTTCGCGGTCTGGATTTGCTTCTTAAGCTCCATCGCCTGATCTTCGCGACGGTTCGCGAATACGTTGTTCTTTTCGTTTTCGTCCGCGTTCCGGAAACCGAGGGCGGCCGACGCGTTGCCGGGCGGAGCAATCCAGGCGGCCATGCGCTCCAGGCGCTTGCCGAAGTCGCTCGTGGAGTTGATGCCCAGGAAGCCATCCGACTGAGCCGGAGCCTGGGTCTGGGTCTGTGTCTGAGCGGCGGTCGGATCGCCCCGGAGGCTCGTGTAGGCGGTCGGGACATCGGCGGGGATGCCGGTCGGACGGTTCGGGAGGGCACCCGGCGGACGCGCCGGAAGGGGGAGACCACCCGGAAAAGCGCCGTCGAAAGAGCCACCTAGACCGCCGGACAGGTACCCGGCCGGGTTGGACACGTTGGGCTGACCCGGCATGGCGTTGACCATCATGGGGCCAGCGTCGCGGACCTCGATCGGGCCGATCGCCGGGTTGGCGCGACGCATCATCAGGCCCTGAGGACCCAGGGTCGCGGCCGTGCCGGGGGCGACCTCAGCGGTCTGGAACTGAGGCGACAGAGCCGGGTTCGGGAGCGAGGTGTAATTCGGGGTCTGAGCCTTGCCGGTGGCGGACCAAGCATCGGCCTGAGCACCGGTCGTCTCTGGATCGGGAGCGCCAGCGGTGCGACCGACCGTGTTGTAAAACGCCTGTGCGTTGGCCAGACGACGATCCTCACGAGCCGTGGCCGGGGCCGCGACCTCGTAATTCCGGGTCCAGATCGACTGTCCGGCGCCAATATTATCGCCAGCGGCGAGCAGTTTGTTCAGTACGTGCTTGTGCGAGCCCTGAAGCTCGTTTTTGATGTGCTGGGTCTGGATCGCGGGGTCGGCGTAGGACGTACCCGCCTGGGCGGCGAGGTTGCGTAGGGCGGCGGCGCGGCTGGCGTTCCACTGACCCATACCGATGGAATCGCTGCCATCGGCGCCGTCGCCACGGTTGAGGGCGGCCGGGTTCAGATTGGCCCCGGACTCGCCCATGAGGGAGCCGACCGCGCCAGACGCCGTCTGGGGAGCGACACCAAGCGAGCGAAGAGCGTTGAATACGAGGGTCGCGTTCGAGTAATCGGCCATGGAATCCTTAGAACTTCGTCAGATCAATGTGGAGCATGCCGTCGTGTTCGAAGACGGCGTCCGGACGCACGGCCTGAACTTCCTGGGCCATCGGGCCAACGTGAAGAACATCCGGGGCGTGGTTGTAGGAAAACAGGTAGGTCGGGACGATTTCGTTGAATGTGCCGATCTGACCGGAGTGGACAGTCTTGTATCGACGGTCGCAGAACAGTGAACCGAACATGCCGATGCCCTGACCGATGGTCGAGAGCATGCTGGGGGTCGACGTCGTCTCGGACGTTCCGGTACCGACAGTGTGGGTCGTGCCACCCTTGAGGTCGCCCGTGATTTTGTAATACTCTTGAAGGTTGTTCCAGGGCTGCTGATACTGTGCGTACCAACGCTTGAGGTCGTTATCGAGAACGCTCTGATCGAGGCCCTGAAGACCCATCCCGGCGGCCTGCTGCGCCGTCAGGGCCTTGCCTGTGTTGTCGAACCCGGCCTGAGTGCCGGTGTAGCCCTGGCCAGCGACCGTCGAGCCGAGCGATCCGGCAGCGGCGAGGGCGCCAAGCTGCTGAGAGTTCTGGGCCTGGGCCATCGTGAGGCCCTGGGTGAAAAGGTTGGCGCGGGTGGTCGCGGAAAGGTTCTGAGCCTGCTCAGCAAGACCACGGTTCACCACGCCCTCAGCAAGGGCGGTGCGGTCGCTATTGAGGTTCCCCGATCCAGCCGCGTTGCGGTACAGGCTCGGAAGAGTGCTTTCGGAGGCCTGACGACGAGCGTCGTACATGCCAGCATCGACGATCGCAGAGACGTTCTGGCCCGACGCATACTGGTTGGCGCGGTCGATGTTGCTCTGGGTGTAGTCCGTCCCAGCGGCGGTCTGGAGACCGTTGAGGGCAGCGGTCTGACCAGCCGTTCCGGCGGCAAGCTGTCCGGCACCCGCTCCACCCATGGTGTTGGCGGTATTGCGAGCGGCACCCGTCGACCAGTCGATCGCGTTCTGGAAACCGGCGAACTGGTTCGCGTTTGGCGCCGCGACGAAGTTCCCGAGGTAAGGGTTGGCCTGAGACTTGTCGTAGGCGTTGCTCGCCTCAGACCACGCTTTGTTCAGGTGGACCATCTGCTCCGGAAGCGGACGCTGCGTCGAAGTTTCATCTTTGGTCGTCTTGGTTTCGGATGTCGAAGAGTTCATGCGCGATGGGCGTCCTTTTGGACTTGTTCTTGATTGTTTGTTATTTACGCCGATCGTGAAGCCACAAAGGACGCGCAATACCATCGTCCCAGACGATGGGTGCTGTCTTTCGGAAGCCGAAGCGGGTCATGAAATGATCTTCGCGAGGTCCGACCAGCCAATTGAAGGCGCCGATCACAGGCGGAAGCTTGGGGCGAAGCTCGTCGAAGACCGCATGCATCTGGCGGAGAACGGTCGGGGAGAAGTAGTAGACCTCGGTGTGGACGTAGGTCCGCCACTCTCTGCCGATGTATTCGAGATGCCTGGAGACGATGAAGTGACCCTCAGGATGATCGTAGAGGGTCTCTTCTGGAGTTCTGAAATGCTGAGTGTACGTCACCCAGCTATTTAAGAGCTTTCGTCAGAACGCCTCGATCTTGAAACCAAACCGCTTCGGGTGATAGTTTCCACCGCCTTGGTTTCGAATGAAGATCGTGATCGAATTCTCCGTGAACTCGTAGCCGGTCCGGCGAGCAATCTCCACACAAGACGACCAGTTGTCGTTGAATACTCCGAGCGTCGCCCAACCAGAGAAGAGCACGTCCATATTGGGCAATGGCGTTTCGAAGGTAATGACGTAACAGCCCTGAGTGTCGATTGGGTGCTTGACGATGCTGGCGATGTTGAAACGAGGTCCAGAGATGATCTCGCCGTTACCGTCATTGACCAGGAAGACGCCCTTGACCAGAGCAGTGCCACCACCGCCGCCACCCGATCCGGCCGAGCCGTTTGCGGCGGCCGTGATGCGACCGTCCGCGCCGACCGTGATGTTGGCATTGGTGTAGCTGCCTGCGGTCACAGACGTGTTGGGGATCGAGGTCAGGAAGCCGACGTCGTCGTCCAGATCGCTGATCTTGGTTGGGACCGGCGGCAGAGCCGCGATGTCGGCCTCGATGGCCTCGATCTGGGCCACGGTGTTCGCGATGAGACCGCCGTTGATCGTCAGGGTGTCTTCGCCTCGTGCGATGAGGATCGCGTCGTCGAGTTGGAATTCGCCACCATCGGCGAATTCGGAGATTTTCTTAGCTGCCATGGGTCCTTTTTTCGAAGGTCAGTAGGAGAGGTAGTCTGTGCCGGAGCCGACCAAGATCATGGTCCCATCCTGCGATGTGATGGTGTTCACAGCCTCGATCACGAAGGCGCCCGCGTTGGACATCATGACCGTCCAGAGGGAGCCATCCGGGCTCTGCCACGTCGCGCTCGTCGTGATGGCGTTGGGATCGGCCGCTCCGCCGGTACCAGCCGGGACCTCGCCCTCTTCGATCGCCGTGATGCGGCCGTCCGAGCCGACCGTGACCTTGGAGAACTCGTAGGTGCCGGGCTCGACACCTGTGTCCGCGATCCTCGTCGTGATCTCTGTCGCACCCGTGCCGATGACGTCGCCGACGAGGCTGATCGAGGGGCCGATTGTGAAAAAGCGGGTCTCCCCGGCCGTCCACTCTGCTTGACGGGGCATTTCGAATGCCGTCGTCCAGAGGCCGCCATCAGGTTGCTGGACGCGACCGGAGATCAGGGCGCCATCAGCCGTCGTGGCCGTGATCCTGACGCCCTGGACATCGACCGGTGCTGGGAAGGTCGCGGTGACGGCTTCGGGGGTCCTGGTCTGGACACCTTCGACCTCTTCACCACCGACGATGAATGCAACCTCTGCGTCAAACGAGCGGCTGAAGGGAACATCGACGACGAGGCGCCACGTGTCAGAGATGCCAGCGCTCGTCTGCGAGCAGAACGCCACCGGAACCGCTTCGGTGGTCGTATCCTGTTCCGAAATAGCGATGATCCGACCTGAAGCATCGCACGAGATGCTTGGGTTCGAGTACGTTCCGGCCATCGCACCCGTGGGTCGCAGACGCAGGCTGAAGTTGCTTCCGGAAGGCGCCACGATGAGGTCAGCCGAGTCGACCGGGTACATGATCGGCGGGATGACCGTGGGCTCGATCGTGGTCCAGGTCAGGCCCGTGTCTGTGCGGGTCAGGACCTGTCCTGTCGTACCTCCGTCTGGTAGCTCGATCGGCAAATCGCGCCAGATGACGCCATCCACGCCGTCCGCCGCAAGGTATTGCCCAGCGACGCCGTTGAGGGGGATCGGGCTCTCCGGCTCTACTCCAGCCTCGATCGAAGCAATGCGCCCGTCTGCTTGGACCGCGATCGTGGCGTTGAGGTAGACGCCGGGCTCGACGCCCGTGTTCGCCAGGGTGACTGTCGTACCGTCAGAGGTGCCAATTCGTACCTCCGCCAAAGCATCGGCGAGGGTGCGGATTGAGCGCTCGATCTTCCGATTTTCGCGATCGAGGTACAGCGAAACCGTCTCCGGCCGGACAGAGAGGTCCGGCTGGAACGTGTAGCGATAGATGTCGAGCGGGAGCCTATAGTTCACCGCGACCCCTGGACGTCGAAGTCGATGTCGAGCGCGGAAATCTTGGCGTCGTACACGTCGTCCTCGTAGAGGATGCGAAGATCGAGGAAGCGACCGTATGCGATGTGGTCAAGCTGGTAGTTGAGGCCGTCCGCCGTGTAGGGGAGGTACGGTCCCATCTCGACCGGCGTGTTGACGTAGTCGTATGCGCCCCAAGCAAACTGGAGGGGCTCACTCGACGGGTGAAGATCAGCGGCTGGGTAGATCGTCTTGAGGGTCTTGTACCCACGAAGATCAGGAGCAAGCTGATCGACGTTGATCAGCCTGTTCCGAACGACCATCGGAGCGTTGTACTCAGGGGCAACCTGTCCGGACGGGTTCGCCCGGAATTGGTCGAAGCTCAAGATGACGGCGCCGTCAGTCAAGACGATGGGATCGGTGTCTGCCATGCCCGTATTTACGCGTCCGCGATCAATCGATGATGCGGACGACGACGTTTGCGGTCGACGTCGTTCCGTAACGGTTCGTGATCGTGTAGCTGAAGCGATCATCCACCGGCTCGAAACCTGGGTCGTATGGCTGTACAGCCGGGTAGTCGATGGTGAGCCCGATGGCGAAGGCACCAGTCGCGTTGGCGATCGTGTACTCAGGCTTCGCCTCTCCAGCCTCGAACGTTCCGAGGTCCGAGTAGAAGACGCCGTTTCCGGCGTTGTAGGGGCTGGTCGTGACCCCATCCTCTACGCCAGTCCCGGTCGCGATCGGTCCGGCGCCTACAGCGGCGATCAAGTAGTGCGCTGGGCCAGCGGTGTTCGCGAAGAACGGAACCGGGACCCCGTTGGTCGGCGACGCGGCGTATAGATCACGCACCTCGATGGTCGGGATGCCCGCCGTGCCTCGAAAGAAGCTCTGTGCACGCACGACCGGGCGAGAGTCCGCGACCTGAGTGGCCGGGAAGACCTCGAAGGTCCGGACATCAGGCGCAGGGGCAGGGGAGGCCATGATCTCCGCCATCCACGCGCTGTCTACGACGCGCTTGTAGGCGCGCGTCCTGATCGCATAGCCGGGACCAATGAAACCGAATAGACCTTGGCCGCCAGAATAGAAGAACTGTCCTCGTGCGCCATCCCAGGCGACGCTCGCCTGAATAATGCTCGCGGGGTAGTTGAACGTGACCGATACTTCGAGGTTCTTAAGGTCGACGATCGACGTGTATGAACTGGTCCCGTCGTTGTACCCCATGAGGTTCTTCAGCGGGACGCTATTGCGACCGGGGCCGAAAAGCTTTTTGATCGAGTCGAAGCCTTCGGTGTACGCCTTGAAGCCGATCTGTTGACCCGCTAGGTTGTATTTGTAGAACCCTACCGACTGAACGTAGACGATCAACTCTTCGCCGTTCACACAAATGCTTCGAACATCTGCGCCGGGCGTGATGGCGACTTCAGCAATCGAGTCCCCGTTGCCAAATCCGATCTTGCCGTTGAGGGTGTAAGCGATATTGCCTCGACCGTCTCCGTCGATCAAAGAGCCGTTTCCTGCACCGAGCGGGTTCGCGACCTTCGTGGTCGTTACGATGACATCTCCGGTCTCCGAGCGCGTGAAACCGACCTTCATCAGGTTGTGGTTTTCGAACACGTAGCCAACGAAGATGACTTCGGCAGAGTCGGCCGAATGCGTGCGCAAAGAGCAGAGACGATACGAGCCCAGATTGGGAATGTAGTTACAAAAGCCGGTTCTGAGGTCGATGTAACAGAGATCGAGGAAGTCCGCCCTCGTATACACGAAAACATCACACTCGCCGCACGAAACGCCGGAAACATAATTTGCCTGATGCCCGTAGCCCATATCAACGGCAGGGCCGAACATCGGGACCAGCGGGAATTCCTCGCCTGTCTCCAGAGAGAAGCTCCGCATCGTATTGGCGGTGAAGTCGGGGTAAAAGACCTTTCGACGCTCCGGATTGAAGACCACATACCGGTCGTCGAGGCTGTAATCGGGCTCCTGGGGGATGTCCTCCTGAAGATAATCGCCTTCTTCGATCGTCTCATCGTACAGGACCTCGAACCCAGGCGCGAGTTCGGTTGTCGGTCCTTTACGCACGTCCACGATGTCGACACCCAGGAAGACATCGCCCAGCTTAATCCGGTAGTCGAACGTGGGGGAAGCATCGGAGCCGACAAAGACGCGATGTGTCGAGTCGAGATCAGTCCGACCATTGGTCAAACGGCCTCCGCCTGCGATCGGTCCACGCTCTTCTCCACCAGACGCGGGACGACGTATGGGCTTGCTCAGGCTGACCAGACCGGTCGTCGTGTCCAGGCGGGCGATCAAATTCGACGGCTGAGTAATCGACGCAATCCGAATACCCGTGCCCGTATCGTTGTCGAGGAACGTCGATGCTGCAAAGTCTGCGAACTCGACATCAACCGGGGCGGACAAGACTTCAATGGAAATTTCGTCATCGTTCGCCTGGACCGGGTCCGGCGTCTCTAGCTCCGGGTCCGGCTCCGGGGCCGGGGGAACCTGTGACCTCGCGATGAAGAGCGGCGACGGCCGGGACCGGTCGGTGTAGTATTGCCACGAGTGGGGCTCCAGAGCCCAGGTCTCAGTCGAAGCAAACTCCTCCCACCGCTTGCCAGTCGACGCCGAAACGACGGCCGCACCCAAGACAAAGGGAAGATCATCGAAAGACCACTTGCCCTCTTTCAAGTTGAAGACGGCCGCTCGGTTGCAGCCTGGAGCCGGGACATCGCCCTCGGGGAGCTTGAACTTGCAGTCCGGGTGCGTCGAAACATGGCAGAACATGATTTCATTGCGCTCGGCAATGTAGACGACAAAGAACTTCGCCTTCTCATCCATCACAAGGTGGTCATAGATGTCCCGGCGAACAGTTCCATCGACGATGTCTTGTCGAGCCAAGCCGTTGTGGGTCCAGATGCTTTCCGGCCCGAACACAAAGTGGTTCGAACTGACGTCGATGACGCAGTTCTGTGAGATGACACCCGAGTCGGACTCGAATACGCGACGGTACCGGAAGACCGCGTTGTCATACGTCGGCTCCATCGTCCAGGTCGACTTGGTCCCGTACAAGAACATCCGGTCCTGCATTGGCCACCCGTCCACCAGAGCGCTCGGAAGATCAGCGAGGACGTTCGAGGACGCTGAATTGTCGGTGTCTGCGATCCAGATGTCGGCCGGATTGTTGTAGGTGGTGTAATCTGAGTTGAGGACCATCGTCGGATAGTCACGGCCGTCCCGCTGGATACCGATCGCAATGACCTGACCGTTCAGGGCGCGGATGGACTTCGCGCGCCAAGTCCTGTCCCAACCCTTGACCGGCTCGAAGCCCTTACCACCTTTGCGCATACTCCAGAGAGCGCGATCCGGACGGTTCGAATAGATGACGCTATTGGTCTCAGCCCAGGTTCCGGGTTCGTCGTAGTTGTGACCGGTCCACGATGCCGGGGTCAGATCGCGCTGAAGACCAGCTTCGCCGTTGTTGCCACGCTGGTTCCAGCGGACGATCCGGCCATCCTTGAAGGTGATCAAGTATTCGTAACCACCGTCCGGGAGACCGTAGCCGATGACACTCTGGGGATCGTTGCCCGCCACCGTGCCAGACTTGCGAAACCTTGGGCCACGCCAGATCGAGCCATCACGAAAACGGGTGTTGTTGGCCGTCGTCCACTGGCGGGGGTCAGTCGCGGAAAACGGATCGGAGTCGGTGTTGACCCCGACCGCGCCAAGCTGTCGGAAAGGAATGATTGCCATGAATGCTTACGACCACTTCAAGAAAACGAAACCGACCGCACCCTTCGTGCCGACCGCTGCGATGCCGTTGCTTCCCGGCTCACCACCGTCGCCGACGATGACTGTGTAGGTCTGACCGGGGATCGGAGCCGGTCCGCGCGAATTGGGGATGGCAACGTCGCCGATCTTCCAGTTGACGGTCGCCTTGCCCGATGCGCCACCGGCACCGCCCTGGCCACGGCAGTCGCCGAAAAAGCACGCTCCAGCGCCCCCAGGAAGGCCGCCGCCGAAAACGTTGGTATCGCCACCTGAAGCGCCACCGAGAGGCCCTGTGACCCCTGTACGGGCATTGGCGGGGTATCTGCCGCCCTGGCCACCGCCACCGCCGCCTCCGCCGCCCCCGGTGATGACATTCTCACCCAAAGACGAGTTCTTCCCGTCGAAGCCGTTGACACCGCTCGCGACCGTGCTCCCGCCGTCATAGACAGAAGAGCCGGGACCACCGGAGCCGCCCACGGCTTCGCAGTAGAGCTTGGTGTAGGTCGGACAAAGCCAATTATAGGTTCCGGCGACGTCGAAGCGGATTTCACCGGCCGACGTGTTGGACACGCATCTGAAATCCTCGATCGAGATGGCGCCGGAGGCCGGGACCTGCGTGATCGAGGCAGGGACGTGGGCGCCCCCGCGATAGAAGTCCGTCAGGGAGATGTTGGTCAGCGACACGCCGAACTCGCTGGCGATGTCGGTGAGGCTGATCGGACCAGAGCAAGGGATCGTCATCTTAGAAAGCCCTCGCGGTCACGTTGCCACGAAGCTTGAGATCACCATCCTTCGTGAGCAGCATCTGGAGGACGCCGTTGGTGTAGAAGTTCATCGACTTGTTCGCGACGTCGACGACGATCGAGTGGCCCGAAGCAAAGTCGAGATGAGGGTTCCCAGCGCCGTCCACGTAGAGGGCGTATGCTTCGCTCCCGACGTTGAGACGGGGAACCGTGAGGGCGCCGGTCAGGGTACCGCCGCTCTTCAGCGCGAAGTTGCCTGTTCCCAGGCTCGTCGCGAGGGTCTCCAGGGTGCCCGTCAGAAGGCCCTTGCCGAAAGCAGACAAGACCAGGGTGTCGGCGCCGCTCGTCGTGTAGATCGGCACGCCGTCAGCCGTGCGGGGCGTCTTCATGAGCGGGTTGTTGAGGTCGGTGTGGGTCGAAGTGACCGGTCCACCGAGCGCGGGGAAAGTCGCGACAAGCTTTCCCTTGATGAGGCGGATGTGACCCGGACCTTCAGCGATCGGGTCGCCCTGGGGCGGATTGGTGGGGTCGAGGTCGGCGATCCAGTCTGCGGTTTCGATAGTCATGCGGCTCCAGGCAGGGTTTCAAAGGTTTGAGATGGTCCCAAGGACCGTCTGGTATTTACCCTGCGCGGAAAAGCTCAGAATTCACTCTTATATTGAGGTTTTGAAGCTCATAGCCGTAAATATGGTTATGGCCCAACGCAATCCGAAACCAAGAGACGTCGAGTACGACGCTTTCATCAACATGCATCACCGTTGTTTCAATCCCAAGCACAAGCAGTACAAGGACTACGGCGAACGCGGTATCTGGGTCTGTGCTGAGTGGGTCGATAACTTCGACCAGTTCCTCACGGACGTCGGTCGAAAGCCTGATCCTTCACTGACCCTGGACAGGATCGACAATAGTAAAGGGTACGAGCCCGGAAACGTGCGTTGGGCCTCCAGACAGACCCAGAGTCGGAACATTAGGTCCAATCGCTGGATCACGGCCTTCGGCGAAACGAAGCTCTTGTGTGAATGGGCCGAAGAATACGGCATCACATCCCAACTGATCCGAAATCGCGCGACGATGGGGTGGCCGATCGAAGACGCCATTGCGAGGCCAATTCAAAAGTCGTCGAGGTGGAAACACTATAATATCGACGGTTACAACATGACCTGTCACGGTCACGCCAATCGTCTGGGATTGTCGTCTCCAGGTCTGAGCTACCGTATGGCAAAGCATGGCATGAGCATGGAAGAAGCCATTGCCGACGCCCAGAGAGCAAAGAAGTGACTGATTTCACTGCGACGAAGTCGCTGAACTACCTCAACCTCATTCCTGAGACCCTGTGAACATGATCCCCGCAACTTTGAACCTGACCGGGTACGACGACCTCGACATCAACGACGTCGACGGTATCGTCACGAACGCCTTCAATGCAAACATCGAAGTCCGAGAAATCCACGTTACTTTCAAGACCTTTGCGAATTGGCAGAAACAGGCGCGGAAGAACGCGTTGATCGATCGCATCAATGACGTCCTCGATCTGCCCGACGACGCTGCCAAAGCTGATGAGCTTGCCGCGATCCTGGAAAACTTCGATCGCAGGATCGATGGCTCGATCGAACAGATCGTCACCTCGTGGGGTACCGTCAAAGTCTTCCCCTTCGATCCTCGGGACGCATGATGGCCCTGATCGAAGAAAAGCACCTCGAAGCCCTTCGGGCCGACCTTCTCAACTCGCCGTCTACGCTTGTGCTGCGTGATGCGGCGTCTCTCTCAGAAAACGAGTTGATCTCCCACATCGGCAGCCGAGCCCGGCGGAAGATCAAGACAGAGGCCGTCGTCCTTTCCCGTCGCGCCCACAAGACGCTTTCCAAAGAACTGGCGCCCGAAGAGGACGAAGGGATGATCAATCGCGTGATCACGTCCTACCGGGACATCGCCCTCATCGTGGATCGGCAATCGTGATCAACGCCCACAACGCCGCCGGGACCGCCACCACCGAAAGGTCGGTGGCGGCCCTCATCACCTTGAGGATGCAACGCGAGATAGACCTGAAAGCGATCTTCGCGGCACTGAACCTGGAGTACGGCACCGACACAGTCGACGACGCGGTTGCCATGATCCAGGAGCTTATTGAGACCTTTTCCAAGTACGAAAGCCTTTGCAAATGAACCTCAACACCATCGAAGAAATCCTGACCGGCCTCGTTACCGTGGTCCAGAAAGTCCAGGAAGACGAGAAGACCCGTGAAGCCGCCAAGCACGCGGAAAGCGCCAAGTGGCACAGCGACAACTATGTCGAGGCGCTTTTCCAGGCAGCGAAGACCATCCCTGTGTCGAAGGTGTACGGCCCCGACCTCGTCGAGACCATCGCCCAGGTGATCAGAGATGACCTCCAGGCCGAAGCAACGGTTTCCCTGGCCTCTGGTACCAAGATCAACGTCGAAGCCGATCCTGAGGCCGTCCAGGAGCTTGCAGAGGCCATTGCGTCGAAGTTGAAGGCGGAGAGGATCGTCCGGTGACGTACTTCACCGTTCACGACCTTTGTTTTCTCCGGGACGGCATCACCCTCGACGAGGTTGAAGACGAAATCTATGATCGGATGATAGGCGATCCGAAAATGAAGTTCGCGGTTGTCAAGGCAGAGCACTTCGATCTTCTGGCCTCGGTGCATTCACCGAATGGCGACGTCATCCGGATCGACAAGGTCTTGGTAAGGTGGGGCCTTTTCGAGCGAGACGATTTTCGCGAAGCGAACGACGCTATGATGAAGCGAGGTCTCATTCGCTGAACGACGAAGGCCCAGAGGATCATCCCCTGGGCCTTTTTCTTGGGTCAGTACCCCTGGATCGTCAGAAAGGATGCTTCGCCGGTCGTGGCGTCGATGACGGTGATCGAGCGGGGGCGTCTGCGTTCGATCTCCGCCTTCGTCCTGGCGGAGGATACCTCGTAGTCGTACTCGGATTGGCGGACGAATTCCTGGAACTCGGCATCGCGCTTTGCTTCCCGAACGCTCTGCTCAAGCTTGTCGATACGGTTCTGGAGCCGTCTGGTCTCTGCGTCCATGGCGGCGGCCGACACGGTCAGAAGAAGGGTCGCCGCGATGGTTGTGATGATCCTGGTCATGGTCTCTCTCAGATGATGATCCGGAGAGATTCTCACGAGCGGGGAATCCCGTGAAGCGATACGCCTGAGGGTGGTAAACGGCGAGTAGAGGATCAGGCGGCGTAGAAGGCAGCGATCTCTGCGACGATGGGGTCGAGCTTCCTCTTCCTGGCGCCGCATCGACCGACCGGGAGGTAGAGGGCGCCAAGGGCTCCCATGCCCTGTTCACGCATCCTCTTTTCGACGGTCTGTTGGCGGACTCCGAAGATGAGCGCCCAAGCGGTCAGGCACCGTTCTTCACCGTTCAGGGTCACCCGGACGGTGTCGCGACGGTTTGCGGCCTGTTCTTCACGGGTGGCCCAGCGACAGTTTTCAGGACAGTAGTTTCCATCGTTATTGCGACGGTCAAGGGTATACTCTGGGCCGGGCTTGGGGGAAACATCCTCGACGAAGGTCCAGAAATCGTTGCTCCAGCGGTCACAGACCGTGATACCACGGCCGCCGTAGCTTTCGTATCCATCGCTGTTCGGTGTTTGGCAGCGGCGTCGCATCATTCTCCATGTAACGTAGAGGGGATGCTTGTAGGCGGGGGTATTGGACATGGTTCCATTGAAGTACGTGATGGAACCTGGGTAGACGGTCGATGGAAAGGGGGTCGATATCTTTTTTGGGACGTTTCGGCCCAGGGGTGTCAGAGCGTTGGGGGAGGTTCGTGGAGACGATTTGCCAAATCGATCGCTGGCCCGCGTTTACTAAACTCCCCGAAAGGTCGATCGGGGGTCTTGACAATTCCGAAAAAAGAATACCTTGGGCATAGGGAGGCTCATTGACTGAATTATTTCAAATACTTACGCCTCCCCTGCCCCATCTGTACTTCATCAATACTGCGGCTGTGCTTCGTTGCGACGCGATAGACTCGTGTCGTGATCTGTTCCTGATCTTTTCGGAATTCATCCGGACATTGGGCGGACATTGGCCCGTCATGTGGGTGCGGTAAGGTAAACGCCATCTTTACCTTGACATTGCTGTCGAGTGTTGGCCTCGCGCGTCCGCCTGTGCTTGGAATACCTCGGAAAGGCCCGTTGACATTTGCAAACGGTCGTGAGCAAATGTGTTCACAGGCGGAGTTGAGCACATGTCCCTGAGCTTTGTTTCCTACCGGCGCGTTTCTCACGAAGATCAAGGCATCTCGGGTCTTGGCCTCGAAGCCCAGGACGCGGCCATCATGGCTCACGTCCAGGCCAAGGGTGGGAAGCTGGTCGGTGAGTTCGTCGAGGTCGGCTCGGGTGGCGACGATGATCGTCCCGAGCTTCTCAAGGCCCGTGCTGCGGCCTCGAAGCACAAGGCCATCCTCATCGTGGCGAAGCTCGACCGCCTGAGCCGTGATCTGGCCTACATCGCGACCTTCCTCAAGGGTGAGAAGAAGGGGAAGCGCCACGTCGCTCCCGAGTTCGTCGCGTGCGATATGCCCCACGCCGATACCCCGATGCTGCAAATCATGGGTGTGTTCGCTGAGTTCGAGCGCAAGCGCATCTCTGTGCGCACCAGAGAGGCCCTCAGCGCCTTGAAGGCCCGTGGGGTGAAGTTGGGCGGGACGAACATCGAAGGCGCCTGTGCGGCCTCTCTGGCGAAGCGTCAGGCCAGTGCATCGGAGATGAAGGCGCGGGTCATGCTCTCGATCAACGACATCCGGGGATCGGGCATCACGACGCTCAAGGGCATCGCCGAAGCGCTGAACGATCGCGGGATCAAGACGTCGCGTGGTGGTGAGTGGTCTGCGACCCAGGTCAGCCGGGTCATGATGTAACAATGTTACATCTGCCCTCGGCGACAGCGATATGCTCTATCTGAGCATAATCAAAGCTCGCGAGGACGAACCGTTCTTTCTTCTCTACTGGATAGTCCCCACAATCGTCCCACAAGCCCATACAGAGGCTTCTCCACGATCCCGCTACTATGCCGCCGATACTCATCAACGCCTCTGTACGGACCTCTGGGGCGATGTCCTCGACGACGATCAGGTAAGACCATCACCGCGACCGTCTCCCCATCCTCCAGGGGAACGTCGGCTCATCTTGGTTCGAGCGTTTCGCTCATCTTGGGCACGGCGTCGTCCTCATCTTTCCCGTCACGTTCCCCGTCATGTTCTCCTACGGGCTGATCGACGATCCATGGCGGAATTGGTAGAGCGTTCCGGATCAGGATTTGCTTGACGGTGGCGATGAGGATGGGGCTGTGCTTCATGCCTCTACTTACTCGTGGGCATGTGTTGCAAAAATGACACGCCCCATTAAGACCTTCCGGATCAGCGTCCACATCACTCTCTTCTTCCGACGAGGCGCGCCATCTTGTTTGTTTCCCGACGAGATCGATGACCTTGTTTCCTTCGACACGAGATCAGCGACCTTCTCCTTTCGCGACATCCACGTCGAAGACGTCAAATCGAAGCGAACGAAGAACGAGGGCTTGTCCTCGTTTTTCGGGCGCGAGATTTGCGCACGGGCGAGCGAAGCGAGCTTGGGCGCCTTCACCTTCCTTCAAAAGTCATAGATATACAGTAGATTACTTACAGTAGATGCTAACGCATCAATGAATCTACTGTATATCTACTGTAAGTATCTATGACTTTTCGTCGAAGTCGAACTCCTATATCTATGACTTTCGACTGCTCGTGGTTCCTATTGGAAGCCGCGCTTCCTCTGATCGATCTCGGCACGCAGGTCGTCGAGGGCCGTCTTCTTCCGGAACGGGTCGCTGATCTGGCCCTTGACCTCGATCAAGCTGTCGCTGATGAGACCGAGCAGATGGACGTAGCTCGACTTGAACTCGTTGTTCTGGTTCTCGATCCTGGCGACACGTTCACCAAACCGAGTTGGGATCAGCGTGTCCTTGACGTCCATGCCGGTCACTTCGGCGACGAGGCCACCGAGGTGGTGGAACTTCTCATGGTTCGTTCCGAGATAGTGTTCGAACTCGGCTTTGCGAACCGACTCTTCATAGACCGTATTCGCCAGGGACTCGACGTTTCGGAACTCTGCGGTGATGGTGTTGGCCACGTCCTCGATCTCGATCACGGCTTCCTGGAGTCCATCGAGCCGATCGTTGAGCTTCTTCAGTTCGGCGGTGTTGGCTTCGATGGCCTCTTTGTTGGCCTGGGTGAGGTCCAGGAGGGCGTTCAGTTCTTCGGGCGAGATCATGCCTTCGATCCTCCCGACGCCGTCCTGGTGGCCTTCTGAGCCGTCTGGGACTTCCTGCGCGCGGCGTACCCACACCGATCGACGAACTGTTGAGCGACCAAGCCCATGGCCTTCTGCTTGGGCGTGATGAACAGCGACGTCATGGCATCGGCCACGAGCTTCTGACCGTCCACGTAGATGGTCGCCACCGGCATCAGGTTGCCATCCTCGTCGGCGGTGAACGTGACGTGGACGTACTGGCGCTCGAAGTAGTTGAAGCCGCCATCGTGGTCCGAGATCACACCGTACAGGTCCTCTGGATCGTTCAGGGCAATGCGGTCGCGAAGCTCATGGACGAACGTCTCGCTGAAGGTGCCTTTGCTTTCGTTGACATCGATGATCTTGTTCTCGAACGACGTCGCCTTCCGAAGTTGAACGTTCCGGCTGAACTGTCCCCCGTTCTTCTTTTGAATGTGGTGCGCGGGCAGGACCCAGGCATCGATCGAGAGCTTATACCGAAGGTTCTTCTGGCGCTTCCGGACCTTGCCGGTCTTCTGGCACGTGTACTCCAGAGGCTTGTCGTCGTTGTCGATCACGCCGACCACGGCGTAGGTCACCATGTCGATCGGCATCATCGGACCGACGCTCGGGTGATGTGCTGGGGTCCAGGTCGTGGCAGGCAACGGTTCAACCACGGGTGCGGGCGCGGGCGCCTGGACCGGCCCAGGGGCAACGATGGTCGACGTGATGCTGATGGTTTCGTTGGTGGCCAGCTTCCGGGCGGCCATTTCCGCCCGCATCTTTGCCAGGGCGCCCGTCTGACGGGGCATCCAATGTGTCGTCATACTATGTCTTTTCCTCAAAACGATACGACCCCGAAAAGGGGAAGATGTATTGTCTATGCAGGACCGCTGATCGCCCCGTCCATATTCTCGTGAGCCCTCGAAGAATAATGACGCCACGGCGGTCGGCTCGGCATCATGCCGGTCATGATGAGTATTGATCACAGCGACAATCGCCGTTTTGCTACGTCGTTCGAGGAATACGTTGCTCGGGAGAACATGGAGCGGGTCCAGCGGAACCGCCTCATGCTCATGAAGCACGACCGTCTGAAGACGCTTTCCGAAACCCACCCCTTCCAGTTCCAGGTGCGACACCTTCGGCACCTCATGGCTTCGCTCACGGCCAACATTGGGCAGTTCATCGAAATCCAGAATGGCGTGTTCGAGTGGCTCGACGAGCATGCTCCGGGCTACGAGGTCTCTGATAGCTTCGAATGGATCATGATCCCGGACCTCGTCAGCGCAATGGCCTTCAAGATGCGATGGGCTTGATCCGACCCGGTACCCCTCGATCCTCCCCGGACCGCTTCGCAGCCCTGGCGACGGCATCCCTTGCGGCTCGCTCAGCCTCGTTGGCGCGCATCCGCTCCGCCCTCGCCTGTCGGATCGTTTCGGCGACGGCTCTGGCAATGGCGCTGGGCATCCGGCGACCATAGCGATCGTCGAGTCGGTGCCAAGCTCATTTGATGGCGTCCCCATCATGGCCGCTTGAAGATCGAGGCAGCGGCGGCCGACAGCTTCATCCCGGCCAAGGCAGCGGTCGGGATCGATGGGAGCGGTATCGGGAGGTGGTGCTGAGCCCGCGCCGCCTCTCGTTTTGCAGCCCTGACGCGAATGATGTCGGACCTTACACGCCCAAATATCACCCGATCCTTAACCACCGCGACAAGCGGAGCTAAGATAATATCCCTTGAGGGTCTTATTGCGGGGGATAAGGGTGGAGAAGAAGGCGGTTCTACCTGGAGAACCGGCGCTGAAGAGGAAGCGGCAGAAGGGGTTTTCGGGAGGGTTGGCGCAAGAATCGAGCCATACTCGGGGCCGAACCGAAAATGATTTGGGGTGTCCCGGAACGTCTTGGTGTTCTCGACGAAGTAGCAGACGGTGTCGTCGTTCATCTTAAGGATGAATTCGACCCGCACCAGGGCATCGCGACAGGACCGGATTCGCTGTCGCGTCCACGGCTTGCCGTTCGAATCGCACGACCCGCACCAGACCCTGAAGCGTGGGTGGTCCTGGATCGTGGTCGCGAACGCGAAGCTCTCCACGTCCCTGGGCGCAAGCCTCGCCAGGAACAGGCCGATCTTGGCCGCGTCCTCCCTCACCCGGCATCGAGGGAGATCACCCAATGCCGTCGTCAGCCGCTCCTGGAGCAGCCCATAGATATCCGTTCCCACGACCCGTCTCCCGACAGGTGCCGTAAGGCCAAGCGCCATCGATCCCTCTCACGAGGGTCTTGACGCCAAAGATAAGGGAGTTTACGAGTCGGGATACTGATTGCCCGATCTCGTAGACCCCGTTTCAGCAAGCCCGGTCCGCCAAGACCGGGCTTTCTGCTTTTTTGCCCCTACGACACGACCCAAACCCTCATGCGATTCGCCCTCACCCTGTTGACAGGCTGGGGACAAGCTCCGAGCGATTGCACGTGGCGGACGCAAGGTCAAGAATCCCTCTGGGGATGATTTCCGATCGTCATGATGACGGCCTGCCCTCGTCTTGGCGATCCGTCAGTTTTTCGTTGTACGAATTATCGATGCTTGGGTTTTTCAGCAAAACGCTCAACTTGGCGATCAACTTCGATCCAGGTTCTCCGGACGTTGATCCCCAAGTTGAGCGATCCTGTACCATTTCGACCGCTCGCCTCGCCAAGGCATTAACTGTCCGTTAAGCAATGCCCCTGTGATGTGCGGGTATGCTCTTGCAGTGGTGTGCGGCCGTGCGGCCGTGCCGAACCAGAACCGTGCGACCGTCCCGGAGCCGCCATGAAGACGCTTTCCCTGGTTTCCCAAAAAGGCGGCTCCGGCCGCACTACCCTGTCGCTTCATCTCGCCGTCGCGGCTGAGCGGGCTGGTCTCATGACGGCCATCGTCGACCTGGACCCTCAGGCATCGGCCTGGAAATGGTCTCAGCGACGCAAGGGCCAGCCGCCGGAGGTCATCACGGCGGTGGCGGAGCAACTTGAGGAACTCAAGCGGAAGGCTTCGGAGGGCCTCGATCTCCTGATCATCGACTCGGCCCCACACGCGGATCGCGCCGCGCTGATGGCATGCAAGGCCGCCGATCACATCTTGATCCCCGCCCGCGCCAGCATCCTTGACCTGGACGCCCTCACCCCGGTGCTGGACCTTGTCGAGATGGCGCGTAAGCCCGCGACTGCGGTCCTCAACGGGGTGAGCACCTCGACGAGTGTGGACGTCGACGAAGCCAAAGAGGTCATCCGCGCCCGTGGCGTCGATCTCTACCCGGAGTACATCCACGAGCGGGTGGCGTTTAAGCGGGCGCTGATCGCGGGCCAGACCGTTCAGGAGGTCGGCGCTGATCCCAAGGCGACGAGAGAGATCGAGGGGCTGTTCTCCTGGGTGTGCGCGACGCTGAACCTCACCATGACGGAGAAGGCGGCATGAGCACCCCAGCAAGAGCCCGCCCGAGCCTTCTGGACGCGGCCACGGATCAAGTCGCCACCGGCCGCCCTGCCCCTGAGAAGCCCCCGAAACAGTCGTCTGAGATCGTCGAAGAGGTCGTCCTATCGAAGCCTCAGACTGTATCGTCGAAGCGCATCCGTCCCCCCAGAAAGCGTGTTGCAGCCGACGATCCGCGTGGGATCACGGTGTGGGTCGAGCCGGACGTCTTCCGCGCTCTGAAGCAAATCGGTCTGGCCGAAGCTCTGTCGATGCGGGAGATGATGACCGACGCCATCGCGGGATACCTCCGAAGGAAGAAGCAACTGAGTATCGCTAAGTCCCCGCCACCAAAGTCGTAACCGACGCACGGCTGTGCGGTCGCACAACACCAGGATCGCATGACCGCAACGTTGTGCGATCCTTCGTCCGCAACACCGCACATCACCAGATGATCACGGCCGTGTGACCTTTCTTTCGAAGGGTTGTGCGGCCATGTGGAACTGTATCCACAGGATCGCACGGCGGTGCGGCCGTGGCTGTCTTGTTTCACACGGCCGCACGGCCGCATAGGTGTTGGACCGCACGGCCGCACGGCCGCACGGTCACAGACATGCAGCCCTGAGACCCCCGATGCGCCGTATCGCCCTGACTCTCTCCCTGATCCTCGCAGCCACCTCTGCGGTGGCAGAGCCCGCCTACGTCGGCACGTGGACGATGCGCCCCGGTCCGGGATGCCTCTCACCGGTCACGATCACGGCGACCAAGGCTGAAGCCGACGAGTGGCAATGCTCCATCCCTCCCACGAGGCCCCAGGCGGGCGTTTGGCGGATGACGCTCCAATGTGCCCAGGAAGGTGAGGAATACGCTCACAGGGCAACGTGGCGCGTCCAGGACGGCAAGCTGATCACGATGGTCGGGCGGACCCGCGAGGTCTACCGCCGCTGCCCGCGCTGACCCCCGTTTACCAACCCCGAACCCGCCCGCTTGACGGCGCCCAGCGCCGTGGCAGTTTGAAGGTACGACACGGGTCCTGGCAGCGCAGGGGACCACGGCGACGTCTCTCCCCTGCGCGCTGGAGACCTCGATGTCGCTCGATCCCTCGCCCATGCCTGTCCACCCCGTCCCGCCCGTCTCTGACGCATCGTGGTGGGGGCTGACCTATGTCCAGCGCAATGCGCTCTTGGGGCTCATCACCGGCACGGTCGAGGCCGGTGACGGTGGCCGGATCGTCCCCAATCGCTGGGTGTACGCCAACATACCCGACTGCGGTCGCAACCTCCACGCCCTCTGCAAGATCGGCTTCGTGGCCGAGTACCCCCGACACGAAGGCGGGTACGCCCGCGTCGGTCTGAGCCCGGCCGGTGAGGCATGGATGATCCGCAATCTCCGGATGCCCGTCGACCTCGATGACCGGCGCCGATGGGTCGCCGACAACGTGGCGCGCCTCGTGTGGCGAAAGGGGAAGACCCGCGCGATCACCCGCTCCCGCCCCCACTGATCCCCGTTTACCAATATCCGATCCGAACGCTTGCACTATTTCGGATCGGTGGAAGCGTCGATCTCAGATCACAGCGGAGGACAAGCAATGGCAATCATCGCAACGAACGACTTCGACGCCGGGTTCGAGGTCGTCGAACCCTACCTCAACACGATCAAGGGTATGATCGTCGGTGCCTACGAGGCACCTTACTGTGACTATCATACGGGAGACTACTACTCGGTCGAATGGCGGTGGATCGCGAGAAACGTCCCTGACGCCGACTACAACCTCAACACCCTGTTGGCCGCCGGGTACATCTGGGAAGCGTCGGTGGGCGAGAGTGACGACGTCGTGATGATCGGTCTGACCCACGGCGCCTTGACCTGGGTGGCCCAACATCTTGGCATGCCCCAGGACCTCGTCGAGATCGAGGACCCGGAGAAGCTCCAGGCCTGGGCAGAGACAGCCATCGAGCCGACGTTCGTTCGGGGCGGCACGGTCAATCGTCGCCTGGGGATCAAGACGGTCTCCGAGATCGTCCGCCGCAAGGTCTACACACGCGAAGAGGCGATCGAGGCAGACCGCGAGATCGCAGCGCTTGTCGAGGGTGGTGCCATCACTCCCCAGAGCGCCGCAGCATACCGGTCCCACATCACCCGGAGATTGAGAGAGGGCAACCCATGAGCCAGATCAAGATCAACCGCGCCCGCCGTCTCAGCAAAGTCGGCCCCTATACCGAGACCTACGAAGCGGTCCTGAGGGCCATCGGCCCGGTGGTCATCGCCCGCGTCACGTCCCAGGAGCTTGCTGATCTCTGTGATCGGGTCTGGGACTCGTGGGAGCGTACCAAGAGGATCGAGCACCGGGAGGTCGTCAATTCGGGCGCGGTCTGGGACGACGAGAACGGGGTCCTGCGCAACGTCGGGTCGGCACCTTGACCAGACGCGAAAGACCCGCCCAGATTGCTCCGGGCGGGTCACCAACAACTGAGACAATGAAAAAACATCGGGCCAACAACCTCCCGACTTCTTCAATCTACCAACCTGTGTTCCGAATGTCGAAATTAAAGGGTGGCTGTGAGCGTTTTTACTACACGGTGGGGAGATTGGATCAACCCAGACGTCTACCCAGACGATCATGATCTTGACGACTTCCCTATCCGAGAGCCGCTAACCGAGGGCGAAATGGGACGTCACCTGAACCAGATGGGCTGGCGACGGAACACTGACATGCGGAAGTGGTGCATGGAACGGGACCTCTGGGTGATGATCACCCGTCACCCACTGAACGAGAAGGCGGGCATGGTGTACTTCCGAAGCCACCAGGAATTCATGGAATGGAAGCTGAAGTGGACTTGAAATAAAAAACCCGCCCTCGAATGCTGTGCGGCACAAGAGGACGGGTCAGACGATTTCTTGGAGATTACATCTTTGCCGGGGAGCGACTCCCGACCTCTTCAATCTACCAACATGATCCCTGAGCGTAAATAAAAAAGCGGCCCAGAAAACAAAAAGAACGCCGCATCGAAGGTCGAGCCTCCAGCGCCACCTGACCAGCCACCGGTAGAGCTTCGCTCCCGGTGGCTTTGTTTATCGCAAAACCACTCTAATATCGGGATAATCGGGGCTCACCTCGTAAATACCCTGTGCCCATGCTTGCCCCCATGTTCGTCGTCAACTTCCGATCGCCTTTTGAGGCCGACGTCGTCCACGATCTGATCACTCGTGATCCGTCCTTTAATTGGGAGGATCACTATGAGGCGATCCGGCTCCCGTACACGGTCCCAGAGCGGACAAGCATGTACACGCCCGACCTCTACTGGCCCGATCGCAAGCTCGCGATCCGATCGCAAGCTCGCGAT
>NZ_LMRC01000016.1:0-44539 GCF_001425565.1 Methylobacterium sp. Leaf466 | reverse complement strand
CCGCCAAGGTCGCCATCGTCGCCACCGGCCGACGCCTCGTCGTCCTCGCCAACGCCCTGGTCAAGGACGACAAAACCTTCGCCGAAAGCGACCTCATGGCTTGACCGACAATACAGTCGCCGGTCGATCACGACGCGATGCGGGCCTGGGCTTCGCACGGGCACCGCGCGGGCTTGCCGATGGGGTTCCCGCTTTCATCGAGCGGCCGCCGTATCAGGCGGCGGTCGCGCGGCTGGCCCTGGCTGGCCGGCCGCTGCGCGGTGGGATCAGGAGGGTGGAGGCGTCCGCGGGCTTGAGCAGCATGCCGGTGTCGTCGAGGGTGATGGGGAGCTTGGGGAACACCTCGCACAGGTGCGCGAAATCGGCCTTGAAGGCCTGGCGGAAGCTGCGGATGCTGGCGTTGTCGGCCCCGAACTGCCCGTGCAGGTTCGTCCAGGTGAGGCGCAAGGGGCGCTGCAGGGCCCGCAGGCGGTAGCCGACCCAGAACAGCAGGTCGAGCTTGCGCGCCGAGCCCGAGAACGCCCGCGCCGCCCGGATGTCGACGGGCAGGGCGTGCTGGATCAGGTTGTCGTAGAAGTCCTGGTGGAACTGCACGGTCTTGGACCAGACGTGCCCCTCCCCGCCCTGGGGCAGCCACAGGGCCAGTTGCCGGAACGGCGGCACGTTGAGGGTGCGGGCGGTGTCGCCGCCGTCCCACAGGCCGATCTGCATGGTGCAGGCGGCGAGCCGGTTGAGCTGTTCCTTGAACTGGCGGATGGTGCCGCGCTCGCCCCCGGTGACGGCGAACCCCATCTCCTTCATGAAGCCCGACAGGCTGTCGGCCACGGCGATGGTGGGGCTGCGCTGGCGCACCGCCTCGGTGCACAGATGCAGGAGGACGAGGCGGGCCTTGGGGCCGTAGGGCAGGCCCTGCGGCTCCATCTCGCCGTTGGCCGGGTTCTTGAGCCGCCCGGCGAGCAGGCTGAGGGAGTTGCGGCCGTAGTCCCGGAAGAACTCGCGTGCCGAGCCCGGATCGCGGTAGGGCAGGCCGCACAGGGCGAGCACGCTGTGAATGTGCTGCAGGTTTTCGGGCGCCGTCGGCTCGTTCTCGATCACCTCGCGCACGGCGTCGCGCCGGCGCTGGTCGCGGGCCATGTCGAGGCGCCGCCCGGTGAGGGCCTGGCGCGAGGCGGCCTCGGCGTCCCTGGCGAGCTGGCGGTGCAGCACGTGCTCGACGATGGTGGCGAACAGGAAGCCGCCGCGCGCGCCCTCGATCTCGGCCAGGAGATCGGGATCGCGGATCCGGGCCAGCTTCTCCTCGATCCCCGACACGCCCCCTCCCCGACTTCGTCCCGCCGCAGCGCCGATCGTCGTGCATGGCACGATTGGGCGCAGGAGAGTCGCACCGGCCTGCGGTTTCCTCGCGAAATCCCCGTTACCCACGGATTCACGCCGGCTCGGCCGGCGTCTTGGCATGGCACGCACGCCGGCTTGGCCGGCGTCTTGGCACGGCACGCACGCCGGCTCGGCCGGCGTCTTGGCACGGCATGACGGCATGCGCCGCACGGGCCAGCGATCCGCGGTCGCACCGGGGTATCCGTGCGACGGCGTCCCGAGGCGGACAGGACACCACCCCGCGCCGCGATCGGCCGACGCAGAGTTCGATACGGGGGCGGATGCGGGATCTGTCCCCATAGTTCACCGGCCGAGCCCGCCATCCCCGCCGAATCCCATACGCAGCTACGCAGATCTCGATACGCGAGCCCCACGACGCCACGCAGATCTGGATACGGACCACCGCAGAGTCGGATGCGGAGCCGCGCAGAGTTCGATACCGAAACACCGCTCAACCCTCTGTCGTGACGAGATTTTTTCCGCCCTCCTATAACTTGCCGAAAAGACTCTCTGAGAATCCTTCCTGATAACTTTCCTAGTACCGGACGGGATCGTTCGTCGAAACGAACAGCCTCCCAAAGACGATGTCTTGGACGTTGTCAGAGCGCCGTCCACTGTCCGTCTCCAGAGGCTGAGACCGGTGACAGAACGACCGGGATTTCTTAACCCCATGGTCACCTGTCGCTCCGACGGCCGACGCAGGCGCCAGTCCGGCAGGATCGTCTCTCTCCAATCCCGGGATCGTTCATGAGCGCACAGGCGACACAGGCGGCGATCGATCGCCTGATCGGGTTGATGGCGACCCTGCGCGATCCGGATTTCGGCTGTGCCTGGGACCTCGCCCAGACCCCCGCCAGCATCGTCCCCTTCACCATCGAGGAGGCCTACGAGGTCGCCGACGCGGTGGAGCGGGGGCGTCCGTCAGACCTGCGCGACGAGCTCGGCGACCTGCTGCTCCAGGTCGTGTTCCAGGCGCGCCTGGCCCAGGAGACCGGCGCCTTCGATTTCGGCGATGTCGTCGCTGCCATCACCGCCAAGCTGATCCGCCGGCATCCGCACGTGTTCGAGCCCGACGGCCGCGTGCTCGAGGATGGGGGCCGGCCGACCGATCCGGATGCGGTCGCGGTGCTGTGGAACGCGGTCAAGGCGCGCGAACGCGCCGCCGGGCGGGACACCCCTGGACTCGAGGACGCCCCTGGCCCCGAGGATGACCCTCGACCCGACCCGGGGCCGTTCGCGGATATCGCCCGCGCCCTCCCCGCGTTGTCGCGGGCGGAGAAGATCTCGCGACGGGCGGCGAGCGTCGGGTTCGACTGGCCCGACCCGGCCGAGGTCGTCGCCAAGGTCCGCGAGGAGATCGACGAGGTCTCGCAGGCCATGGCCGAGGGTGCCCCCGGGGCGATCGCGGAGGAGATCGGCGACCTCCTGTTCTCCGTCGCCAACCTCGCCCGGCACCTGTCGATCGATCCGGAGGAAGCGCTGCGGCGCGGCAACGCCAAGTTCGAGCGCCGCTTCACGGCGATGGCCACCCACCTCGACCGGGACGGAACCCCCCTCGCGAAAAGCGATCTCGCCGCGATGGAGGCGGCCTGGCAGGCGGTGAAGCGAGACGAACGGAAGGAATAGGAATATTCCTTTTTATTCCAAGAATGTCGATCGTCGTCTTCCGCCGTCGACGTCGTCCTGAGGCGCCTCGCCTGCCGCCTCGAAGGAGGGGTCCAGGGATCTCGGGGCCGTGCGGAACCTTCCTTCGAGGCTCGTTGCCGCTGCAAGGAGCGCTTCAGGATGAGGGGAGATCGGCGGGACGAAGGGGAGCGATCACCCCTGCCTCTTCCTTTCCCCGTCCGTCCGCACCCGCCACGGCCAGCGAGTCCAGCCGGTGGCGTAGAGGGCCCACCAGACGATGACCGGCTGCATGGCCAGGCGCGGCCCGTGGTACCACCAGCTCTGCGGCAGGCCCGGCACCGCGATGCCTTCCAGGGCGTGCTTGATGTTGGCCGGGAACACCGCGACGGCATAGAGCGCCAGCATCAGGCCGGCGGTCCGGCGCAGGCGCGGCACCAGCAGGCCGATGCAGCCGGCGAGCTCGTACCACCCGGTCAGGACGACGACGAGGCGGGGCCGCGGCACCCACTCCGGCATGATCGGCAGGAAGGCGTCGGGGGCCGTGAGGTGGACCAGGCCGATGCCGCCGAAGACGATGATCAGCGCCGCCCGCATCCAGGCGGGTCCGGAGGGGGGCGGGGCCGAGATTGGGGTCATGACCGGGTCCATGATCGGGGCCATGCCGGTCACGGAATCCCCGACACACCGCAGGCGCCCGTGACGTCGCGGCGCACCGCCTGCGTCAACCGCGCCACGACGGGGTGATCGACCGACGGAATATTCCAAATTCCGATGGCGGAGACGGGGGCGATCAGGCGCAGGGAATTGGTGAGGACGACCGCATCGGCGTCGGCATAGGCGCTCAGCGGCTGCGCGGTCTCCTCTACCCTCAGGCCGCACTCCGCCGCGTGGAGAAGGATGCGGCTGCGCATGATGCCGTCGAGCGCGCCGTCGCGCAGGGGCGGCGTGACGAGGCACTCGCCCTTCAGGGCGAAGAGGTTGCCGGTGCCCGCGCAGGCGACGGCGCCGCGGGTGTTGAGGAACAGGGCCTCGTCGAACCCGGCCTGCGCGGCGTCGCGGGCGGCGAGCACCGCGTCGAGGTAGCCGAGGGTCTTGAGGCGGGAACAGACCGAGGTCTCGTTGCGGCGGGTCTCCACCGGCAGCAGGCTTAACGGCGCGAAGGCCGTTCCGGGGCGCAAGGGGGCGGCGCTGGCCCAGAGCGAGGGACGCGGGTCGGGCGGGGGGGCAAGCCCGCGCGGGCCGGTGCCGCGGGTGAGCGTGGTGCGGATCGCCGCCTGCGGACAGGCGCCCGCCAGCGCGCGCATCGCCGTCTCGACGGTCGGGCGCGGGACGGCAAAGCCGAGGTGTGCGGCCGCCGCCACGAGGCGGGTGACGTGCTCGGCCTCGAAGGCGATCCGCCCGCCGAGGCAGAGCGCGGTGTCGAACACCCCGTCGCCCAGCGTCAGGCCGCGGTCGGACAGGTCGAAGGGGACGGTGGCGCCCTCGACGAGGCGGCCCTCGAACCAGAGCACGGCTCAGCCTTTCGCGCGGCCCGCGCGCCAGTCGCGGGCGAGGCCGAGGAAGTTGGAGAACAGGTCGTGGCCGTGCTCGGTGAGCACGGATTCCGGATGGAACTGCACCCCCCAGGTCGGATGGCTGCGGTGGCTGAGCGCCATCACCTCCCCGTCCGTGGAGACGGCGTCGACGGCGAGAACCTGCGCCATGGCGTCCGAGGGCGCCACGATCAGCGAATGGTAGCGCCCCACCGTCATCGGGTCGGGCAGGCCGGCGAACAGGCCCCGCCCGTCGTGGCGGATCGGCGTGCCCTGCCCGTGCAGCGGCCGCCCCGCCCGCTCCACGCGGCCGCCGAAGACGGCGCCGATCGCCTGGTGGCCGAGGCAGACGCCGAGGATCGGGATCTCCCCCGAGAGGTCGCGGATCGCGGGCACCGAGATGCCGGCCTGCGCCGGGGTGCACGGCCCCGGCGAGATCACCAGGGCGTCGGGGCCGAGCGCCCGGATGCCGGACACGTCGAGGGCGTCGTTGCGCACCACCCGCACCGTCTCCCCGAGTTCCTCGAGGTAGCGCACCACGTTGAAGACGAAGGAATCGTAGTTGTCGACGACGAGGATCATGCCGCCTCCGGGTCGTCGAAGGCCTCGAACACGCGGGCGGCCTTGGTCAGGGTCTCCTCGTATTCGGCCGCCGGGTCCGAGAGCAGGGTGACGCCGCCCCCCGACTGCAGCACCGCCCTTCCCCCGTCCATGAAGACGGTGCGGATGGCGATGGCGGTGTCGAGCGAGCCGTCGAAGCCGATGGCGCCGATGGCGCCGCAGTAGAGTTCGCGGGCATCGCCCTCGATCTCGGTGATGATGTCCATCGCCCTGAGCTTGGGCGCGCCGGTGATCGAGCCGCCGGGGAAGGTGGCGCCGAGGAGATCGAGGGCGTCGGCGCCGGCCCTGAGTGTGCCGGTGACCACCGAGACGAGGTGGTGCACCGAGGCGTAGGATTCGAGGCCGCACAGGGTCGGCACCGTCACGCTGTGCGGCTCGCAGATGCGCGAGAGGTCGTTGCGCAGGAGGTCGACGATCATGATGTTCTCGGCCCGCTCCTTGGGGTCGGCCTGCAGGGCCTCGCCGAGCCGGCGGTCCTCGTCCGGGTCGGCGACGCGCCGGACCGTGCCCTTGATGGGGCGGGTCTCGACGCTGCGGCCGTCGAGCTTGAGGAAGCGCTCGGGGCTGCTGGAGGCCACCGTCAGGCCGTCGAAGGCCAGGTAGGCGCCGAATGTCGCCGGGTTGGTGGCGCGCAGGCGCCGGTACAGGGCGAAGCCGTCGAAGCCCGGCGGCAGCGCCGCCTCGAAGCGCTGGGCGAGGTTGGCCTGGTAGATGTCGCCGGCCCGGATGTAGTCGCGCACCCGCTCCACCGCCGCCTCGTAGGCGGAGCGCGAAAAATTCGAGGTCCAGGCGAGCGGGACGGCGGGGCCGGCGGCCGGCGGCGGCCCGGCCTTCTCCAAAAGGGCCGCAAAGGCGTCGAGCCGCGCCGCGGCGCGCGCCTTCCGCCCGGCCGGCGTCGTCTCGGGAAAGCCCGTGGCCACGAGCCGGCAGCGCCCGCTCTCGTGGTCGATCGACAGCAGCGTGTCGTAGAGGTTGAGGGCGATGTCGTCGCACAGGCCGGCCCGGCGGGCCGGGACGGCGGCGGGTTCGAGGGTGCGCCCGAAGTCGTAGGCGATGTAGCCGATGGCGCCCCCCGGGAAGGCGGGCAGCCCGGGCTGCGGCGCGACGCGGTAGGGGGCGAGGCAGGCGCGCAGGGCCGAGAGCGGCGGGCCCTCGAGGGGCCGGCCGTCGAGGCTCGCCCTGCCCCCGCTGCAGCGGAACCGCCCGAACGGATCGGCGGCGACGATCGAGCGGCGCCCGAGGGTCTCGTGCGTCATCGCGCTGTCGAGGAAGGCGAGCCCCGGCAGCTGCGACAGCGCCAGGGCCGCCGCGACGGGATCGAGGGACGGGAGGTCTCGAATCCAGATGTCTTGGGTCCACATGGGCGGGTCGGGCTGGACTCTTGCTGTCTGACGAGCGGCCTTCGGCCGGGCCGATGGCCGTGGGAGCCCTTATGCACCCTTTGTGCTGGGGGCGCCGCTGCGAAATCGTCCGGGCCGGCGCGGACGGACGACCGGGGGGAGCCCCCCCCCGCCGCCACGGCCGCGGCCAAGCTCCTGTCCGGTCATGACAAAGCGGGCCAGGCTCGCAAGATCGGACGGATGGCGCTATAGACCCTGCATCCAAATCCCGCACCCGTGCGATCGCCCCGGCCAAGCCCTTGGCGCCGATCGCGCCGTGCCCGACGAGCCATCATGACCGCATCCGTCCTGCCCACGCTCAAAGGCGCGGCCCCGAAGATCTCCTTCGTCTCCCTCGGTTGCCCGAAGGCGCTGGTGGATTCCGAGCGTATCCTCACGCACCTGCGCGCCGAGGGCTACGAGCTCGCCCGCCGCCACGACGGCGCCGACGTCGTCATCGTCAACACCTGCGGCTTCCTCGATTCGGCCAAGGCCGAGTCGCTCGCCGCGATCGGGGAGGCCATGGCCGAGAACGGCCGGGTCATCGTCACCGGCTGCATGGGCGCGCAACCCGAGGAGATCCGGGCGAAGTATCCGAACCTTCTCGCCGTCACCGGCCCGCAGGCCTACGAATCGGTGGTGGCGGCCGTCCACGAGGCGGTGCCCCCGGCCCACGACCCGTTCTTCGACCTGGTGCCGCCGCAAGGGGTGAAGCTGACCCCGCGCCACTACGCCTACCTGAAGATTTCCGAGGGCTGCAACAACCGCTGCACCTTCTGCATCATCCCGAGCTTGCGCGGCGACCTCGTCAGCCGTCCGGCCGGCGACGTGCTGCGCGAGGCCGAGAAGCTGGTCAAGGCCGGCGTCAAGGAACTGCTGGTGGTCTCGCAGGACACCTCCGCCTACGGCGTCGACATCCGCTACGCCGCGAGCCCATGGCAGGACCGCGAGGTGCGGGCCAAATTCGCGGACCTGGCCGGCGAACTCGGGCAACTCGGCGCCTGGGTCCGGCTCCACTACGTCTACCCCTACCCGCATGTGGACGAGGTCATCCCGCTCATGGCCGAGGGGCGTGTGCTCCCCTACCTCGACATGCCGCTCCAGCACGCGTCTCCCAGCGTGCTCAAGCGCATGCGCCGGCCCGGCAACCAGGAGCGCCAGTTGGAGCGCATCCGGCGCTGGCGCGAGGTCTGCCCGGATCTCGCCATCCGCTCGACCTTCATCGTCGGCTTTCCCGGCGAGACCGACGCTGAGTTCGAGGAGCTTCTGGCCTGGATCCGCGAAGCCAAGCTCGAGCGCGTCGGCTGCTTCGAGTTCGAGCCGGTGGGCGGCGCGGTGGCCAACGGGCTCGGCGATCCGGTCCCGCCGGAACTGAAGGCCGAGCGCAAGCGCCGGTTCATGGAGGCGCAGCAGGTGGTGTCGCTGCGCCTGCAGAAGGCCCGCATCGGCAAGCGCCTGCCCGTCATCATCGACGAGGCCGGCCCCGGCCTCGCCAAGGGCCGCTCGAAATACGACGCCCCCGAGATCGACGGCGCCGTCCACGTCACGAGCCGCCGACCGCTACGGGTCGGCGACATCGTCACCGTGAAGATCGAGCGGGCGGATGCCTACGATCTGTATGGGAGTGCGGTGTAGCGTTTGGACGCCTCAAGTCCGGAACCGGCCATGCCGTGGCCCCAGACTTGAAAGGCTGTCGGTCGCTCGTGCGGCCGCTACGGAACCGGTTTGCCCAGATGGCGAGCAACGTCCTTCACCATAGGACCGACCGCCTTTACGGCCGCCCGTAGTTGCGCTTCGGTGACGCCGAATTCCTTGCACCACCAGGTTACTTCCCAGGATTCGTTGACGTTGATGCGCTGCCGATCGGGAGGGCCGCGCTGATCGAGATCATCAGCCATGTTTCATACCTCAAGTTGACTTTATTGATATCGTAAACCTGAGGTGTATTTCAAGGGCGTCGGGATCGAGCGGAATTTCCTTATCCGCTTGCGATCTTCCCGCTCTCGATCCGCTCAACCCCCGCCGCCGTCATCTCACCCCACGCCCGCGCCACCGAGCCGTCGCGGTCGATCCCGCGCACGGCGTCCTCCACCACCGCTACCGCGAACCCCGCCGCCCGCGCGTCGAGCGCGCTCCAGGCGACGCAGTAGTCGGTGGCGAGCCCGCACAGCACCAATCGCGAAAACCCGCGCTCGCGCAGGGCGCCGGCGAGCCCCGTGGGGGTGCGCCGGTCGGCCTCGAGGAAGGCCGAGTAACTGTCGACATCGGGGTGATGGCCCTTGCGGATCACCAGTTCGGCCCGGTCGGTCCTGAGATCCGGGTGGAACGCCGCCCCGGCCGATCCCCGCACGCAATGGTCCGGCCACAGCACCTGGGTGCCGTAGGGGAGCGCCACCGCCTCGAAGGCCGCCCGGCCAGGATGGCTCGAAGCGAAGGAGACGTGGCCGGCCGGGTGCCAGTCCTGTGTCAGGACCACGTGGGGGGCCGCCCCGATCAGCCGGTTGATCGGGGCGATCACCGCGTCGCCGTCCGGCACGGCGAGAGTCCCGCCGGGCAGGAAATCCACCTGCACGTCGATGACGAGGAGGAGGTCTGCGCCGGTCCAGGCCATGGTTTGCGGGCTTTCGGCGTGCGGGCTTTCGGTCAGGGGATCATCACCGTGGCCCCGGTGGTCTTGCGGCCGGCCAGATCCCGGTGGACCTGCTGGGCTTCGGCCAGCGGCGCCTGGGAATGGACCGGAATCTTCACGGCGCCGTTGCCCACCACCGAGAACAGGTTGGCGGCCATGGAATCGAGCACGTCGCGGTGGCTCGAATAGGCGAACAGCGAGGGCCGGGTGGCGTAGAGGCAGCCCTTGGTGTTGAGGAGCGCGATGTCGAAGGGCGGGATCGGCCCCGAGGCCGAGCCGAAGCTCGCGAACAGGCCGAGCGGGCTGATGCAGTCCAGCGAGGCCGGGAAGGTGTCCTTGCCGACGCCGTCGTAGACCACCGGCACGCCCTTGCCCTTGGTGATCTCCTTCACCTTGGCGGCGAAATCCTCGTCCCGGTAGAGGATGACGTGGTCGCAGCCGTTGGCGCGGGCGAGCTCCGCCTTCTCGGTCGAGCCGACGGTGCCGATGACGGTGGCGCCGAGATGCTTGGCCCACTGGCAGGCGATGAGACCGACGCCGCCGGCGGCGGCGTGGAACAGGATCGTGTCGCCGGCCTTCACCTTGTAGGTCCGGTGCAGCAGGTACTCGGCGGTGAGGCCTTTCAGCATCATCGCGGCGGCGGTGACGTCGTCGACCCGCTCGGAGAGATGCACGGCCGCGCTCGCCTCGATCACCACCTCCTCGGCGTAGGTGTTGGCGGCCGAGCCGTAGGCGACGCGCTCGCCGACCCGGAAGCCGGTGACGCCCTCCCCGAGCGAGACGATGACGCCCGCGCCCTCCTTGCCGGGGGTGAAGGGCAGGGCGGCGGCCTTGTAGGCGCCCGAGCGGAAGTAGATGTCGATGAAGTTGACGCCGATGGCGGTCTGCCGGACCCGGATCTGGCCGGGACCGGGCTCGGGCAGCGTCACCTCCTCCAGCCGCATCACCTCGGGGCCGCCGTATTCGTGAACCCGGATCGCCTTGGTCATGGTCGCTTGCTCCTCGGTGCTGGTGAGCGCTCATATAGGGCGTGGGCGCGGGGACAAGGCGGACGGTGTGGTCCGTGGGTTCGCAACCGACGCTCCCCTCGCCTCACACGATCCCCGTCGCATAAAACACTCCGATCACCACGAACACCGCTACGGTTTTCAGCATCGTGATCGCGAAAATGTCGGCATAGGCCTGGCGGTGGGTGAGGCCGGTCACCGCGAGCAGGGTGATGACGGCGCCGTTGTGGGGCAGGGTGTCCATGCCGCCGCTGGCCATGGCGGCTACCCGATGGAGCACCTCCATCGGGATCTGCGCGGTCTGCGCCGCCGTGACGAAGGTGGCGGACATGGCGGCCAGCGCGATGCTCAGGCCCCCCGAGGCCGAGCCGGTGATGCCGGCAAGTGCGGTCACCGTCACCGCCTCGTTGATCAGCGGGTCGGGGATGGCGGAGAGCGCCTCGCGGATGGCGAGGAAGCCCGGCAGGGCCGCGATGACGGCCCCGAACCCGTATTCGGAGGCGGTGTTGAGGGCGGCCAGCAGAGAGCCCGCCACCGCCGCCTTGCTGCCCTGCGCGAAGCCTGAGGCCACCGGCTTCCAGGCGAAGGCGAACACCGTGGCGATCCCGAGGAGCAGCGCCAGTTCCACCGCCCAGATCGCGGTGACCTGGGTGGTGGTCGTCACGATCGGCTTGTCGAGGCCCGCCAGCGTGGTCTCGACCGTGGGGCCGTAGAGGCGCGGGATCAGCGCGGTGAAGGCGAGGTTGGACAGGCCCACGACGACGAGCGGCAGGAGCGCGACGGCCGGATGCGCCAGGGACTCGTCGGCGAGGGCGGCCGGCTCGTTGGCGTGGCCGCTGCCGTAGCCTTCGCCCGCGCGCCGGGCGGAGGCGATGCGCCGATCGAGATAGAGGACGCCCAGCGTCAGGATGAAGGCGGCGCCGATCAGCCCGAGCCAGGGCGCGGCCCAGGTGGTGGTGTTGAAGAAGGTGGTGGGGATGATGTTCTGGATCTGCGGCGTGCCCGGCAGCGCGTCCATGGTGTAGGAAAAGGCGCCCAGGGCGATGGTGCCGGGAATGAGGCGTTTTGGGATGTCGCTGAGCCGAAACGCCTCGGCCGCGAACGGATAGACCGCGAACACCACCACGAACAGCGAGACGCCGCCGTAGGTGAGCAGGTTGCACACCAGCACGATCGAGAGCACCGCCCGGCGCGGGCCGACGAGGTCGATCACCGCGGTGACAATGGCGCGCGAAAACCCCGACAGCTCGATGACCTTGCCGAACACCGCGCCGAGCAGGAACACCGGCAGGTAGAGTTTCACGAAGCCGACGAGCTTGTCCATGAACAGCCCGCTGAACACGGGCAGCACCGCGGACGGATCGGTGAGGAGCACCGCGGCCAACGCCGCGACCGGCGCGAACAGGATGACGGAAAAGCCGCGATAGGCCACCAGCATCAGGAACCCGAGGGCCAGGAGCGCGATGGCGAGGTTCACGGGTTCCCTCCTGCGGCGTCTTCGTCGTGCCGAAGCGTAACGGCGCCTTCCGCCCAGGGTTGCGTCGCGGAAGGCCAGGATGTCGCGCAATCGTGGGGCTTGAAGCGGGCGGGCGATGGCCATCTCTTCGGATAAGGCGTGGCTCTCCTCATCCTTGCGGGGAGACGTCGGAGGCGGGGGTGGCCGGGTGACCCTCCTCCGGAGGCCACCGGAACCACCCCCGCCCTCGATCCCGCCCCGCGAGGGGGGACGCGCGTTCAGGTTGGAGGCTAGAAGCCCATGACATCCCCTCCCCGCTTCGAGGCCGCCGTGGTCGGTGCCGGTGCGGTCGGCCTGTGCGCCGCCCTGGCGCTGGCGCGCGACGGCGTCGCCACCGCCCTGATCGGGCGGCACGGCGCGGTGGCCGACGGCCGGACCGTCGCCCTCCTCGACGGATCGGTGCGTTTCCTCGACGCGCTCGGCGCCTGGGCGGCGATCGCCCCTCACGCCGCGCCGCTGGCCGAACTCCACATCGTCGACGACACCGGCAGCCTGTTCCGGCCTCCGCCGGCGCGTTTCGTCGCCACCGAGATCGGTCTCGAGGCCTTCGGCTGGAACGTCGAGAGTGCCCGGCTGGTCGCCTCCCTGCGCGACGTGGCGCGGACCGCGGCCAACCTCACCCTGGTCGAGGCCGATGCGGCCGGCCTCGAGACGGGGGTGGATGCCGCCACCGTGCGCCTGGCCGACGGCAGCGGTATCGCCGCCCGGCTCGTGGTCGCCGCCGACGGCGGACGCTCCGTCATGCGCAGGAGCGCCGGCATCCGGGAACGGACCTGGTCCTATCCCCAGGCGGCGATCACCACGCTGCTGGCCCACGACCGGCCGCACCGGGACGTCTCCACCGAGTTCCACACCCGCCAGGGGCCGTTCACCCTGGTGCCCCTGCCCGGCGGCCATCGCTCCAGCCTCGTCTGGGTGACCGCCGAGATGGCGGCCAGGCGCCTGTCGGAACTCGACGACGACGCCCTGGCCCAGGCGGTCGAGACCCAGGCGCAGGCGATGCTCGGGGCCATGCGCATCGACGGGCCGCGCGGCCTCGTGCCGATGCGCGGCCTCTCCGTGGCGAGCCCGGTGGCCGACCGGCTGGCGCTGGTGGGCGAGGCCGCCCACGTCTTCCCGCCGATCGGGGCACAGGGGCTCAACCTCGGCCTCCGCGATGCGGCGGCGCTGCGCGATGCGGTGCTCGGCGCCCGCTCCGAGGGACGCGATCCCGGCTCGCGCCAGGCGCTCGCGGGCTTTGCCCGCTCGCGCTCCCGCGATGCGCGGCTGCGGACCGCGGCGGTGGACCTCCTCAACCGCAGCCTGCTCACCGGTCTCGTGCCGGTGGACGCCCTGCGGGGCATCGGCCTGATCGCCATGACCTCGATCGCGCCCCTGCGGCGCATCGTGATGCGCGAGGGCGTGCTGCCGCGCATGGGCGCGCCGGCCCTGATGCGGGCCGGCGCGGGCTGATCAGCGAACGGCGATGTCCCGGCGCGGGGCCGTCTCCGGACGCGGGGAGAGGTCCGGGCGCGGCAGCGGCCGCAGCGAACTCGTGGCGCCGTGTGCCTCCTCCTGCGTGAAGGCGGTGCCGGCCCGCCCCAGGGCGGCGCCGTGGGCGAACAGCGCCCGCATGTAGGCCCCGTCGAAGGGCACCGTGCTCGTCTTCGTGAAGCGGCCGTCGATCTGGGCCACCTTGAGGGCGATGCCTTCGCGGACAGCGAAGGTGCGCGCCACGGCCAGCGCCATGCGGGTCTGGGCCTTGATAGCGGCCGACATCGCGCGCCCGAGCACGCTCAGGGTGCTGCGGCTCGCCATCTGGAAGTCCGGGCTCAGCCGGTTGTTGATCACGAGGTAGACCATCTGCGTCGGCAGCCGCAGGGTGTCGCCCAGCAGGGCCGCCTCCGGCGCGAGGTAGAACGGGGCCATGGTGCCGCCGTCGGCGTGCATGTCCTGGAACGCCTTGCCGTCCTGCCCCCGCTCCTCGATCAGCACCGGCGGAAAAACGCCGGGCACCGCCGCCGAGGCCAGGATGACCGAGCGGAACAGGGCGAGCGCCTTGGGCCCCCCGGCGGTGGCGATGGCGCCCATGTCCCACAGCACCGGGCGCTCGGCGTCCACCGCCGTGGTCGCCACCAGCAGGCGCCTGCCCCTCGCGTGCTCGGCCGCCACGGCCTTGAGGAGGTCGGCCGTCACCGACCGGTCGATCCGCCGCTTGAGCGGCCAGGTGTCGGTGAGCGACATCGGGGTCGCCCCGAACTCGAACACGTCCGCGGCCGAGACCTCCGTGTAGGCCTTGGCCAGCGTCGCGTCCTCGCTGGCGCCCACGAAGGCGAAGGGCGCGATCATCGCGCCGGTACTCACCCCGGTGATCACGCCGAAGGAGGGCCGCTCACCCGAAGCGCTCCAGCCGTTGAGGAGGCCGGCCGCGAAGGCGCCGTTCTCGCCGCCGCCCGACATCACCAGCCAGGGGTCGCTCGCCCGCGAGGCCCCGTCGATCAGGGCCTGGAAAGCGGCGGGATCGTCGCCGGCGATCCGCACGCCGGTCAGGCCGTCGGGCTGCGCGGCGGCTGCCTCGCCGGCGGTGAAGGCGACCCTCTCGGCCGGTTTCTGCCGCTCGGCGGGCCCGGCCTCGACCGATACGCTCGCCGCGAGCGAGAGGGAGCCCGCGATGACCCCGGCCGTGAGCCACGCCGTCCTGCGAGCGCGCCGCGCCGGGGCGGGTCGATTGGTCGATCCGGACATCGCCTGATCCTCGTTCACGCCACCCGCCCTGATTGGCAAAACGCGAGGTCGCAACGGCGGTTCCGGGGCGAGGCGGCCGGCCGCCCCCGCGTGGTTCCCGGTGTGCGAAAACGCATCCGTTCTTTGACCTGGGGGGCGAGCATGAACTAACCGCTGACGGAGGAGGCGGGGGTGCCCGCCGTTCCGATCCCGCCCCACGGAGCCAGAGCCCCGATGAAACTGCCGCGCCGCTTCTTCCAGCCCCTCGCCACCGGTGCGCCGGCACCGTTTCGCGACCTGCCCGTCAAGCTCGAGCGGATGATCCACTTCGTGCCGCCCCACAACGACAAGGTCCGTGCCCGGGTGCCCGAACTCGCGGCCACCGTCGACGTGGTGCTCGGCAACCTCGAGGACGCGGTGCCGGTCGACCAGAAGGAGGCCGCCCGCAAGGGCTTCGTCGCCATGGCGCAGGCCACGGATTTCGCGGCTTCCGGCACCGGCCTGTGGACGCGCATCAACGCCCTGAACAGCCCTTGGATTCTCGACGACCTGTTCGAGATCGTGTCCCAGGTGGGCGACAAGCTCGACGTGGTGATGGTGCCCAAGGTCGAGGGGCCGTGGGACATCCACTACATCGACCAGCTGCTGGCCCAGCTCGAGGCCAAGCACGGCGTCACCAAGCCCATCCTCGTCCACGCCATCCTGGAGACGGCCGAGGGCGTGGCCAACGTCGACGCCATCGCGAGCGCGTCGCCGCGCATGCACGGCATGAGCCTGGGGCCGGCCGATCTCGCGGCCTCGCGCGGCATGAAGACCACCCGCGTCGGCGGCGGGCATCCCGACTACCGGGTCATCGCCGACCCGACCACGGACGGCGCCGCCCGGGCCAGCGCCCAGCAGGACCTGTGGCACTACACCATCGCGAAGATGGTCGACGCCTGCATGGCCAACGGCCTCAAGGCGTTCTACGGCCCGTTCGGCGACTTCTCCGACGGCGATGCCTGCGAGGCCCAGTTCCGCAACGCCTTCCTGATGGGCTGCGCCGGCGCCTGGACGCTTCACCCCAACCAGGTCGCCATCGCCAAGCGCGTGTTCGCGCCCGATCCGGCCGAGGTCGCCTTCGCCGTGCGCATCGTCGAGGCGATGCCCGACGGCACCGGCGCGGTGATGCTCGACGGCAAGATGCAGGACGACGCCACCTGGAAGCAGGCCAAGGTCATCGTCGATCTCGCCAAGCTGGTCGCCGAGAAGGACCCGGACCTGGCCAAGACCTACAACCTGGGCTGACGCGCGGCGCCGGACGACGACCTGGTCGCACGATGACAGGACGCGTCCGGCGCCTTATCTGACCTTCATGATCGACACGACGATGACAGCCCCCGCGATGAGAACCGCCAAATTCGGCCTCGGCGCCGTGGTCCGCCACCGCATCTATCCGTTCCGCGGCGTCGTCTTCGACGTCGACCCGGTGTTCGACAACACCGAGGAATGGTGGCTGGCGATCCCCGAGGAGATGCGCCCGCGCAAGGACCAGCCGTTCTACCACCTCTTCGCCGAGAACGCGGAGAGCGAGTACGTCGCCTACGTCTCCGAACAGAACCTCGTGCACGACACCTCCGGCGAGGCCCTGCGCCACACCGGCATCGCCGAGGTGTTCGAGCGGGACGCGAACGGCGGCTACCGGATGCGGGAACGGCAGGCGAATTGATACGGTTCGCCGCTTGGACAAAGCGGGAGCCGTATCACCGAGCCCACGCGGCGCCTGAGTACGGATCTTGTGTGAGGGGCGCCCCTCGATCGAGGCGGGCCTCCGCTATCGGGCATGCCGACACAAGAGAGGCCGGGCGATCCGCCCGGCCTCTCTTTCGTTCACGTTCAAACGTCACGCAGATCAGGGCTTGGGAGCCGCTGCGGGTGCCGGGGCGGCCGTGCCGCCGGCGGCGTTCTGCTGCTCGAGCTTCTTGCGCATGTCGTCGCTGCGCTTCTCGAGCTCGCTCTGAAGCTTCTTCTGCTGCTCCTCGAGCACCTTCGGGTCCATCGCCGGGCCGTCGAAGGCCTTGCCGAAGCCGGTGAGCGGCACGGCGAAGGTGACCTCGCGCTGGGTCTGGTTCTGGACGCTGACGTTGAGGAGCGTGCCCTTCTTCATGGCCGCGATCAGCTCGTTGCCGACGCCGCCGGCCTCCGCGAAGCAGCCGTTGGGGAAGCAGACCGCGAACTTGCCGGCGGTGCCCTGCTGGCCGTCGACGGTGAAGCGGATGCCCGGCTGCAGCAGCAGGCCGAGCGGCATCAGGTAGCGCACCACGCGCACCTCCTGCTTCGTCTGCGGGTTCTTCATGTCGTAGACCGCCACCGCCAGCACCGGCTGGCCCTGGTCCGAGACGAAGTCGCGGGTGGTGTAGCAGACGTCGGTGCCGCTGCCCTGGTCCTTGCCGCAGACCTTGGTCCACTCGGTCTGGGAGGGCTCGGACTTCACGTTGATGGTCTGGGGCCCGGTCTGGGCGGCGGGCGTCTGGGCGGCGCCCTGGCCCGGCGGGGGCGCGGTGGGGGCGGGCGCGGTCGGCGCCGCCTTGCCCTTGGGCGCCGGCGCCTGGGCGAGGGCCGGCCCGGCCAGGCCCGCGAGGGCGAGGACGGCGGCGATGCGCAGCGGGCGCGCGGACTGGTTGGCGAAGAACATCAGCTCTGACCCCTCGAGGAGATAGTGAAGCGGCGCGCCGGAGCGCACGATACCGGCTGGCCGGCCGGCCGCCTGTCGCGGCCGATGCGGAACCGGACCACCCTTGCGCCGACGGATGCGCAGCGATGGCTCCGCGCGAATCTGTGGACAGATCGCGCGACTGAACGGGCGGCCTGCTTTCCCTCCGAATGCGGCGAAGACATGACACCGGCGCCGTTCCTGGCCCAGGCGCCGCCTCATGGCAATCACCCACGGCCCTCCGGGACGCCTCCCTCGCGAGGCGAGTCCGTTAAGCCCGGCTTAACCCTGACGCGCCATCACGGGGGGAGACTTCCGCGAGCGAGGGACCGGTGTCGGCGCAGCCCGTGATCATCACGACGCCCCGCGACCGTCCCGGTTCGCCGGCTCCGGCCCGGCGGACGCCGATGGCCGGCGAGTCGCCGCCGCGACCCCGCCCCGCCCCCGCCACCCGCGACCCCGCGGCGGAGGCCGTCGCGGCACCGCCGCCCGCTCCCGATCCGGCGCCCGCCGGCCGCCTGGGCCTCTGCGCCCTCCTGGCCGAGACGGCCCACGTCCATCCCCACCGGGTCGCCTTCGTCGACCCGGCCGACAAGCGGGCCTGGAGCGGGCGCGCGCCCATCACCTGGACCTATGCCGCCGCCGCCGAGATCGTCTCGCGGCTGGCCAACGGATTGCGGACCTGGCGCCTGCCGAAGGGGAGCCGCATCGGCCTGTCCCTGGCCGGCGGGGCCGAGAGCGCGCTCGCCTATCTCGCCATCGAGGCGGCGGGGCATTGCCCCTGCCTGCTGCCGCCCGGCTGGAGCGAGGACGACCTCGTCGCCGGCGTCCAGGTCGCCGGGATCGCCGCCGTCCTCTGCCAGGCCCGGGCCGGGAACGCGGCGCCGGCCGAGACCATGCGCCGGGTCGCCTTGCGCTACTTCGGCCTGCGCTACCTCGCCGCCTTCGGACCCGACGTGCCCGACGGCGTCATCAGCCTCGACGGGATGGCCCTCGACGGCACCGGCGGCCCCTTCGCCGCGCAGGCCGCCGGCGGCCTCGTCAGCTTCGCCGGCGGCGATCCGGCGAGGCCCGTCCACCGCTCGGGCAACGCCCTTCTCGCCGCCATCGCCCTTCACCGCACCCGGATCGGGATCGCCCCGGGCGAGCGCATCCTCAGCCTGCTGCCGTTCAGCGACCTGCGCGCCGTGGTCACCGGCCTCGGGACGGCGCTCACGGGCGGAGCCGGCCTCGAAACCCTCCCGGTCTTCTCCGCCCTGCCCTTCGCCGAGACGCTGGCGCGGCCGTTGCCGACCCACCTCGTCGCCCCGGCCGGCTTGGAGCGGAACCTCGCCGCCAGCCGGCTGCCCGACACCCTGCGGTCGTGCAGCCTCGTCCACCGGGCGCCGTCCGCCTTCCCGGCCCGCGCCCTGGCCGCGGACGGCGCCCACCCGGTGATCGACGTGGTCGCCTTCGACGAGGTCGCCCTCCTGTCGGGCACCCGCGGCCGCGACGACGTCCTGCGGACCCTGGCCGACCCCGAGAGGTCGCCCCTGCCCGATGCGCTGATCGCGATCCGGGCTGAGGAGGACGGGCGCCTCGCCTTCCGCGGCGAGGCCTGCCGCACCGCACTGCTGCAGCGCGGCAACAGTCCCGAGAAAACCGCCGAGGCCTGGTCGGAAACCCGGTTCCGCGCCACCGTGCGGGCGGGCCGCGCCACTGCGCTGACCCTCGGCTGACCCTCGCCCGATCGTCCGGTCCGCCGCATCCGCGAGAATGGCGCCCGGCCTCCGTGGTGGCCGGCCATCGGCGGCTGTCGCCTGCGGCGCCGATGAGAAAACCTGCGTCGCCAGGGTATTGCGTCCGGGCCATCGTGCGTCGGGCGAAAGACGGCGCGCGGTTCAGGCCCCGGTCATCATCACGGCAGCAATGTGAATTTCGGAGCGTGGCCGGCGAACCGAATGCGGCCATGTGTGTTGTCACACGTATCCCTTTCCAAGGGACCGGCGATGGAATATCCCTGATCCTCATGAGTGCGCTGCAGCAAGTGCTGGTCGTCGATGATGGTCACCGTGCCATCGACCACTCCCTGGCCGGGGATCTGGCCGAACTCGGTTACGCCAGTGTGACGGCGTCACTCGAGGCGGCGCAGGATGTCCTGGCGGTGATCGCACGTCCCGCTGCGGTCCTTCTCCAGACCTCGTCCCGCCGCGATCCCGCGCATGCCATCCTCGCCGACCGCCTGCGCGACCAGATGCGCCACGCCGGCATCCCCGTCATCGTCGTCGACGAGACCTTCGCCGGCCAGGCGGGCGGCACCATTGATCTGCAAAGCCGCATCGGACCCTACGTCCTCAACGAGCCGGATCTGTAACCGACGCGAACGGATGCGCGTCTCGTCCGGCTGTCGGACCGGAGGCTCGATGGCGAGGCGGGGGAAAACGTAAGAGAGCGCTCGATGCCGAGCCGAGCACGCCGGTCGATGCGTCTATCCGAGTCGGATCGTCACCGACCTCAGGAGCGTGACGATGGCGGCAATCAGAACGACATCGCCAGCAGTACGGCGGCCGATATGATCGGCGCGAGGCCGATCACGACGGCCCATGGCCATAGGGAACCGCCCGTCATCCAGCGATTGTCGTTGGCGGCGCGTGGTGGGCCGGTCCAGTCGGTCACGCAGTGGGACAACCGGAAACCATTGCCCTTGCGGGGCACCGTCGAATTCGGGAGGGGACGGCGACATCCTGGCATAGCCGAAATCAACGCGCGCTCGCGGGAAGCGTTCCGTCGCCCGCAGGCCGCCGATCGGGCCTCCCTGCCATCGCCGCCGCGACGGTTCCCCGCCGGCGTTTCGATGATAGATGCGATGTCGGGGCGGGACGAGGCCGCGCCGGTGGTGCCGGGACCTCCGAACCGATCGGGAGACCATTCGAGCTCATGAACATCCTATTGATCGGTTCGGGCGGGCGCGAGCACGCCCTGGCCCTGGCCCTGGCCAAGAGCCCGCTGTGCGAGCGCCTGTTCACGGCGCCGGGCAATCCCGGTACCGCCACCGTGGGCGAGAATCGGCCCGGCCTGACCGTGTCCGATCATGCCGCCATCCTCGGCTTCTGCCAAGCCGAGGCCATCGGCCTCGTGGTGATCGGGCCGGAGGTGCCCCTCGTGGCCGGTCTCGTCGACGACCTGAAGGCCGCTGGCATCCGCGCCTTCGGGCCGAGCCGGGCGGCGGCGCGCCTCGAAGGCTCGAAGGGGTTCACGAAGGACCTGTGCGCCGAGCGCGGCATCCCCACGGCCGCCTTCGCCCGGTTCACGCAAATCGACCCCGCCCTCGCCTATCTCGCCGCGCGCGGCGCTCCGATCGTGGTCAAGGCAGATGGGCTCGCCGCGGGCAAGGGCGTGGTGGTCGCCGAGACGATGGAGCAGGCCCGCGCCGCGGTCCTGGCCATGCTCGCCGACGAAGGCGCCGAGATCGTCATCGAGGAATGCCTGTTCGGGGAGGAGGCGAGCGTCTTCGCCCTGTGCGACGGCACCCGGGCGGTGGCGATCGGCACCGCCCAAGACCACAAGCGTGCGTTCGACGGCGACCGCGGCCCCAACACCGGCGGCATGGGCGCCTATTCTCCCGCCACCGTCCTCACGCCCGCCGTGGAGCGGGAGGTGATGGAGACGATCGTCGCCCCGACGCTGGACGGCATGCGCGACCGCGGCACCCCCTTCGTCGGCATCCTCTACGCCGGGCTGATGCTCACGGCCGAGGGCCCCAAGCTCATCGAGTACAACACCCGCTTCGGCGATCCCGAGGCGCAGGTGCTGATGCCGCGCCTCACGAGCGACCTCGTGCCGGCCCTGGTGGCCGCCTGCGACGGCGACGTCTCAGGCGTCGAGATCGCCTTCGACCGCCACCGGGCCGCCCTCACGGTGGTGATGGCGGCGGCCGGCTATCCCGGCACGGTGGTGCGGGGCTCGCAGATCCGTGGCGTCGAGGCGCTGCGGGACGATCCCGACGTCGTCGTCTTCCATGCCGGAACCCGCCTGGAGAACGGCCGGCTCCTGGCCGAAGGCGGCCGCGTCCTGGCGGTGACGGCGCTGGGCGCCACCATGCTGGAGGCGCAGGCCAGGGCCTATGCCGCCATCGGCCGGATCGATTGGCCGGAGGGGTTCTGCCGCCGCGACATCGGCCGGCGCGCCGTGGCCCGCGAGCTCGCCGGGGACGGGATCTGATAAGGTCTCCGCTTGATGAAAGCGGTGACCTTATCAGCAAGCCCGCGCGGCGCCTGAGCGAAGCCCATTTCCGCATCACGAAGTGATCAACCGGAAATGTATGAGGCCGGCCTCAGGCCGCCCGCGTCGCGCGGCCGCCAGACGCGAACAGGGCGTCGATCTCGGCGGCCGGCCGGGCCGCGCTGAACAGGAAGCCCTGCATCTCGTCGCAGCCCTCCGCCTTGACGATGGCGAGTTGCTCCTCGGTCTCGATGCCTTCCGCCAGCGTGCGGATGCCGAGGCTGGCGCCGAGCCCGATGATCGCCTGGACGATGGCCAGCGCGTCGGCGTTGCGCGAGGCGTCGCGCACGAAGGACTGGTCGATCTTGATCTTGTCGAACGGGAACCGGCGCAGGTAGCTGATGCTCGAATAGCCCGTGCCGAAATCGTCCATCGAGATCTTGATGCCGGCCGCGCGCAGGCGGTGCAGGGTCGCGAGGTTGGCGCCGCTGTCGTCGAGGAGGACGCTCTCGGTGATCTCGAGTTCGAGCCGGTGCGGGGACAGTCCGGTCTCGGCGAGCACCGCCTTCACGACCCGGCAGAAGTCGCCCTGGCGCAGTTGCACCGCCGAGACGTTGACGGCGACGCTCGTCTCCTCCGGCCAGTTCGCCGCGTCGCGGCAGGCCTGGCGCAGCACCCATTCGCCCAGCGGCACGATCAGTCCCGTCTCCTCGACGACGGGGATGAAGACGCCCGGGCTGATCAGGCCCCGGGTGGGATGGCGCCAACGCACCAGTGCCTCCAGGCCGACGATGCCGCGGCTCGCGACGGAGAGGATCGGCTGGTGGTGCACCTCGAAGTGTCCGAGCGCGAACGCCGCCGCGATGTCCCGCTCCAGGGTCCGGCGCCGGCGCGCGGCTTCGTCCATCTCCGGAACGAACAGGCGCACCGTGCCGGCCCCCTCGGCCTTGGCATGGTCGAGGGCGAGGTCGGCGCTCTTGATGACGAGCCCGATGTTCGGCTCCTGCCCGTCCCACAGGGCGATGCCGAGGCTCACCCCCACGCTGACCGTCTGCCCGGCGATGGAGGCCGGGGCCTGCACGCCCGCGACGAGGTCTTCGCCCATGGCGAAGGCCTCGGCCTCGTCGCCGACGGTCCCGACGACCATGAACTCGTCGCCCGTGACCCTGGCCACGGTGTCGACCCCCGGGGACAGCGCGCGCAACCGATCGGCGACCTCGCACAGGAGCAGGTCGCCGATCGGGATCCCGAGGCCTTCGTTGACGAACTTGAACCGGCGCAGGCTCAGGGCGAACACCGCCAGCCTGCGCTCCCTGCCCCGGACCGTGTCGGCCAGGCTGTAGGCGGTCTCCTGGATGGCCGAGCGATTGGCGAGGTCGGTCAGGGCGTCGTGCCGGGCCAGGTGGGCGATGCGCGCCTCGCTCTCCTGGCGGTGCGTCACGTCCTCGAAGGTCGCCACCCAGCCGCCGCCGGCCATCGGCCGGTGCGAGACGGCGACGATGCGGCCGTCGGCCAGGGTGCGATGGACGTCGTGGCCGCCCCCGGCCTGGACCGCGGCCTGCACGCTGGCCTGGAGCCCGTCGATGGTGGTGTCGGGGTGGTAGCAGTTGCGCGAGAACAAGAGCGCGATGATCTCCCGCTGCGTCATGCCCAGGCGCAGGTCGCCGGGCCGCAGGCCGAAGATCTCGCAATAGCGTCCGTTGAACACGACCAGGCGCTGCTCGCGGTCGAACATGCACAGGCCCTGGCTCATGTTCTCCAGGGCGGCGTCGAAGCGCCGGTTCTGTTCGAACAGCCCGGCGTGGGCCTCCAGCGGGTCGGCGGCCGCCTCATCGCAGGCCGTGCCGACGCCGCGATGGCCGAGCCGGCGCCCGTCCGTATCGAGGCGCGGTTCGCAGGCGATCCTGACCCGGCGCAGCCGCCCGTCGGGATGCGCGTAGGGATAGGAGAGGGTCCTGATCCGTCCGTCGGCTGCCCAGGCGGGGGCCTCGGTGGCCAGCGAGGCGTGCGTCCGCCCCAGCAGCGCCGCCGCCGTCAGGCCGAAGGCGGCCTCGGCCTCGGGCGAGACGTAGGTCAGGCGGCCGTCCGCATCGGTTTCCCAGAACCAGTCGGCCGCCACCCGGGCTCTTTCCATCGACACGTTGGTGAACATCGCCCATCCCGAAGGTTGCGCGGAGCTTCGACGCAACCTCCTTAAGAAGTGCTACCGGCGCCGGGCCCGGGCGGCGTTTTGCGGCGAAAGTCCAGACGGTTCGCGGTGCCCGTTCACCCCCGCCGCCAGACCTGGCCGTGGTAGACGAACACCTCCGGCCGGCTCGCCAGGGCGGCGAGACCCGTCAGGGCGGGGTCCTGGACGGCGATGACGCTGGTGGGGATGGCCCGCATCTGCGCCACGTAGGGGCTCTTGGCCTCGAAGGCGTCGCGAAAGCCGCCCTGCCGCAGCACGGCGACGATCCGTGGGGCGATGCCGCCGCCGATATAGACGCCGCCGGTGGCCAGGAAGGTCAGGGCGAGGTCGCCGCAGACCCGGCCAAGCAGCTTGGCGAAGAGACGCAGCGCCGCCGCGGAATCCGGGTCCGCCCCCGTCAGGCCCCGCTCGGTGATCAGGGCGGGGTCGCCGGGCGGGCCCGCCTGCCCCGTCCGTACCTGACGCAGTGCCCGGTCCAGGCGCACGAGGCCCGGGCCCGACAGCAGGGTCTCGACGGTGACGCGCCCGCCGACCCGCTCCAGCGCCGGCCAGATCGCCATCTCCTCGTCGTCGGCGGGGCCGAGCTCGGTATGGCCGGCCTCCGTCGAGACGATGGCGAGGCGGTCCGCATAGGGGATCAGTGCGGCCGCCCCGAAGCCCGTCCCCGGGCCGAGCACCAGGCGGGCGCCCGAATCCGACAGGCCGTGCGGCCCGATGACCGTGAGCGCGTCCGGGGGAATGCTCGCGGCCCCGGCGGCCACCGGCACGTAGTCGTTGACCACCACCGCCCGCGACAGGCCGAAATCGGCCCCGATCCGGGCGCCGGCGATGACCCAGGCGGCATTGGTGAGGCGCACCTCCGGCCCGTCGACCCGGGCGGCCACCGCCAGGATGGCCGAGCGCGGCGGCGCGCCGTCGTGGCGGCCGAGGGCGGCGCGGATGGCGGCGCTGGGGTCCGGGAAGGCGGCTGTCTCGAGATGGGCGAGGAGGCGCGGCGGCGCCCCCGCCTCGGGCACCACCCCGAACCGCGCATTGGTGCCGCCGATGTCGCCGACGAGGACCGGGAACTCGAACATGGGCGTGTCTTCCATAGGACCGTCTTCCATGGACATGTCTCTGGTTTCGCGGAGCGGATCGGGCCTCAGGCCGGCGGCAGGGCGTCCGGGTCGATCGGCGCCCCGTCCGCCCAGGCGTAGAGCAAGGCCCGCACCGCCGCCGGGTCGGCGAGCCGGCGGGTGGCGATGGTCTCGGCCGGGCCGATGCGCACGCTGACGCCGCCGTCGGCGTTGACGGTGGCGAAGGCGCGCTCGTCGGTGAGGTCGTCGCCGAGGAAGATCGCCCGGCGCCCGGCGTAGGGGACATGGGCCGACAGGCCCCTGATCGCCGCCCCCTTGGTGGCCGAGGCCGGCACGATCTCGCCCACCGCCTTGCCGAGCTGCAGCCTGTAGGCCTCGCCGAGGGCGGCGGCGGCCGCCTCGACGACCCCGCGCGCGCGTTCGGCGTCGGCGGGGCTCGCCAGGCGCCAGTGCACCGCCACCGAGGCGCCCTTGTCCTCGATCAGGACCGCCGGCAGCGGGTCGAGGGCCGCGTGAAGGTCGTCGATCCGGGCGCGCAGGGCCGGATGGTCCTCCCGCCGGCCGCCGCCGACCTCGCCGCGAAAGCGCGTCTCGACCCCGTGGAGCCCGGCGACGTCGAAGCGCTCGGGCGCCAGGAACCCGTCGATCACCCCGATCGACCGGCCGGTGACGATGGCGAGCGCCCCCCCGAGCCGCTCGCGCAGCCGCGCCAGAGCGGCGGGCAGGGGCGGATCGACCCGGACCTGATCGGGCGTGGGCGCGATCTCCACGAGGGTGCCGTCGAAGTCGAGGAAGAGGGCGGGCTCGGTCACGGGGGGCGGCCTCCGGTCTGTCGCGGCCCTGCGCTACCATGGCGGGGAGTGCCGGCAAACGCTTTTGCGGGCGCCGGCGCGCGCTATCTCCCCTTCCCGGACGCCCTGCGTCCGGCCCCGGATTCCCCATCTCGCGCCACGAGGACGACGCCATGCACCCGAGCCCCGATCCCGCCGGTCCCGAGGAGGAGAGCGTCTGGGACTATCCCCGCCCGCCGCGCCTGGAGCCGGTGCGCCAGCGCCTGCGCGTGGTCTTCGCCGGCCTGACCGTGGCCGACACCCGCGAGGGGTTCCGCGTCCTCGAGACGAGCCACCCGCCGACCTATTACTGTCCGCCCTCCGCCCTGGTGCCCGGCCTCCTCGGGCCGCCGCGGCGGGCCGGGATCTGCGAATGGAAGGGCCGCGCGGTGCTGTTCGATCTCACCGCCGGCGGGCGCGTCGCGCAAGGGGCGGCCTGGGCCTATCCCGACCCGACGCCCGGCTTCCGGCCGATCGCGAACTACGTCGCGGTCTATGCCGGCGCGATGGACGCCTGCTACGTCGACGACGAACGGGTGGTGCCCCAGCCCGGCGGGTTCTATGGCGGCTGGATCACGCGCGCGATCCGCGGACCGTTCAAGGGCGGCCCGGGAACGATGGGGTGGTGAGGCCGCGTTCCCGGCCCTCTCCACGCGGCAGGCAGGGCGACGGGGCGATGGGATGCAGGACGTGAGCGTGACCGACCCGACCGCGGTCGGCCTGTGCCCCGAGCGCCTGGAGCGGATCGACGGCTGGATGCGCCGCCTCGTCGACGACGGGCGCCTCGCCGGCCTCTCGGTGAGCGTGGCCCGGCGCGGGCGCACTGCCTTCTTCCGCGCCCACGGCAAGGCCGACCTGGCGCGGGACAAGCCGTTCGATGCCGACACCATCGTGCGCATCTACTCGATGACCAAGCCGCTGACCTCGGTGGCGGTGATGATGCTCTACGAGGAGGGTCGGTTCCAGCTCGACGATCCCGTCACCCGCTTCCTGCCGGAGTTTTCCGACATGCGGGTGCTCACCGGCGGTAGCCGCGCGAAATGGGACACCGAGCCCGCCGCCCGCCCGATCACCATCCGCGACCTCCTCACCCATACCTCGGGCCTGACCTACGGCTTCATGGAGGCGACGCTGGTGGACGCCCTCTACCGCCAGAACGGGGTCGATTTCGGCGAGAACCAGGAGGCGAGCCTGGCCGAGGTGGTGCGCCGGGCGGCGAGCCAGCCGCTGCTGGCCCAGCCCGGTGCGGAATGGAACTACTCGGTGGCCACCGACGTGCTCGGCCACCTCGTCGCGGTGATCGCGGGGCGGGAGTTCGGCGACGTCCTGCGCGAGCGGGTGATCGCCCCCCTCGGGATGGTCGATACCGATTTCCACGTGCCCGCGGGCAAGCTGGCGCGGTTCGCGTCCAACTACAGCCTGTTCCGCGACCGCAAGCTGAAGCTCTACGACGACAGCGTCGAGAGCCGGTTCACGAGACCGCCCGCCCTCGCCTCGGGGGGCGGCGGCCTCGTCTCGACGGCGGCGGACTACATGCGGTTCTGCCGGTTCCTGCTGCGCGGCGGCGAACTCGACGGGGTCCGGCTCCTGGGCCGCAAGACCGTGGAGCTCATGCTGAGCAACCACTTGGACGGCGATCTTGCCGCGATGGGTCAGCCGCGGTTCTCCGAATCGTCCTACACCGGCATCGGTTTCGGGCTCGGGTTCTCGGTGATGCTCGATCCGGCCCGCGCCCAGATCGTCGGCACCCCCGGCGAGGTGGCCTGGGGCGGGCTCGCCAGCACCGCCTTCTGGGTCGATCCGCGGGAGGACCTCGCGGTGGTCCTCCTCGCCCAGCTCATCCCGTCCTCGGCCCTGCCGATCAGACGGGAGTTGCGGGTGCTGACCTACGCCGCCCTGGTGGACTGATCCGGTTTCCGGTTGAGTCGAGCGGGAACCGGATCACGAAGCCCGCGCGGGGCCTGAGCGAAGCCCATGTCCGGATCACGACGTGATCGACCGGACATGGGACGAGATCCGATCACTCCGCCGGCGCGGCGGCCGGCTTGGGTGCAGGCTTGGGCGCCGGCTTGGCGGTGCCGGTGGTGACGCCCGGCGCCGAGGCCGTCGCCGGGCCGGCCTTGGGCGCCCACTCGGCATCGGCCCGCGGGCCGCCCGGACCGTTGGTGGGTCCGGTGAGCTGGCCCGGAAGCACGTCGTTCACCCGCATCCAGGTCTCCGAGCCGCACAGGATCGCCAGCATGCAGCCGCGGATCGACAGCTCGTTGCGCTCCTCGGTCCAGATGGTGACGTCGTAGGACTTGCCCTCTTCGGAATTGTAGATCTTGCCCTCGAAGCGGGAATCTGCGTTGGGCTTCAAACCCATGATGAGCTGGTGGCCGAGCGAGGGTCGCGCCTGCTTCTTCGGGTCCGGGTTCTTGAAGTCGACCCGCGGCTGGCCCTTGTCGTTGAGGGGCACCTTCAGCCACACCACGTAGCCGCAGATGTTCTTTTCCTGCGGGCCGCACTTCTCGACGCGGATGCGGGCGCGCCCGTCCTTGGTGAGCCAAGTTCCGCTCGGATCGGCCGGAACGGCCAGGGCGGCTCCCGGCAGCATCGCCAGGGCCAGGGCCGCGAGGGGCCCGGTGGACCGGACGGCCCGGTCGATCGTCGATCGCTTCGTCATACGCTCAATCCTCACGCGCCCGACGCGCGTTCATGCACGGCCTCGGGGGCTCGGCTCGCCGATGTCGCGCCAACCCCGAGGACACCTGCCCGTACAATCACGTCGCCTTCCGACGCGAAGGTGACCGGATCATGGCCGGGAGAGGGAGATTCGGCGCGACTGCGGCGCGCCACGGCGCCCGTCAGGTGCCGCGGCCTGGGTTCCCGGTCTCCGGGGACGACGCGAGCTGCCCGGCGAGCGCGCAGGCACGGGAGAACCGCTCCCGTGTCGACGCCTCGACCCGCGACAGGCCGATCGCCTGGGCCATCAGGCGGATGCGGTCGGCCTCCGGGACTCCGGCCGGGAGCGTGCCCGCCAGCCCGACCAGTTCCGGCATCGGCGTGTCGCCATGGCTGCGCTGGCCAGCCGGCGACGGTCTGTAGGGGTGGCTCGCGCGCGGCTCCGCGTGCGGGGGCCACAGCACGGGGCGGCCGTCGTCCTCGGTGCGGGCGATGGAGGGGGCGATCCGGTCGAGGACGGCCTCGCGGATGAGGGGGCCGACGCGCTGCAGGTCGTGCGCCCGCGCCACGCGCCGCAGGAGGACGTCCTCGTAGATCGGTCCCTCGACGCGCGCCACGTGCTCGACGATCGCGGCCAGGACGGCGCGGTAGGACGCCTCGTAGAACCGCGCCGGCGCGATCGGCAGGCCGAGGCCGGCCGGATCGGCCAGGCGGTAGGTCGGCTCCGGCGTCGGGCCCGGCGCCCCGTCCCGGTCGGCGTAGAGGCGGTGGGCGACGGGGTCCTCCACGGACCGGGGATCGTCGGCGGGGACATCCGGACCCGCCTCCGACTCCGGCAAGGGGAGGACCGCGTCGGCGTCGGCCAAGCCCGCCTCCTCCTGCGCTGGCGGGGCGACCTGGGCCGAGGCGGCGACCTGGGCCGAGGCGGCGGCCTGGGCGCGGTCGGCCTCCAGGTCCTCGCGCAGGCGCCGGTCGAGCTTGGACAGCGCGCCCGCCGCATCCGTCCACCATTCGGTGCTCCAGACCCGGCGGATGCGCCAGCCGAGGTCGGTCAGCACATGCTCGCGCAGGCGGTCGCGGTCCCGCGCGGTGGCCGAGCCGTGATAGGTCGCGCCGTCGCATTCGACGCCGGCGAGGTAGCGGCCCGGTGCGTCGGGATGGACGATGCCGAGGTCGATCCGGAAGCCCGACACGCCGATCTGGGTGTGCACGGTCCAGCCCCTCGCCTGGAGGGCGGCCATGACGGCGGCCTCGAAGGGCGATTCGACGTCGCCCCCCGTGGGCGCGAAGGCCTCGGCGAGCGCCCGCACGCCGCGGTCGGCGAACTCGAGGAAGTGCTTGAAGTCGCGCACGCCCCGCGCCCGCGTGCGGCCGAGGTCGATCTGCTCGGGCCGCAGCGAGGCGAACACCACGAGTTCGCGCCGGGCGCGGGTGATGGCGACGTTCAGGCGCCGGTGCCCTCCGTCCTTGTTGAGCGAGGACACGGTGCTCACCGGCCGCCCGGCCTGGTCCGGCCCCACCGCCACCGAGAACAGGATGGCGTCGCGCTCGTCGCCCTGCACGTTCTCGAGGTTCTTGACGAAGACCGGCTCGTGCCAGCGGTCACGGTCGAAATACGGCTCCAGCTCCGGGTCGGCGCGGCGCCGCTCGTCGAGCAGGTTCTCGATCAGCCGCTGCTGCTCGCCGTTGAAGGTGACGATGCCGAGCGAGCGCCGCTGCCCCGCGAAGTCGGGCTCGCGCAGGCGCCGCACGACCTCGGCGACGACGGCGCGGGCTTCCGGCCGGTTCACGCGGCCGGCGCCGCGCTCGTAGACGCCGTCGGGCACATGCGTCAGGCGCACCGCCCGGTCGTCGGTCACCGGCGAGGGGAAGGTGACGAGGCGCCCGCCGTAGTAGCGGGCGTTCGAGAAGGCGATCAGGCTCTCGTGGCGGCTGCGGTAGTGCCAGTCGAGGGTGCGCCGCGGGATGTTGGCCGCCAGGCATTCGTCGAGGATCGATTCCTGGTCGATGACGTCGCTGCCGTCCTCGATGTCGTCGACGCCGCGGTCGCCGACGCTGGTGGGCGGCAACTGCTCGGGGTCGCCGACGATGACGACCTGCCGGCCCCGCGCGATGGCGCCCACGGCGTCCCAGGGCGAGATCTGCGAAGCCTCGTCGAAGATGACGATATCGAAGGGCTCCTTGTCGGGCGGCAGGTACTGCGCGATCGAGAGCGGGCTCATCATCACGCAGGGGGTGAGCCTCGTGAGCGCACCCGGCATCCTCCCGAACAGCTTGCGCAGGGGCATGTGCGCGGTCTTCTTCGTCAGTTCGTGCGAGAGCGTGCCCCATTCGGGGTCGGTCCCGAAGGCGGTCGGCCCCGGAATGCCGCCGCCCAGACGCGAGCGGACGACCTGCTTGGCGAGTTCGCCGAGGCGCGCGTCGGCCGCCCGGAAGCGGGCGATGGCGTCCTCGTGGCGCTCGGGCAGGAAGCTGCGCAGGATGGGGTCGTCGCTGACGACGCGGTCGGTCCACCAGCGGGCATAGGCGGTCTCGAACGCCGCCTCGGCCCGGTCGGGGGCGACGCGGCCTTCCTCGAGCGCCTCGACCAGGGGTGCGAGGCCGATCCGGCGGGCGTTCTGCGCGGCGGCCTGCCAGGCGCACCAGCCCTGGGCCCGCCCCAGCCCGGAGGCCCAGCGTCGGGCCAGGGCGATGCTGGCGTCGATCCAGCCGGTCTCCGCCGCCAGGGGCGCCTCGGGGTCGGCGCGCCCTGCCAACCGGTTGAGCGCCCGCGTCGCCTCGCCCGCCCGCGCGCGGTCCTGTCCGAAGGCGACATAGGCCTGCGCGATGGGGCCCCCGTCGGCCAGGGCCCTGGCCCGATGCTCGGCGAGCTGCGCGAGGTGGCCGCGCAGGCCCTCGGCGCCGAGGGACAGCGGCCCGAGGATGTCGAGAAGCTGTTCGACCCTGTCGGCCCAGGCCATCGCCGCCCGGAACTCGGCCGCCGGCAGCTCGGCGTCGCTCCACGGCGCCCCGAGCCGGGCGAGAACCGGGTCCTGCGCGCAGCCGGCCCGGACGTGCCGCGCGAGGTCGATCAGGCCGGTGAGGTCGGGCCCGAGGTCGTCGGGCAAGGCGCCCTCCGCATAGGGCTGCACCTGCAGGACCACCCGCCTCAGCCGGCCGCCCCGGACCAGGAAGTTCGCCCCCTGAGCCGCGATCCACTCGGCGAGCAGGCCCGGCAGGTCCGTGTCGAGGATGCCGGGGCGGTAGCGTCCGGCGAGCCGGCCGCGCAACTCGGCCCGGGTGTCCTGGAAGCGCTCGCGCGCGGCGACGGCCCGGCGCAGGTCGCCCGTGCCGTCGGCCAGGAAGGCGGCGCCGCAGCGCGCCTCCGGCCGGGTCAGGACATTGCCCAGCACCACGAGGCCGCGGGTGCCGGCATGGGTCGACAGGAGGGAGGGAAGGCCGATCGCCTCGGCAAACGCCCGCCCGCTCGTCGAGAGCGCCGCCAGCGCCTCCTCGACGGCCCTGATCGCGCCGGCCATGCCGTCGCGCCAGACCGGCGACCATTGCGTGGCCTCGACCCCCTGCAGCGGATGGTCGACGAGGGAGCCGACGGAGGCCAGGACGGGGCGCAGGTCGCGGCAGCCCGCGCGCAGGTCCGCCAGCGTCGCGCCGTCGTGCGCGCGATGGTCGTCCCAGGCGAGCGCCAGCCCCCCGTCGTCCGGACCCGCCGCGATCACCCGCCCGAACCCCTCGTAGGCCGAGAGCCCGTTCTCCCGCCGCCGGTGCAGGGCGGACACGAGGCCGTTCAGCTCTTCCCGCAGGCGCGCGAGGTCGCCCGCGGCGGTGTTCCACGCACCCTGCGAGGGCGTCGCGCGCTCGTGCCAGGCCCGGCGCAACTGGCCGAGCACCGCCGATTTCTGCGCCTTGGTGGAATGGACCTCCAGGCAGTAGTCGCCCAGCCCGATCTCCCGCAGGCGCCGCTGCACCACGTCGAGCGCCGCCGTCTTCTGCGAGACGAACAGCACCGTGCGCCCCTGCGCCAGGCACTGCGCGATCATGTTGCCGATGGTCTGGCTCTTGCCGGTGCCGGGCGGCCCGAACAGCACGAAGTCCCGGCCCTGGGCGGCGGCCAGGACCGCCGAGAGCTGCGAGGAATCCGCCGACAGCGGCGCGAACACGGTTTCGGGCGGGTGGTCCCGGTCGAGGCGGGTCGGATCGGGGAAGGGCGCGCCGTCGCCGTAGGCGTGCTTGGGCGTGTCGATGAGGTGGCGCACCACCGGGTTGCGTCGCAGGAGGTCGGCCCGGTCGACCAGGTCCTTCCACATCAGGTACTTGGTGAAGGAGAAGGCCGCGAGCACCACCTCCGGCACCACCTCCCACCCGCGCAGCTCCTGCACGTGCCGGCGCACGCTGCGGATGATGGCGTCGACGTCGATGCCGGCGGCGTCCCGCGGCAGCTCGCCCTCGAGGTCCGGCATCCGCAGGCGAAAATCCTCGCGCAGCATCTCCAGCAGGGTCGGGTTGATCCGCACCTCGTCGTCGTGGAGCGCCAGCCGGAAGCCGGCGCGCACGCTGGAGCGCTTGAGCGAGACCGGCACCAGCAGCAGCGGCGCGCGGTAGACGGCCTCGCCCTCCTTGCGGGTCCACGACAGGAAACCGATCGCCAGGAACAGGATGTTGGCCCCGCCCTCCTCGAAGCCGTTGCGGGCCAGCCGGTAGAGGTCGAGCAGGCGCCGGTCGAGCTCGGCCTCGGTGGAGGTCGTGTGGATCTCGCGCCGTGCGAGGGCGGCGGCGATGTCGCTGCGCCGGCCGTCGTCGAGATGGCGGTGAGCGTCGAGGCCGGCGTCGCGCCCGTCGGCCCCGGCCGGCACGTCGGAGACGGGCCTGAGGCGGTACTCGTGCCCGGCCGCCAGGCCGTCCTCCAGGGCGCCGGGGGCGGCGCATTCGAGGACGACGGAGCCCTTGCCGGGCTTGAAGTTCAGGAGCTTGTTGCGCACGCTCAGGTCGAGCAGCTTGCGCTTCCAGCGCTCCATGCGCCCGACCGGGGTCTCCGGGGCCTCGTCGGCGGGGGCGCGCCCCTCCTCGTCGAAGGGCGGAGGGGCCGACAGGGCCTGGTGGAGCCTTGCCGCCGGTGCGGGATCGACGGGGGCGGCCCTGCCCTCGCCGAGGTCCATCGGGCGGATGCCGCGGCGGCGGCAGCGCCGGACGTCGATGGCGACCTCGAGGGCGGCGGGCGCCGTGTCCTCGACCTGGGCGGCGCCCCGATCGACCGCGGCCGTGAACGCCGCGGGCGGATGGCGGGTCAGGAGCGTCGTCTCGACGAGGATCAGGTCCTGCAGGTCGCGGCGCTTGCGCAGGAGCTGCATGTCGTCGATCGCGGCACCCGCGAAATCCTCGTCGCGCAGCCACACCCCGACGAAGGCGTGGCCGGCGGTCAGCACGAGCACCGGGTTGAGGCCCGCCTGCTCGAGGCAGGCGGCATAGAGCAGCGAAAGGTCGAGGCAGGTGCCGACCCGGCGCTCGATCACGTCGCCGGGCCCCCTCACCTTCTGCCCCGCCCGCTCGAAGCTCGCGGGCGGCAGCACGTAGGCGATGGCCCGGTCGGCGAGCGCCGCCCAGATCGCCTCGGCGAGTTCCCAGGCGCGGGCCTTGCGGGCGGCGGCGTAGCCGTTCAATCCGGTCTCGCGGCCGGCCTCGGCGAGCTTGGTCGCGGCATCGCGCAGGACCACGTCGACGGCCGGATCGTTCGGCCGGACGAAGGCGGCGAGCAGTTCGGGCGCGCTGGCGCCGCCGCCCCAGTGCGAGGGCGGCAGCAGGCGCAGCTCCGCCACGGTCCGGGCGCCCTCGGTGCCCGCCTCCACCAGCACCGCCGTCAGCTCGAGGCGGCTCGCCTCGGTGAAGCCGGCGAGCAGCGTCGCGTCGAGGCGCAGGTCCGGCGTCTCGATGTGATGGCTGGAGCCCGCCGGAACCCGGTCGATGCGCAGCGTCAGCGGCCGCACCACCGCCGGCCGGCTCTCGATCCGCACCTCGATGTCGACGAGATCCCGGTCGGAGGCGTTGGCGACCACGATCTCCCGGATCACCGGAACCGCGTTCTCGTAGTAGGCGAGGCTGACGTGCTCCGTCGCCGAACAGGCGATCCGGACGCCCTCCCCCGGTTCGAAGGTCCCGCCGCTCACGGCGCGATCCGAGGGCCGGCCTCCCCGCGCGGATCACCCACGAGGCCGGACGCGGTACCGGAGCCGACGTCCGGGGCCGGATCGACGGCGAGGGACATCGCCCCGATCGGCTGAAAACCGCCCCTCCCGCCCATGGTCGCATCCATCTTCAATGGTGCGACCTGTTTCGCCGGTTCGCGGGCGTTCTTCAAGGTTGTGCATGCCACAGCCACCGGATGCATGACACCTGACGGCAGAGCTCGGGCCGATTGCATCCGGCAGGCGCGCGCGGGTCCGGCGGCGGGCATCCACCCGCAGGACCGAATCATCCTGCGACGGGCCGTTCCCCTTGTGCCACAAGGCCGTCCAGGCCATCGATGCTGCGACCCGGCAATGGAACGATCGGCCGCCCGCGAGCGTGACGCCAGGATGAGCGCGACCCGAGACAAAGAGGCGGCACGGCTCCGGGCCCTGGACGGCTACCGCATGCTCGACACCCCGCGGGAAAGCGATTTCGACGAGATCGCGGAAGCGGCTGCCGAACTCTGCGACGTCCCCATCGGCGTGGTCAACCTGATCGGCGACGGACGCCAGTTCTTCAAGGCCGAGGTCGGCCTGGGCGTGCGCGAGACCCCCCTCGAACACGCCTTCTGCCGCCACGCGCTGCTGCAGGAGGACGTCCTCTACGTGCCCGATGCCTCGCGCGACCCGCGGTTCGCGGGCAACCCCCTGATCACCGGCGCCCCCGGCCTACGCTTCTACGCGGGCGCCCTGCTGAAGACCGCCGAGGGGCACTCCATCGGTACGGTCTGCGTCCTCGACACCACGCCCCGCGAACTGACCGACCGGCAACGCAAGGGCCTGCTTCGGCTCGCCCGTCAGGCCATGGCGCAGATGGAGCTGCGCCGCTCGTTGCGGGATCAGGCCGAGCAGCGCCTGCTTCACGAACGCATCCTCGACAGCGCGATCGACTACGCCATCGTCGCGACCGACCCCGAGGGGCGGGTCACACGCTGGAACACAGGGGCCGAGAACGTGCTCGGCTGGAGCGAGACCGAAATGCTCGGCCGCCCGGCCGCGACGTTCTTCACGCCGGAGGACCGCGCCGTCCGGCGGCCCGAGACCGAGATGGCGCTGGCGCTGGAGAACGGAAGCGCCCCGGACGAGCGCTGGCACCTGCGCAAGGACGGCAGCCGGTTCTGGGCGAGCGGCGAGATCATGCCGCTGCGGTCGGACGACGGCCGTGTCGTGGGCTTCCTGAAGATCCTTCGCGACCGGACCGACGAACGCGAGGCGGGCGCCGCCCTCGAGGCGAGCGAGATGCGCTACCGCTCGCTGGTCGAGGTCAGCCCGCAGGTCGTCTGGTTCGGCGACGCGCAGGGCAACATCACCTACTGCAACGCCTATTGGTACGATTACACCGGCCTGCCCGCGGGCGAGGTCGGCGAGGCCAGCTGGATGTCCGTCATCCACCCCGACCACCGCGACGCCACGCGGCGTGCCTGGCTCGCGGCGGCGGCGTCGGGACGACCCTACGAGGTCGAGTTTCCGCTGCTGGGTCGCGACGGGCAGTACCGGTGGTTCCTGTCCCGGGCCCGTCCGGCGCGGGAGGCGGACGGGACCATGCGCAGCTGGATCGGCACCTCGCTCGACATCCACGAGCGCAAGGTCGCCGAGGCGCGCTTCCAGACCCTGACGGAACTCGCGCCGACCGTCATCTGGTTCGGCGATCCCGATGGCGGCCTGAGCTACCTCAACGACCGCTGGTACGCCTACACCGGCCAGACGCCGGAGCGGGCGCTGCCCATGGGCTGGGGCGAGGCGGTCCATCCCGACGACCTGCCGGGCATGCTCCTGAGCTGGGAGGATGCCCGCGCACGCGGGGGGCTCTACGACACCGAGGCCCGCCTGCGACGGGCCGACGGGGCCTACCGGTGGTTCCTGATCCGCGCCGAGCCGATGCGGGACGGCAGCGGCGCCGTCGTCGGCTGGCTCGGCAGCAACAGCGACATCCACGACCGCCGGCAGGCCGAAGACGAGCTTCGCAAGGCCCGCGAGCAGCTGCGCCTCGCCGTCGAGGCGACCGGGACCGGCGTGTTCGACTACGACCTCGTCGCGAACGTGCTGAACTGGGATACCCGCACCCGCAGCTTCTTCGGCCTCGGGCCGGACGCAACCGTCGACCTCGACGTCTACCTGGCGCGCCTGCACCCGGACGATCGCGACCGGGCCGACGAGGCGGTGCGTGCCGCCCTCGATCCGGCCGGCGACGGCACCTACGACATCACCTATCGCACCGTGGCCCCGGAGGACGGGGTCGAGCGCTGGGTCTACGCCAAGGGGCAGACCCTGTTCGAGGACGGCCTGCCGCTACGCCTCATCGGCACGGCCCGCGACGTCACCGAGAGCCGGCGGGCCGAACGGACCTTGCGCGAGACCGAGGAGCGCTACCGCCTCGCGGCCCGTGCCACCAACGACGCCATCTGGGACTGGGACCTCGGCACCGACCACATTCTCTGGAACGAGGCGGTGCAGACGTTGTTTGGTTACGCTCCCGAGGCGGTCGGCCCGAGCGGCGCCTGGTGGAAGGGTCACATCCATCCGGAGGACGTGGAGCGGGTGAAGGAGGGCATCTACACCGTGATCGAGGGGGCCGGCTCCGGTTGGACGGAGGAGTACCGCTTCCGGCGCGCGGACGGGACCTACGCCGACATCTTCGACCGCGGCTACGTCCTCCGGGACGGGGCGGGCCGCGCCGTGCGGATGATCGGCGCGATGCTCGACATCTCCGAACGCAAGCGGGCCGAGGAGCACCAGCGCCTGCTCACCGGCGAGTTGCAGCACCGCGTGAAGAACACCCTCGCCCTCGTCCAGGCCATCGCCAGCCAGACCTTCCGCGACGCCACCGACATGGAGGCCTCGCGCGACGCCTTCTCCGCCCGCCTGATCTCGCTGGGACGCGCGCACGACATCCTCACGGCGTCGAGCTGGACGCAGGCCCCCATCGTCGACGTGGTCGACGGGGCGCTGGCGGTGCATCGCGGCGGCGCGGCGCATCGCATCCGCACCGGCGGCCCGAACGTCCACCTCGCCGCCAAGCCGGCCTTGTCCCTGGCGCTCGCCCTGCACGAACTCGCCACCAATGCGGCCAAGTACGGGGCGCTCTCGAACGACCTCGGCGGTGTCGACCTGCGCTGGCACATCGCGCACGAGGATGAGACACCGCGGTTCTGCCTGACCTGGTCCGAGCACGGCGGTCCGCCCATCCTCGCGCAGCCGACCCGTCGCGGTTTCGGCTCGCGCCTGATCGAACGCAGCTTCGCCGCGGAGGCCGGCGGCGCGGTCAGGCTCACCTACCTGCCCACCGGCCTGGTTTGCAGGCTGGAGGTGGCCCTCGCCTCCATGCAGGAGCAGCACGATGTGGCCGCCTGAGCGGGCCTCGGGACAGTGGTCGCCGGCTCCCGGTCCGGGCGCCGGGCCCGGTCGCGACGGCCCGGTCGCGATCCTCGCCGATGAAACCGTGACATAGGACCGGTTTCTCGATGTCGCTCACCAAACGGATCGTGGGCCTCGTGGCCCTGGCGCTCGTGCCGGCGTTGGCCATCCAGGGTTACAACGAGTACGCGCTGCGCACGGCGCGCGGCGAGGCCGTCCGCGGCGAGGCGATGCGCGTCGCCCGCAGCATCGCGGCCGACCTCGGCCAGTTCGGGCGCGGCACCCGGCAGGTCCTCGACGTGCTGTCCGAGGTGCCGGAGATCCGGGGCATGGAGCCGGCCAGCTGCACGGCGTACCTGAAGACCCTGCTCGGCAAGGTGCCGGGCGTGTTCTTCTTCGGCGTCGCCGACGCCGACGGCGGCATCGTCTGCAATACCCTCGGTTCCGCCCGTGGTTCCTACGGGCTGGCCGATCGGGGCTACTTCCAGGATGCGATGCGCACGGGCGGCTTTGCCATCGGCGAGTTCGTGACCGGTCGCATCACCACCAAGCCGACGTTGCAGTTCGCACAGGCCATTCCGGGGACGGGCGACCGCCCGGCGGGTGTCGTCCTGGCCAGCATCGACCTGACCCATCTCGCCGCGCATCAGGCCCGGGCCGGCTTCCCGCCGGATGCGACGCTGACCGTCGCCGACCGGAAGGGCTCCATCGTGATCCGATTGCCCGACCACGAGCAATGGGTCGGCAAGACCCTGCCGTCCGATCTCTGGTCGGCGCTCACGGCGAACCGCGGCAGGGTCATCGACCTGCCCGGCCTGCGCGGGACCATGCGCATCACCGGCATCGCGGCCGCGACGCCGGACGACCTCGATTCGGTGACGGTCGCCGTCGGGTTCTCGCCACAGGCGGCTTTCGCCGACATCGACGCGGCGACGCGGCGCGGCGTGATCCTGATCGGTCTCGGTGCTCTCCTGGCCGTGGTGGCCGCCCTGCTGGCGGGGCGTGCCTTCATCAAGGACCCCGTGCGCCGCCTGCTGGGGGCCGCGACGGCCTGGCGGACGGGGGATCTCGGCACGCGGACCGGCATCTCCGGTCCGACCGAGTTCGGCCAGCTCGGCGAAGCATTCGACGCCATGGCGAGCGCCCTCCAGCGTCACGAGAGCGAACTGCGCTCCGAGATCTCCCGCAGCCACCTGCTGCAGGAGCGACAGAGGATGATGCTGCACGAACTCAACCATCGTGTCCGCAACACCCTGGCCACGGTGCAGTCCCTTGCCCGTCAATCGCGCCGGGGCGACCCGTCGGACGAACAGCTCGAAGGGCGCATCCTCGCCTTGTCCAAGACGCACGACCTGCTCTCGCGGGACGATTGGACCGGGGCTTCGCTCGGCACGGTCCTCGAGAACGAGTTGGCGCCGTTCCGGGTGGGGCAGGCCGACCGCTTCCGGCTGGACGGGGCCGACCTCGACCTGCCCCCGCGCTACGTCCTGGCGCTCGGCATGACGGTGCACGAACTCACGACCAACGCGGCCAAGTACGGTGCGCTCTCCGTCCCCGGGGGCCGGGTGGACATCGCCTGGCGCGTCGTCGCCGGCGAGAGCGGCGCCAGCCGGCTGGCGATGGGGTGGCACGAGAGCGGCGGCCCCTCGGTCGTGGAGCCGCGACGGCGCGGTTACGGAACCCGCCTGATCACCGGTGCCATCACACAGGAGCTCGGGGGGGCGGTCCGCCTGGCGTTCGAGCCGGAGGGTCTTCGCTGCACGCTCGACGTCCCCCTCGATGCGCTGGACCGCTTCACCTCGTTCAGGGAAGCCGAGACGGCCTCGCCCCGGCCGGCGGCGCATCACAACCCGCATTGACCGGTACCTCTGCATCCGATGGCGCAATCCGCCGGACAGGATGCGCCAAGGTTGGGCGGCCAGGGTTGGACGGTAACTGCGGACACGACCATCGTTTCCGGGTCCGTATCGCGGCGTGCCGCACCGTCTTCCCACCCCGATCCGCGTGGTCGCCGCCCCGATCGAGAGGATCCGACCGTCCCCCGGCCCATGATGGCGCCCGACGTCGCGATCCTGCGCTGAGTCGCAACACGAGGCGAGGGGCGGACACCGGACCATCGAGCCGAATGCAGTGTCGAAGAGCGCCGGGCCGGACGGTTGCGCGTTGCGGATCGCCCGAGGCCGGGTTTTGAAACGGACGATGGCGGTACCATTGTCATCGCGCAACATTCGTGTGCCGGCATTGCTGCCGAGAACTGCGTTGCACAATTGTCATTGCTAAAAAAGGATTATCGTTTTTACGGATTTCACTCAGCGGCTTGCCGCCCAATCCGCCGAACCGTTTCAAGACTTGAACGCCGCCCCGGCGATGCGCCGGTCGGGGCCTCCCGGCACGACGCGCTCCAGATCATCGGAAAACCGACATGTGCTACGTGTGTGCGTTGACCGAAGGAACTCCGTCCTACACGGCGTTCGATCACGACATCGACGGCGCGACGGGCGGTTCGGGCGCATCGAACTCGGCCTCGGTGAGCAAGAAGGCCGGCGACAGCGGCGACATCAACGGGTTGCTGTGGGGCTACAAATGGACCCCCACGACGCTGACCTACTCGTTCCCGACGAGTTCGGCGGAGTACATCAGCAACGGCTACGAGGCGGTCAACGGCTTCCAGGCGTTCAATACGGCCCAACAGACGGCGGTGACGCGGCTGCTGAACACCGTCGCGGCGGTCACCGGCCTCGGCTTCACCCTCACGACCGACACCAACGCCAACCTGCGCTTCGCGATGGTGGATACGCTCGACAGCGGGACGGGCGACGCCCTCCACGTTCCGGGCGGATCGAACAATTCGGCCGAGGCGACCCCGCCCGATCCGGACAGGTTTCCGGCCTACGCCTTCGGCGACACCTGGTTCAACAAGACGAGCTACAACGCGCCCACGCCCGGCAGCTTCGGCTACGCCGCCGGCATCGCGCACGAGATCGGGCATGCGCTCGGGCTGAAGCACGGCCACGCCGCCCAGACCACCCACGCAGAAGTCTTCCCCGAGCTGCCGACCGATCACGACAGCCAAGAATACTCGATCATGACCTACAACACCTGGCCGGAGGGGAGATCGAAGTACAACGACGCCGACTATCCGATCGGCCTGATGCAGGACGACATCGCCGCGCTCCAGTATCTCTACGGCGCCGATTTCACGACCAACGCAGGCGACTCGCGCTACACCTGGAGCCTCACCTCGGGCCGGATGTCGATCGACGGGGTGCCGATCGACGACGCCGATCCGGCCCGGAACATGATCTTCCAGACGATCTGGGACGGCGGCGGCACCGACACCTACGACTTCTCGAACTACGCGCAGGCCCTCGTCGTCGACCTGCGGCCCGGCGCCTGGACGACCCTCAGCGAGGCCGCCCGCAACACCCAGCGCGCCTACCTCGGGATCGCCGACGACGGAGCCCCCCTCAACTTCGCCCGCGGCAACATCGCCAATGCGCTGCTCTACGACGGCGATGTCCGATCCCTGATCGAGAATGCCGTCGGCGGCGCCGGTGCCGACGCGCTCACCGGCAACGCCGCCGACAACGTCCTCGAGGGCGGCGCCGGCGGCGATACCCTCGACGGCGGCGAAGGCGCGGACACCGCGAGCTACCGCTCCTCGGACGTCGGCGTCGACGTCGACCTCAGCCGCGCCACCCTGCTCCCGGGCGATGCGCAATACCGCGCGCCCACGGGCGGTCATGCGGCCGGCGACAGGCTGATCTCCATCGAGAACCTGATCGGCAGCGGCCTCGACGACCGGCTCGTGGGCTATGGCGCCCTGTCGGGCAGCGCGATCGACGCCGGCAAGGGCAACGACACCGTCTTCCTCGGTGCCGGGACCGACGTGGCGCGCGGCGGCCTCGGGAACGACACCATCACCGACTCGGGCGGCGACGACGTCCTCTACGGCGGCGACAGCAACCTCGTGGTCAACGGCGGCTTCGAGGTGGTCGCCGATCCGACCATGGATGCCAACGGCTACGGCTATTACGCTCCGCTCGACGGCTGGCAGCGCCTGGCCGGACCGGGGATCGAGCTCTTCACCGGCGGCGCGGCCGGGACGCCGTCCGAGGGACGCTACGGTGTCGACCTCGAGGGCAACCAGGCCAACACGAACGCCATGATCACCCAGACGATCGCGGGCGCCGAGGACGGCGCGCTCTATCGTCTCGCCTTCGACGCCCGCAAGATCGGCACGGCGGCGAACGCGCGCCTCGAGGTCTACTGGGGGGCGCAGAAGCTCAACTGGACCATCGGCGCAGCCACCACGGACTACATCGACCCGGGGACGGCCACCCTGGTCTACTACATCGACCTCACCGGCGGCGCCGGGACCGGGACCGACAAGAACCGGCTCACCTTCAAGGAGGTCGGCACCGGCGACGCCCACGGCACCCTGATCGACAACGTCCGCCTGTACCGGGTCGAGGCCGGCACGGCCAAGGCCTCCGACGACGATCCCTTCGCCGACGGCAACGACGTGCTCACGCCGGGGACCGGGGCCGACACCGTCTTCGGCCACGGCGGCGACGACACCGTCACCATCAGCGACCTCGACGGCAACGCGGACCATGTCGACGGGGGCTCGGGCACCGACCTCCTGATGATGAACTGGTCGGCCGCCACGAGCGCGATCACCTACGTCGGGCTCGGCACCAGCGATTCCACCGCCTTCGGCCAGGCCGAGCGGTATGTCCTCGGCTCCTTCGGGCAGACCCTGTATTTCAAGGAGATCGAACGCTTCCACCTCAGCGGCGGCACCGGCAACGATGCCCTGAACGGCGGCGGGCTGAACGACATCCTGATCGGCAACCGCGGCGACGACACCCTGAACGGCGGCGGCGGGGTCGACGACATCGACGGCGGCGAGGGCTTCGATCGCGCGCTGGTCGCCCTCTCGGGCAGCGGCAACAACACCGTCGTCCTCCAGCAGCTTCAGGGCGGGGGCACCCTCACCCTCTCGAACGGCACCAGGCTGACGTCGATCGAGGCGATCGACCTCCTGGCCGGCGACGGCAACGACCTGCTCGACGTGCGCGGAACGGTGGTCAACGCCGCGGGCGTGGCCTCCACCGATCCGGCGTTCGCGCGCACCGCGACGCATTTCGCGGGCAAGGGCGGCGACGACACCCTGATGGTCGACCTCGCGACCTCCTACGGCGCCTCTTTCGACGGCGGTGCCGGCACGGGCGACCTGCTGGTCATGGACTGGTCGCGGGCGTCCAGCGCCATTTTCCGGGACAGCGGCGACGGGGCCTACAAAAGCTATTCCCACACCGTCACCGTGGTGAACCACGGCTCGACCGAGTACTTCTATTCGGCCTCCTTCACCGGCGTGGAGCGCTTCGACCTCACCGGCGGCAGCGCCAACGATACGCTCATCGGCGGCGCCGGCAACGACCGGCTCAACGGCGGCACCGGCTCGGACACGCTGACCGCCGATGCCGGCCTCGACACGCTGGTCCTGGACTGGTCGTCGTACGCCAACGGCTACGGGGTCGGGGGCGGGATCACGGGCGGGACGCTGGCGGCGGGCTACGGCGGACCGGCCTCGACACGCTGGTCCTGGACTGGTCGTCGTACGCCAACGGCTACGGGGTCGGGGGCGGGATCACGGGCGGGACGCTGGCGGCGGGCTACGGCGGGGCYTTCAGCGTCTACAACTCGAACTACGCCGCCACCTTCACCGGCGTGGAGCGGTTCGACCTGGCGCTGACGGCGGTGGCGGACGCGGTCACCACCGGGGACGGCGACGACATCGTGCGCGGCAACGGCGGCGCCGACGACCTGTTCACCGGCAAGGGCGCCGACACCGTCGACGGCGGGGCCGGGATCGATACCTGGTCGGCCGACAAGTCSGGCATGACCGCGGCCCTCGTCCTCGACCTGAGGCTCGTCGGCCTGCAGGGCACCTACGTCRTCGACGGCAAGACGGCCACGGTGCGCGACATCGAGACCCTCGGCAACGGCAGCGCCGACCCCTTCAGGTCGGGGGCCGGCAACGACGTGATCACCACCCGTGCCAGCGACGACAACGACCAGATCGCCACCAACGGCGGCGCCGACAGCGTCAGGATCGCGGGCGGCAACGACTGGATCGACCTGGGCGGCAACGCGGCGGGCACGGTCGACACGCTGATCCTGGACTGGTCGGCCTTCGACAACGGCTACGGCGTCGGCGGCGGCGTGGCCGTCGGCGGCTCGCTGGTGGCCGGCTACGGCGGCGCTTTCRGCGTCTACAACTCGAACTACGGCGCCACCTTCGCGGGCGTCGAGCGCTTCGACCTGACGCTGACGGCGCGGGGCGACGCCATCGTCACGGGCGACGGCAACGACACCGCCCGGGGCAACGCGGGCAACGACATCCTCGACACCGGCAAGGGCATCGACRTCGTCGACGGCGGTGCCGGGACGTCCGACCGGTGGCGGTCCGACAAGTCGGCGATGACGRCGGCACAGGCGATGGTGCTGGACCTGACCCGGGCGGGCACGCAGGCGAGCTACCTGGGCACCGGCACGGTGGCGGGCATCGAGGCCCTCGACCTGACCACCGGGGCGGSGGCKGACCGGATCACGACGCTGGCCTTCGATCTCAACGACACGCTCGCCACCGGCGACGGCAGCGATTGGGTGACGGTCGCGGGYGGCAACGACACCATCGGGATGGGGGCGGGCGTCGACACGCTGATCCTGGACTGGTCGGCCTTCGACAACGGCTACGGCGTCGGCGGCGGCGTGGCGAGCGGCGGTTCGCTCGCGGCGGGCTACGGCGGGGCTTTCAACATCTACAACTCCAACTACGGCGCCGCCTTCGCGGGCGTCGAGCACTTCGGTCTCACCCTCACCGCACGTGGCGACTCCCATCGTCTATGCGCCTTTGGCCAT
>NZ_LMRC01000015.1:0-46432 GCF_001425565.1 Methylobacterium sp. Leaf466 | reverse complement strand
GGGTGCGCACCCTGACCCTGCCCGACGTCTACCAGGACCACGACACCCCCGAGCGCATGTACGCCCAGGCCGGCCTCGACACCGACGGCATCGTCAAGGTCGTCACCGGCGCCCTGCCCGAGCGCAAGGGCAAGGCGCACGGCGGCAACGTCGTCTCGGTGGGGCGACGCCCGCGCTGAGGCGTCCCGCGAGGCGCGGGACGCCCGACCGCGTCCTACTTGATGACCGCGCAGGCGATCCGCGCGCCGGCACCGCCGATCGGCTGCGTGGTGTGATCGTCCTCGTTGGCATGGATCACCAGGGCCGACCCGTCCCCGTCCTTGAGCCCGCCTTCGCCGGTCAGTGGGGTATCGCTCGACACCTCGGCGTTCACGGACCCGTCGGCGGCGGCATGGACGTTGGGCAGGTCGCCCTCGTCGGGCCCGTCCGTGTTGAGCAGGCCGTGCTTGCTCTGGTCGTGGTTCACATGGGCCTTCGATTTCGCGAAGCCCTCGGGGTCCGAGCAATCGCCCACCGCATGGAAATGCAGGCCGTGCCAGCCCGGCGGCAGCCCGCCCGGCCGGATGGTGAGGCGCAGCACCAGGGCGTTGGCCCCGTCGCGGATCACGATCCGGCCGATGGCCTCGCCCTTGCCGTCGACGACGTCGCTCTCGACGGTGGGGATCGCGGGCGGAGGCGTCTGGGCCAGGGCGGGCATCGCGACCAGCCCGGCTGCGAAGGCAGCGCCGAGGGCGCCGCGAACGACCGTCGGCATGGCGTGTGTCATCATGGATGTCTTCTCCTGTCCGCATCGGCGCAGCGCCCGGGCCGGTGGCCGCCACGGGTCGCTCATGTGGCTCCACGGTCGGGCGAGGGCAACGCCCGGAGGCCCCGCGCGCGCGATTCTGGACGCGACGGCCCGAACTCCCTAAGGTCGGCGGCCAGGACGGCACAGGGGCACATCGGGTTCCGGCGACCGCTTCGAGACAGCCCGGGGGCCGCGCGATGACGATCCGACCGAGTTGGCGTTTCGGACTGGCGGCGGCGAGCCTCCTCCTCGGCCTGCCGGCCGCGCTCGCGCAGTCGGAGGTGCCGTCGAGCGGCGAGCGGCCGTGGACCGACCCGCCGTCGCGGGACGGCCCGGCCCAGGCGGGTCCGGTACGGCCCGCTCCCACGCCGGCCACGCCCTCTCGACCCGTCGCACCGCAGGCGGAGGCCGCACCCGCCGCCGCCGCGCCCGCTCCCCGGGCCACCCGTGCGGACACGCGGGCCGTTCGGCCCCGGCAGGCCTCTCGCCCGAACCGGGATGCGCGCCGGCAACGGCTCGCCCAGCCCCCCTCGCGCCGCGCGCCCGTCGCGGTCGCGCCGTCACGGCGGCGCATCCTCGCCGAGGTGCCGCCGGTCGGTCGGTTCCGCGACGACGGGAGGGGGGATCGCCTGGCCCGGATCAGGGCGGCGGAAGAGGCCGGCTACCTCGTGATCCGCTCGCGCACCATCGAGCTGCCGGACGGCCGCCGCCTGCCCAGCTACGCCCCCTACGAGGGGGAGGACGCCGACGATTGACCTTTTAGGACCGGCCCGCTGCGGCGAGCCGATCGCCTGACCGTGACGGCGTCAGCCAGTGGCGTCCCGCCAGGGCGCGAACCAACCCAGTCCCGCCAGGGTCCCCGCCCGCGGGTTGTACTCGCAGCCGACGAGCCCGTCGTAGCCCAGGCGATCGAGCTCGGAGAAGACGAAGCCGTCGTCGAGTTCGCCGGTACCGGGCTCGTTGCGGGCCGGTACGCCCGCCACCTGGACATGGCCGATCAGCGGCAGAAGCCGGGCGAGCCGCGTCGTCACGTCCCCGTGCAGGATTTGCGCGTGGAAGACGTCGAACTGGAGCCTGAGGTTGGCCAGCCCCTCTCCCTGCAGCTCCCGCACGAGGTCGGCGGCGGCCTCGACGTCGTCGAGGAAATAGCCCGGCATCGATCGCCGGTTGATCGGTTCGATCAGGAGGTCGATGTCGTGGGGCGCGAGCCGGCCGGCGGCATGGCGCAGGGCGCGGCGGTAGGCGCCCGATGCCGCCGCATCCCGCCGGTCGGCGAGGCCGGCCATCAGGTGCAGGCGCCGGGTGCCCGTGGCGAGCGCGTAGGCGAGCGCCGCCTCGACCCCCGTCGTCACCTGCGCGAACCGATCCGGCAGGGCGGCGAGGCCGCGCTCGCCCGCCGCCCAATCGCCGGGCGGCATGTTGAACAGGGCGAGTTCCAGGCGATGCTCGGCGAGACGCGCGGCGATCGCCCCGGGCGCCTCGGCATAGGGAAACAGGCATTCCACCGCTGAAAATCCCGCCTGCGCCGCCGCCGCGAAGCGGTCGAGGAAGGGATGCTCCGTGAACATCAAGGTGAGGTTGGCGGCAAAGCGCGGCATCGGGATCGCCTCCGGCGCGGACGGGGGTGAGTGGAGTCCTAATCGCGGATCAGCTTGCCCGAGTAGACCACCGGGCCGGTGGGCTGGCCGGTGGGCGAGCCGCCCGGTGGCTCCACCGATACGGCGAAGAGCCCTTCTGGGTTCGCCTCTCCCTTCGGCAGGGTCACCCTGCGGGCGGATCCCCCGATCACCCCGAGTGTCTTGGGCGCGCCGCCCTCCACGTACCAGAGTTCGAGGCTGCGCCCGTCCGGTGTCTCGGCCGCCACGGGCCGCACCTGCGCGGTGCCGGCGGCGAGATCGACGCTGACGATGAGGGCCGGCGACTCGCCGCTGCGGCTGACCACCGCGACGTAGCGCGGCTCCCCCCGACCCACGGGCCAGGCGCCGACCGCCACGAACAGCGCCAGGCCCGCCGCGAGGCCACCAGCGGCCAGCGCGGTGCCGCGCCAGAGGCGGACCTGGCGGGCGAGGGCGGCGACGCGGTTGTCGTTGGCGGCCGACGTTCGGCGCCGCCCGGGCAGGCTCGCGGCGATCCGCGACCAGATCCCGGCATCGGGCACCACGTCCGGACCGACGGAATCGAGCGGGGCCAGCCGCCGCTCCCAACCGCGCACGGCCGCCTCCGTCGCCGGATCGAGGGTGCGTTCGAGGTCGAGGGCGGCCCGCTCCGCGGCGGGCAGGGTGCCCAGGACGTATTCGGCCGCCCGCAGGTCGCGCTCGTCGTCGGGCCCCCCGGTCACGAGGCCGGCTCCAGGCAGCCGCGCAGGGCGGCGAGCCCCCGGTGCAGCCACGTCTTGATGGTGTTGACCGGCCGGTCGTAGCGCGCGGCGAGTTCCTCGCGCGAATAGCCCTCGCAATAGGCGAGCACGATGCAGTCGCGCTGCGTCTCGTCGAGGCGCTGCAGGCAGGCGCGCAGGGCGTCCCGGCCCAGGATCGCGCCTTCGCTGTCGTGAGGGTCGGCGAGCCGTTCCACCCAGTCCTCCCCGTCCTCGGTCACCGGCCCCTGGACCTCGCCCTTCCGGCGGACGACGTCGATCGCCCGGTTGCGGGCGATGGCGCACAACCACGCGAGCGGCCTGCCGGACTGGGGGTCGTACGATCCCGCACTCTGCCAGACCCGCAGGTAGACGTCCTGGAGGACGTCCTCGGCCGCGGCGCGATCCCTCTGGATACGCGAGATCACACCGTAAAGTTTCGGCGCGGTGAGATCGTAGAGGGATTTGAGGGACTGCGCGTCGCCCTGCGCGACCGCGCTCATCAGCCGGAGCAGCGTGGCATCGTCACGCACGGGGCGAACCATCCTCTCCCACACGACGATCGGCCTCGCCGGGCGCGATCGGACGACCCGGACTTGCCACGGCCGCCGGCCGTCTCGTGTCCGGCTTCCTCGTCACGGTCAAGGTAGGGCAAGCGTGGCCCTCCCGCCACCGTCCCGCCGCCGATCCGGTGTGGGCGGCATGGGCGCGGTCGATGGCCGGCAACGGAATTTTCCGGGGCCGCGTCGGCGGCGCGCCTGTCGCTGCGGCGACCGGCGACCTACCTTGGGAGATCGGACGACAAATCGGCGGGATCGGGCAGGGAGACGAAACGGCATGGCCACGCAGGGAGACTGGAAGATTCCCGCCGCCGTGCAGCCCAAGGCTGCGGATTACGGATACGACCTCGAGCGGGCGCTCACCGCCGTCGTCTCGCTTTCCACGCGGGTGCCGCCGGAGGCCTTCTCCGCCGAGACCCTGGGCACCGAGCGGGCCGGCAACGGCGTGGTGATCGGAGAGGACGGACTCGTGCTCACCATCGGCTACCTGGTGATGGAGGCCGAGACCGTGTGGCTGACCACCCACGACGGCCGCTCGATGCCCGGCCACGTGGTCGGCTACGACGCGGTCACGGGATTCGGCCTCGTCCAGGCCCTGGGAGAGCTCGGCCTGCCCGTCCTGGCTCTCGGGCGCTCGGACGCGATCAAGGTCGGCGACAAGGCCGTGGTGGCCGGGGCCGGCGGGCGCCAGCGCAGCGTCGCGGCCCAGGTGGTCGCCCGGCAGGAGTTCGCCGGCTACTGGGAATACCTCCTCGACGACGCGGTCTTCACCGCGCCCTCCCATCCGCACTGGGGCGGCACCGCGATGCTGGGGGCCGAAGGGCAGCTCCTGGGCATCGGCTCGCTGCAGCTGCAGCAGGGCGGCACCGGCGGACCCCGGGCGATCAACATGATCGTGCCCATCGACCTGCTGCCGCCGATCCTCGACGACCTCACCCGGCGCGGGCGCGTCGACCGGCCGGCCCGGCCCTGGCTCGGCCTCTATGCCAGCGAAGGCGAGGGCTCGGTGGTGGTGATGGGGCTGGCCGACGACGGCCCGGCCGAGAGCGCCGACCTGCGGGCGGGCGACGCCATCGTCGCCGTGGCCGGCGAGCCGGTGGCGGATCTCGCCGGGTTCTTCCGCCAGGTCTGGGCGCTCGGCGAGGCCGGGGTGCGGGTACCGCTCACCGTCCAGCGCGACGGCAAGACCCTCAAGCTCTCGGTCACCTCGGGCAACCGCGAACGCTTCCTCGTGAGCCCGCAGCTGCACTGACGCAGCCGGCGGCCTGCACTGACGCAGCCGGCGGCCTGCACTGGAGGCGTGACGGGGTCGGGGAAGGGAGCGGCGGTTGCCCCGGTCCGGCGAGGGAGCTATCCCGTGGCCATGACGCACCCCATCCACATCATCGGCGGCGGGCTCGCCGGCTCGGAAGCCGCCTGGCAGATCGCGCAGAGCGGCCATCCGGTCGTGATCCACGAGATGCGGCCCGTGCGCGGCACCGAGGCGCACCAGAGCCAGGATCTCGCAGAACTCGTCTGCTCGAACTCGTTCCGCTCGGACGACGCCAACGGCAACGCCGTCGGCCTGCTGCACCAGGAGATGCGCACCCTCGGCTCGCTGATCCTGCGCGCGGGCGACGCGCACCAGGTGCCGGCGGGCGGGGCGCTCGCCGTCGACCGCGAGGGGTTCGCCAGGGCCGTCACCGCCGCCCTCGAAGACCACCCGCTGGTGACCATCGCCCGCGAGGAGATCGACGGGTTGCCGCCGGCCGACTGGGGTCGGGTGATCGTCGCCACCGGGCCATTGACGTCGCCGGCCCTGGCGCAAGCGATCCGCGGGCTGACGGGCTCGGACGCGCTCGCCTTCTTCGACGCCATCGCGCCGATCGTCCACCGCGAGTCCATCGACATGGGCAAGGCCTGGTTCCAGTCGCGCTACGACAAGGTCGGGCCCGGCGGCACCGGCGCAGACTACATCAACTGCCCGATGGACCGCGCGCAATACGACGCCTTCATCCAGGCGCTGGTCGGCGGCGACAAGATCGCCTTCAAGGAATGGGAGGCCTCGACGCCGTATTTCGACGGCTGCCTGCCGATCGAGGTCATGGCCGAGCGCGGCCCCGAGACCCTGCGCCACGGCCCCATGAAGCCCGTCGGCCTCACCAACCCGCACGACCCCACCGTGAAGGCCTGCGCCATCGTGCAGCTGCGCCAGGACAATGCGCTGGGCACCCTCTACAACATGGTCGGCTTCCAGACGAAGCTGACCTATGCCGAGCAGGTGCGGGTGTTCCGGACCATCCCGGGCCTCGAGAACGCCGAGTTCGCCCGGCTGGGCGGCCTGCACCGCAACACCTACCTCGACAGCCCGCGCCTGCTCGACGCGACGCTACGCCTGAAGGCCGAGCCGCGCCTGCGGTTCGCCGGCCAGATCACCGGCTGCGAGGGCTATGTCGAGAGCGCCGCCACCGGCCTCGTGGCGGGCCTGTTCGCGGTGGCCGAGATCGAGGGACGGACGTTGCCGACCCTGCCCGCGACCACGGCACTGGGCGCCCTCATCGGCCACATCACCGGCGGCCACATCGGCGTCGAGGAAGCGGGCAGCCCGCGCTCGTTCCAACCGATGAACGTCAACTTCGGCCTGTTTCCGCCGCTCACCGAGGCGATCAAGGGCGAGGAGGGCCGCCGCCTGCGCGGGCCGGAAAAGGCGGTGGCCAAGAAGCGCGCACTCACCGACCGGGCGCGGGCGGACCTGGCGGGCTGGACCGGCTCATGGGCGCCGGCGAGGGTGGCGGCGGAATAGCCCCCGCCCGTCGGCATCAGTCCTGCGGAGGCAACCGGCTTTGCGGAGGATGGCGCCGGTCGAAGCTGTCGGCTGCCAGCTTGAGCGCCGCCAGCCCGCCGACGATGAGGGCCGCGGCTACAGCCGCGATCTGCAGGGACAGCGTCATCGCAGCCGCGATCCCTCAACTCGGTTCGATCACGTAGATGCGCCGGCCGGGCCGGTGGCCCTCGTCGCCGGTATCGCGAAAGCCGACCTTGCGCAGCAGGCCGAGCGAGGCCGTGTTCTCGGGCCTGCACTCGGCGACGACGATGCGATGGGGGAAGCGCTCGCGCAGCAGGCCGAGCACGCCGGAGACCGCCTCGCTGCCGAAACCCTGGCCGCGATGGGCGCCGCCCATCCAGTAGCCGATCTCGACGGCCTGGTCGCCGCGCAGGTGCGTGCCGACGATCCCGACGAGCACGCCGTCCTTGCGGCGCACGCCGAGGAAGCGGTCCTTGATCGGCTTCTTGCCGCCGACGAGGCGCCGGGCATGGTCGAGGGTGAAGGGGTCGGGCAGGAAGTCCACCGCGCCGGTGATGGCCGGATCGGCGGTGATCGCCTGGACGGCGCCCGCGTCGGCGGGCACGAGGCCCGCGATCCTCAACCGCTCCGTCTCGACGACGGGCAGATTGGCCAAGGTATAGCGCGAGGCGAGGGTCTTGAAGAACATGGCGTCCATGTGGGGCATGGCCGCGGTTAGGGGAAGGCGGATTCGTCCGCCTTCCCTTCGGTCGTGGCCCGCCCCGTCGGACCGGGGCGGGCCATGCCCTTACGGGTGGATCACCATCGCGGTGAACGGATAGACGTAGGCCTGGAGCATCACGAGGCCGCCCACGAGGCAGGCGAGCACGATGGAGTGCCAGAACACGAACCGCAGGATCTTGCTTTCCTGCCCGTAGTAGCCCGTGGCGGTGGAGGCGACGACGATCGACTGGGCGTCGATCATCTTGCCCATGACGCCGCCCGACGAGTTGGCCGAGGCCATCAGGATCCCCGACAGGCCGAGCTGTTCCGACGTGATCTTCTGGAGGCCGCCGAAGAGCACGTTGGAGGCCGTGTCGGAGCCCGTCAGCGCCACGCCGAGCCAGCCGAGCAGGGTGCCGAAGAACGGGTAGAGGATGCCGGTGCCGGCAAACGCCAGACCCAGGGTGGCGTCCACGCCCGCGTAGCGGGTGAGCACGCCCAGCGCCAGCATCGCCGCGATGGTGATGATGGAGTAGCGCAGGACCCAGATCGTCTCGAGATAGGCCGTCACCAGGCGCCAGGGCGAGAACCGCATCAGCAGGCCGGAGAGGATCGAGGCGAACAGCACGCCGGTGCCGGTGTAGGACATGTAGGTGAAGTTGAAGACGGCCGCCTCGGGGTGCGCCGTGGCCACCACCGGCGGCACCTTCATGATGACGTTGTGGAGACCCGGCACCTCGTACTTCCAGGTGAAGATCGGGTTGACGATGCCCTTGAACCAGCCGGTCCCCCAGATCGCGACGATCACCGAGAGGATGATCCACGGCACCCAGGCCATGAAGATCTCGCGCGAGGTGGCGGTGCGGGTGCCCGCGTTGAAGCTCGGCACCTCGGCGCCGGGGACGCCGGCACCCAGGGCCGCCGGGCGGCGCTCGGCCATGTAGCCGATGGAGGGGTCGTTGCCGCGCAGGGCCGGCGAGGTCCAGGGCGTGGCCGGGCTCCACACCTTGAGGAACAGCACGAGGGCGCCCATCGAGATCAGCGAAGCGCCGATGTCGACGATCCAGGGGTTGATGTAGTTCGAGATCGCGAACTGGGCCACCGCGAAGGAGACGCCGCAGACCGCGATGGCCGGCCACACCTGGATCATGCCGCGGAAGCCCGCGAACACCCAGATCAGCCAGAACGGGACGATCACCGAGAAGAACGGCAGCTGCCGCCCGATCATCGCGCCGAGCACATAGGGGTCGTAGCCGGTGACGGAGGCGAGGCCGGCCACGGGGGCGCCCAGCGCCCCGTAGGCGACGGGTGCGGTGTTGGCGATGAGCGAGAGGCCGGAAGCCGCCAGCGGCGAGAAGCCGAGACCGATCAGGATGGCGCCGGTGACCGCCACCGGGGTGCCGAACCCACCGGCACCCTCGAAGAAGGCACCGAAGGCGAAGGCCACGAGCAGGAGCTGGATGCGCCGGTCCGTGGTGATGCCCGCCACCGACTGCTGCAGGATCGCGAACCAGCCCTTCTCCACCGTGAGCCGGTAGAGGAAGATGACGTTGAGGATGATCCAGCCGATGGGGAACAGGCCGAGCGCCACGCCGTAGGCCGAGGCGCGCAGGGCGAGGTCGGTGGGCATGCCGAACAGGACGATGGCGACGAGGAGCGCGATCACCAGCGAGAGCACCGCCGCGATGTGCACCTTGACCTTGCCGCTGGCGATCATGCCGAGCAGCGCGATGACCGGCAGGGAGGCTGCGAAGGTCGAGAGCCAGGGGCTCCCGAACGGATCGTAGACTTGATTCCAGGTTTGCAAAGCCGTGACTCCTCCCGACGCGGGCCGTCCTCGCGGCGCCGGTCGGGGTGCTACCAGAGGAGGTTATGCGGCTCAACGACGGATGTTCGCCGGGGAGGAAATTGTATGCACCTGTCCCGCCGGCGCCTCAGCGCGCCCTGCGCGCCGCCCGCCACAGGCGCCACAGGCGGCGCCAGCGCGGGATCGCGACGACGGTGTTGAGAGGCACGTAGCCCGGTCGCTCCATCGCGGCGAGGTAGGGCTCGACCAGGGCGACCGGCAGGAACGCGGCGCGTGCGGCCGGCGCCAGGCCGGCCAGGCCGGCGGCGTGGGCGTCGAGGTGGCGCCGGGCCAGCGCCCGCAGGTCGGCGGTGGCGCGCAGGAGCCCCGGCCCGCCGCGGCCGGTGACGATGTCCTCGCGGGTGACGCCGTAGGGCCTGAGGATGTCGGCGGGCACGTAGACCTGGCCCTGGCGGGCGTGCCACGGCAGGGCCCGCAGCAGGCCGGTGACGCCGTAGGCGACGCCGGCATGGCCGGCGGCGGCGGCTCCCCCCGGCTCGGCCCCGTCGCACAGGACGAGGCTGGCCAGCCGGATGAGCGAGGAGGCGGTCTCGCCGCAATATCCCTCGAGGTCGTTCACCCGCGGCATCGGATCGTCGTAGAGGTCGAACACCCGTGCATCGATGAGATCGACGAAGGGCTGTCGCCCGAGGCGGCGCTTGACGATGGCGTCGTCGAGGGCGGCGGCCACCGGGTTGGCCTTGACGTCGCCGCGGGCCTCGCCCTGGAGGGCGTCGCGCCACCATTGCAGCCGGATCTCGCCGGCCATCGGGTTGGTCACCGCCTCGCGCACCCGGGCGATGGTGAGGCTGAAGGCATAGATCGCGAACAGATGCGGCCGGAACGCCGCCGGGGCGAACAGGGTGGCGAAATAGCGGTCGGGGTCGCCCTCGCGGACCAGGTCCTCGCAGTGCCGGAAGGCGAAGGCCAGGCCCTCGCCGGCGGCACCGGCGGTCTCGGCTTTCGTGGTCATGGCACCGCCACCAGGGCGGCGGCGACCTTGCGGTTCTCGGCCATCAGGATGTTGTAGGTGCGCGCCGCCGCCCCCGTCTGCATCACGTCGAGGCCGACCCCGGCGTCCTTGAGCCAGCGCCGGAGCGGTTCGGGCAGGGGCACGATGTCGAGGCCGGTGCCCACCAGGAGGAGCTCGACCTCGCCGGCCGCCAGCTGGACCGGGCGCAGGGCGTCGCGGTCGATGGTGCGGGCGTCCGCCACGTCCCAGGCCCTGACGCCGGAGGGCAGCATCAGGATGGAACCGCGATGCGACATCTCGGCGAAGCGGAAGCCGCCGTTACCGTAGGCGTCGATGAGGTGGCGACCGGGGACGAAGCCGTCGAGGAGGCTGCCGGACGCCATGGCCCCGGCTACTCCGCCGCCTGCGGCACGCGGGTGGTCGGCCGCGCCTGGGCCTTCACCCCCGACAGCATCAGGCCGAGGTAGATCAGCACCGGCGTCGAGACGAAGATCGCCGAATAGGTGCAGATCACCACGCCCGCGAGCATGACCACGGCAAAGCCGTTGATCGCCTCGCCGCCGAACAGGACCAGGGCCAGCAGCGACAGGAAGGCCGAGGTGCCGGTCATCACGGTGCGCGACATCGTCGAGTTGATCGACAGGTTGAGCAGTTCGACGGTGGGGATGGTCTTGTAGCGGCGCATGAGCTCGCGGGTCCGGTCGAACACCACGACGGTCTCGTTGAGCGAGTAGCCGACGATGGTGAGGATCGCGGCGATCGAGGTCATGTTGAACTCGATGCGGGAGATCACGAAGATGCCGATGGTGAGCACGATGTCGTGGAGCGTGCCGACGATGGCGCCCAGCGCCAGTTCCCGCTCGAACCGGAACCACAGGTAGAGCAGCACCGCCAGGACGGAGAGCACGACGCCCAGGGTGCCCGACTGAACGAGTTCGCCCGAGACGCGCGGCCCCACGGTCTCGGTGCGCCGGAACTCGAAATCGGCGTCGAAGGCCGCGTGCGCCTTCTGCATCACGGCGGTCTGCCCCTGCTCGCCGGGCTGAAGCGGGAAGCGCACCAGGATCTGGCCCTCGCCGCCGAGTTCCTGGACTTCGGTCTCGCCGAAGCCGAAACCGTTGGCGGTGTGGCGCACGGCCGCCACGTCCGCCGTCTTCGACTTCGCCTGCAGTTCGACGAGGGTACCGCCCTTGAAGTCGATGCCGAAGTTCAGCCCGATCGTCAGGAACAGGACCACGGTCGCCACCGACATGAAGGCCGAGAGCGGGAAGGTGAAACGCCGGAACCGCATGAAGTCGAAGTGCGATTCATCGGGCCAGAGGCGGAGCAGGCGCATGGTCGGTCTCGAGTCCGTCAGCGAGGATGTGGGCGGTGCCCCTCCTCCATCAATGGGGCGAAACGCCCGCGGGTCAGAACGGCGCGGCGTCCCGGCAGAGGCAGGCCCCTGCCCGAGGAAGCCGTCCGCCGTCTAGAACGGCAGGGCCTTGGGCCGGGCGTAGTTGTACCACAGTGCGATCATCATGCGCGTGAGGGTCACGGCGGTGATGACGGTGGTGAGGATGCCGAGGATGAACACCACGGCGAAGCCCTTCACCGGGCCCGAACCGAGGAAGAACAGGATCACGGCGGCGATGGCCATGGTCGAGTTCGAATCGATGATGGTGGCGAACGCCTTGTCGAAGCCCGCCTGCAGGGCCGAGACGATGGAGCGGCCCGCCCGCACCTCCTCGCGCACGCGCTCGTAGATCAGCACGTTCGAATCCACCGCCGTGCCGATGGTGAGCACGATCCCGGCGATGCCGGGCAGGGTCATGGTCGCCTCGAGCACCGACATCAGGCCGAGGATGAGGCCGACGTGGACGATGAGCGCGATGTTGGCGAAGAAGCCGAACACGCCGTAGGTGGCGAACATGAAGGCGATGACCAGGACGCCGGCGGCCAGCGTCGCCCACTTGCCGGCCTCGATCGAATCCTTGCCGAGGCCGGGGCCGACGACGCGACGCTCGACGGCGGTGAACTTGGCGGGCAGGGCGCCGGCGCGGAGCAGCACCGAGAGTTCGTTGGCGTCCTTGACCGTGAAGTTGCCGGTGATCTGGCCCGAACCGCCGGTGATCGGGGTGTTGATGCGCGGGGCGGAGACGACCTCGTTGTCCAGCACGATCGCCATGCGGCGGCCGACGTTCTCCGAGGTCGCCTGACCGAAGCGCTGGGCGCCCTTCAGGTTGAACTTGAAGCTGACCATCGGCTCCTGGGTCTGCTGGTCGAAGGCCGGCTGCGCGTCGGTGAGATCGCCGCCCTCGGCCATGATCCGGCGCTCGACCGGGACCCTGGCGCCCTTCTCGTCGCGGGACGGCAGCAGGTCGACGTCGCCCGACGGGCTGTCGGACAGCATGCGGAATTCGAGCTTGGCGGTCTTGCCGACCAGCGTCTCGAGGCGCTGCGGGTCCTGTTCGCCCGGGACCTGGACCAGGATGCGGTCGGCACCCTGCTGCTGGATCGAGGGCTCCAGCGTGCCGGTGCTGTCGATGCGGCGGCGGATGACCTCGATGCCCTGGCTGACGGCCCGGCGGGTGCGATCGCCGATGCCGGCGTCGGTCAGGACGAGGCGGATGAGGCCGTCGGGCTGCTCGGTCACGTCGACGGTGCGACCGCCGCTCTGGCCCACCAGCGGATTGGAGATCGGCAGGGACAGTTCCTGCAGCTTGGGCATGACCTTGGCGCGGGCCGCGGCATCCGAGATGCGGACCTGGACGCCGCGCGGGAGCAGCTGGATACCGCCCTCGGCGCGCACCGATTCCGTCTGCAGGATACGCCGGACGTCGTCGCGAAGGCCCTTGGCCTGCGACGAGATCAGGTCGTTCTGGTCGACTTCGAGCAGGAGCTGCGATCCGCCCTGAAGGTCGAGCCCGAGCACGATCGCCCGGGTCGGCACGATCCAGCTCGGGAACCAGCTCGGCAGCGAGGCCATGAAGCCCTTGCGCTGCTCGGGCGAGAAGAAGCTCGGCACGGCCAGGCTCAACCCGATCAGGATGATCGCGAGGGTCGTGACGATCTTTGTTCGCGAGAAGCGCAGCATCCGCCCGTTCCGTTGTCTTCTTGGCGATGCCGGGCGTTACGCCGGCATCCTCAGGCTCTGTCTCAAGACCGCCGAACGTCAGGCGGCCTTGACCGGGCCGCCCTTGACCCGGACTTCCGAGACCATCGTGCGGACGATCTTGACGCGCACGTTGGGCGCGATCTCGACCTCGAGTTCGGAGGCTTCGTCGGAGACCTTGGTGACGCGGCCGACGAGGCCGCCGGTGGTGACGATGGTGTCGTCGCGGCGCACGTTCTTCACCAGGGCCTGATGCTCCTTCACCCGCCGCTGCTGCGGCCGCAGGATCAAGAAGTACATGATGACGAAGATGAGGACGAACGGCACCACCTGCAAGGCGATGTCCGCTCCACCGGCGGCGGGGCCGGCCGCTTGCGCGAAGGCGGGGGTGATCAGCACGCGGTACTCCTCATGAATGGGAACAGCCGGCCACGCGGCGCGCCGATGGCGGGCGGCCGGGCCGGTCGAAAAGCGCGCGGACTATAGCCACGGGGGACCCGAAAGCAACGCCGCCCGTCCGGCCGAGCGATGGCGCCGGTGATTTCCGAGGTGCGACCCGCTAAGGAGGCGGCTTTCCGCCAGGGTGCCTGGCGCCACGGACGCCACACGATGACCGCCTCACTGTCGAACGATCCCGGCGATGCGCTCGCCGCCCGGCTCCTGCCCCTCCTCGAACGCATCGCCGCGGCCCTGGAGCGCGCCGCCCCCGCAGGGTCGCCGCCCCCCGACCTCACCGCCGCCGACGCCTTCCTGTGGGGGGCCGAGCGCCGGCTGATGCCGGTGCCGCGGGTGAACCGTGTCGCCATCGGCCTGCTCACCGGCATCGACCGGGCCCGCGACACGCTGATGGCCAATACGCGACGCTTCGCCGACGGCCTGCCCGCCAACAACGCCCTGCTCTGGGGTGCGCGCGGCATGGGCAAGTCGTCGCTGGTCAAGGCCGTCCAGGCCGAGATCAACGCAACCCGCTCTCAAGGAGAGCGCCCCCTCAAACTCGTCGAGATCCACCGCGAAGACATCGAGGCGCTGCCCGACCTGATGGCGGCCTTGCGGGCCGACCCGCACCGCTGGATCGTGTTCTGCGACGACCTGTCCTTCGACGGGGACGACACCTCCTACAAGTCGCTCAAGACCGCGCTCGACGGCGGCATCGAGGGCCGGCCGGAAAACGTCCTGTTCTACGCCACCTCCAACCGCCGCCACCTGCTGGCCCGCGACATGGTCGAGAACGAGCGCTCCACCGCCATCAACCCCGGCGAGGCGGTGGAGGAGAAGGTCTCCCTGTCCGACCGCTTCGGCCTCTGGCTCGGCTTCCACAAGTGCAGCCAGGACGACTACCTAGCCATGATCGACGCCTACGTGGCGCAACACGGCCTCCGGGCGGACCCGGCCACGGTCCGGGCCGAAGCGCTGGAATGGGCCGCCACCCGCGGTTCGCGCTCGGGGCGCGCGGCGTTCCAGTACATCCAGGACCTGGCGGGGCGGCTGGGGCAGACGCTGGGGTGATACGGTTTGCCGCTTGCATCAAGCGTGAACCGTATCACCGAGCCCGGGCGGCGCCTGAGCGAAGCCCATGTCCGCATCACGACGTGATCAACCGGAAATGGCATGAGGAGGGACTCAGGGCAGGTTCATCGGCGCCGTGGTCCCCTCTCCCCCACGAACCACCGCAAAAGGAGATCGCGATCCGTGAGACGTCTCTTCGCCTGTTCCATCCTGGCCCTGCTGACGACGACGGCGGCCCACCCCGCGTTTGACGCCGGCACCGCGAACGGGATCGCGACCCGTCCGATCGTCCTGGTCGGGGATGACGACGACGACGACCGCGGCCGAGGCTACGGCCAGCGCCGGTATCGCGGCGGCGAGGTCTATCGCGACCGGCGGTTCGGCGACCGCGACCGCGACGATCGTGGCCGCGAGCGGCGGCGCTCCCGCGACGACGACGACGACGACGACGACGATTAGGATCGGCTCGCCGGACCGGCCTCAGGCCCGAGGCAAACGGCGAGAAGCCTCCGAACGGCAAGAAGCCTCCAAATGTCGAAAAGCCTCCGAACGGACCCGTTCGGAGGCTTTTCGTCTGTCGTCGCCGGCCACCGAGGGCCGGGGGCGGTTGTCAGTTGCTGGCCAGATGCGGCATCGGGTCGACCGGGGTCGCGCCCTTGCGGATCTCGAAGTGCAGCTGCGGCGAGGTCACGTTGCCGGTGGCGCCGGACTTGGCGATGGTCTGGCCGCGCTTGACCTTCTCGCCGGGGCGGACGTCGAGTTCGCCGTTGTGAGCGTAGGCCGAGACGTAGCCGTTCGAGTGGCGCACCAGCACCAGCTTGCCGTAGCCCTTCACGTCCGAGCCGGCATAGGCGACGGTGCCGTCTTCGGCCGCCTTCACCGGCGTGCCCTCGGGCACCGCGATGTTGATGCCCTCGTTGCCCGAGGACCCGTAGCCGGTGATGACGCGGCCCTTGGCCGGCCAGCGGAACGACTGGTCGGACGCGGCCGGGGCGACCGAAGCCGTGGTGGCGGGTTCGGCGGGCGCCACGGCGGCCACCTTCACCGGCGTCGCCTTGGCGGCGGCCTCGGCGGCCTTGGCGTCGGCGGCAGCGGTCTTGGCTTCGGCCGCGGCCGTCTTGGCCTCGGCGGAGGCCGTCTTGGCCTCCGCCGCCTTGCGAGCGGCGTCCTTGGCGGCTTCGGCGCGGGCGGTCTTGGCCTCAGCCTCGGCGGACTTGCGCGCGGCCTCGGCCTTCGCCTTGGCGGGATCGGACTTGGCGGGATCCGACTTGCCCGAATCCGACTTCGCCTCGACCTTCGGCTCGGCCTTTATCTCGATCTTGCGGACCGTCTTGTCGGTCTTCGTCTCGGATTTGGCGTCCTTCGGCTCGACCTTGGCCACGGCCTGGCCGGGCCGCACGTGCTTCTTGGCCGCCGCGTCCTTGGCCGCGTCCTTGGCGACTTCCTTGGCGGTCTCCGCCTTGGTCTCGGCCGCCTTGCGGGCCGCCGTGGCCTCGGCGAGCTTGCGGTCGGCCACGATCTTGCGCGCCTCGGCGAGCTTCTTCTCGTCCGCGAGCCGGTTGGCCTCGACGAGGCGCTTGGCCTCGGCGAGCCGCTCGACTTCGGCCGCCTTGCGGGCGGCCTCGGCGGCGCGCTTCTCGGCGGCCTTGTCGACGACCTTCTCGGCCGCCTTGGGCGAGAGGGACATCGGCGGCGGGGCGGGACGCGTCGCGGTCCGGCCGGCGTCGGGGTTCAGGCCCGAGACCATGCCCCCCGACACGGGCGCCATCGGCTCGGCGGAGGCGACCCGCGTCGAGGGGGACAGCGGTGCCGTCGCCGTCGGGCGGGGCGACATCCGCATGCCGGGAGAGGCCAGGGCCTCGGACTCGACCCGGCCCGTGCGGATCGGGGCGCTGGGCCCTTCCTCGGGCAGGCTGCCGGTGGCGGCGGGCTCGCTGGAAGAGGAAGCGAAGGGATTCCCGAAGGGGTCCCCCAGTCGCGAAGCATCCGATGAGCAGGCGGCAGCTCCGCTGCCGATCACTCCGATGAGAGCGAAGCGCGACAGCGTCTTCATCCCTCGACCAGTCCCGCGAACCCGCATCGACGCACCCGTTAGCCTGACGCAACTTGATGACGTCATTCAAACGGGATTCAGGTTAAGCAACCGTTCCTGCCGACCCCATTTCCGCCCCGATCGGATTCTCAGTGCTGCGGGGTCGTGGTGAACCCGCCCGCGCGGATGCGCTCGGGAAACCCTTCGGCGTAGCGGGCGGTCGCCTCCTCACCGTAGGTGGTGACCAGTTCCTGGAAGGCCGCGAACAGGGCGGCCTGGGCCATGCAGTCCCCGTCGAGACCATCGAGGCAGCCTTCCGCGAACGCTTCCGAGACGTAGCCGAGCGCGGCGCGCTTGTCGTCGATGTCGGCCTCGAAGGGGGAAGGGGCGGTTTCGGTCTGCATGGGGTCGCCACATCGTTTCGCGCCGCCTGACGGGTCGGCGGCCGGTGCGGAAACCATAGGCCGGGTCGCGAAGGCCGGGAAGCCAGGAATTGCGAAGGGGTTAACGCCGAGGCTCGAATTGCGCGGATCGTGTTGACGGTACCGCCATGTGGCACGGGCGCCACAGCGCCCGGCCTCGCACTTCGCTCACCCGCCGAACCGTCCGGCCAGGGACTGGGACAGGCGCTCGCCCTCGGTCACGAAGCGGTCGGCGGCCAGGGTCGCTGCCGGCGTGCAGACCCGGTAGGTGAGGGCATAGCCGCGGTAGCCGCGGTTGTAGGCGCCCGCGAGGCGCTCGCGGCGGCCCTGCGTCACGCCCTCGGCCTCCATCAGCGCCGCCATCCGGGTCGGCCATTCGCCGGCGTCGGGCGCCTTGCACAGTCCCCTCAGGAAGGCCAGGGCGCCGATGATCTCGGAGAGCCGCATCAGGTCGCGGTCGTAGGGGGCCGCCGGCGGCTCGGCCTGCGGCGGCGGCTCCTTCTCGGCGGGCCTATTGTCGGCTGGCTTGGGCGCCTGGCGGGCCGGCGGGCGCGCCTGGGCGATGACGGGCGCGGGCAGGGCCAGGGCGAGGCTCAGGGCCGCCACGCATGCGAGCGCCAGCGGGTTCCTCACCGCGGTTCCGCCCAGCCTGCGGCCCGGCGCGCGAACGCCTCGCCCAGGGTCTCGGCGAGGCCGGGCGTGGTCTCGAGGCCGGCCACCTCGGCCAGGGTGGCCCAGCGGACACCGAGCGCCTCGGGGCCCGGCACCGGCTCGCCGCCGCGCCACAGGGCGGCATGGGGATGGATCACGTAATGGTGGCGCAAGCGCCCGTCGGCCCCGTGCAGGATGATCTCGGTGGGGGTGAGGGGACCCAGGACCTCGGCCTCGACGCCGACCTCCTCGCGCAGTTCGCGCAAGGCGGCCGATGCCAGGGTCTCGCCCGGCTCCACGAGGCCGCCGGGCAGGGTCCAGACCCCGCGCAGGGGTTCGTTGGCCCGGGCGGCCAGCAGCACCCGGCCCTCGCGCAGCACGGCGATGGAGGCTCCCACGAAGGGCCGGGTCGGGAACAGACGTGCGTCCACCTCGCTCACGGGGCGATCACCGCCACGCGCCCGTCGGCGAGCCCGACGAGGAGCGGGGCCTTGGGGCCGCGCCCGAGGGCGGACAAGCCGAACCCGGCCGGCGCCGGCAGGGCGATGCGCGCTCCCTCGCGGAACCCGTCCGTCAGGCCGAGGACGACGACGGCACCGCGGTCGGACGAGGCCAGCGCGAGCTCGGGACGGCCGTCGCCGTCGGTATCCACCAGGGCGGCGAGATCCGCTTGTGCCGCGCCCGCTCCCCGGTCGGTCAGGCCCGGCGCTTCCCCGAGGAGGCGGAAGGCGCCCGCCTCCCAGGCCCAGAGCTGGAGCAGGCCGCGACCGCCCGGCGCCAGCACGGTGGCGACCCGGACGGGGCCGTCGCCCGCGGAGGCGGCCACGGCCGCGATGTCGAGGTCCCCCCCGGCCTGCGGCGGCGTCCGTCCCAGCACCTCCCAGCCGGTGCCGGTCTTGCCCACCGCCGCCAGCACCGCGCCGTCGCCCTGCGCGATGACGCCGAACACGAGGGTGGCCGCGCCGGCCCGCGCCGCGTGCGGACGCGCGGGCGCGAAGGCGGCGCCGGATCCGGCCTCGACCGGATGGGTGGCGATCGGCACGGCCTTGGGCTCGGCGCTCATGGCCACCGGCTGGCGTTCGCGGATCGTCAGGGAGGGCCCGGAGGCGCTGGCGGCGAGGTGGGCGCTGACGGGCCCCAGCACCGCCCCCCGCGAGCCGGGCAGGGCGCCCCGCGGCGTCTCGGCCGCGATCAGGCCCTCGATCGCCTCGGCCCCGATCAGGGTCGTCTCGATGCGCCCGTCCCGCAGGCTGAGGGCGGCCCCGCCGCCGTCCCCCCACACCACCGTCACGGGAGCGTCCTCCGGCTCGGCGCCGAGCGTCGCCTTGGGGTCCGAACGTTTGGGACGCGCCAGGGTCAGGAGGCCCGAGGTCGCCACGGAGACCGAGACCGCGCTGCCGGGGCCGCGCATGGCGCGGGCCGCGAACGGCAGGTCGAGGAGGGTGACGGTGGGCTCGGCGAGGGCGCCGGCGGTGGACATCAGGACAGCCAGCAGCGCGAGGGCGCCGCGGTCAGACATGCTGTCCGCCGTTGATGTGCAGTTCGGCGCCGTTCACGTAGGACGAGGCCTCGGTGCACAGGAAGTAGATCGCCTTGGCGACCTCGTCCGGCGTGCCGAGCCGCCGCTGCGGGATGCCGGCCACGATCTTGTCGGTGCCCGGCGACAGGATGGCGGTGTCGATCTCGCCGGGGGAGATCGCGTTGACGCGCACGCCGAGCGGCCCGAAATCGCTGGCGAGCTCGCGGGTCAGGCCGGCCAGGGCCGCCTTCGAGGTGCCGTAGGCCGCCCCCGCGAAGGGGTGGACGCGCGAGCCGGCGATGGAGGTGACGTTGACGATGGAGCCCTTGGCGCGGGTGAGCTCGTCGCACAGGCCCCGCGCCAGCAGGAGCGGCGCGAACACGTTGACCTGGAACACCTTGCGCCAGTCGCCGAACTCGGTGGCGATGGCGCCGAGGCGGTCGCCGTTGGCGCCCTTGGGCGAGATGCCGGCGTTGTTGACGAGGGCGTGCAGGAGGCCGCCCTCGTCGGCCAGGCGCCCGGCGACCTCGGCGATGCCGCGCATGGTGTCCTCGGGGTCGGCCAGATCCACCTGGAGATGGTCCTCGGGTCCCATCTCCCACGGGCAGTTCTCGGGGAAGGCGTGGCGCGAGCAGGTGATCACCCGCCAGCCGGCGGCCGAGAAGCGCTTGACGGTGGCGTGGCCGATGCCCCGGCTCGCCCCCGTGAGCAGCATGACGCGCCGACGTTCGTTGACGGATGTGGCCAAGGCCGTTCCTCATGGGATCGCGGGCGGCCGCTCCCGTCCCGGTTCGCCGCCGCGCCGCACAGGTCTAAGCCGCGGGGCGCGGGAAATCCAGGGTCGATCCCGCGCCGCAGCACGGCGGCGGACGCCCCTCACGGATAGAGGCGCGCGCGCTCCCAGCCGTCGCCGGCGCGGGTGAAGCGCACCCGGTCGTGGAGGCGGAACGGGCCGTTCTCCCAGAACTCGATCGTCACCGGCGCGATGCGGAAACCCGTCCAGTTCGCCGGCCGGGGGATCGGTCCTTCGCCGAAGCGGGCGGACAGGGCCTCGACCTCGGCCTCCAGGGTGGCGCGGTCGGGCAGGGGCCGCGACTGCCGGCTGGCGTGGGCGCCGATGCGGCTGACCCGGGCGCGGCTGGCGAAATAGGCGTCGGCCTCCTCGGCCGAGACCGGGCCGACCGGGCCGCGGGCCCGGACCTGCCGGCGCAGGCTCTTCCAGTGCAGCACGATGGCGGCCTGCGGGTTCTCGCCCAGTTCGCCGCCCTTGGCGGACTCGACGTTCGTGTAGAACACGAAGCCGCGAGGATCGACGCCCTTCAGGAGCACCATGCGCACGTCGGGCAGGCCGTCCGTGCCGGCGGTGGCGAGCGCCATGGCGTTGGCATCCTCCGGCTCGGAGCGCTCGGCCTGGCTCATCCATTGCGAGAACAGCGCCCAGGGGTCGTCGCGGAGGGTGAAATCCTCCGCGTCCGACTCACCGAACGTTAACCCATCCGGGCTGTAGTCGTGGCTCATCGTGTTCATCTCGCAAGGGCAGGGCATCGACCGAGCGGGCGCGGGGCCCGGACGATCGATGCCACGACGACGAATGTGGGGACCAGGCTCGCGGCAGGCGCCGGCGTCCGGTGTCGTTGAGATCAGGTGTGATGCGTGTGCGTAACGATCGGTCCAAGTTCCATAGCCCGAACCCGTCCCCCGATCCACGCCGGAGGCCCTGGCGTCTCGTCGCGAGCGTGGGGATCGGCCTGTCGGTGCTGCCGCTGGTGGGCTGCGGCCTGCCGCTGATCACCTTCCAGACCGAGGAGCCGGCCACGGTCGCCGATCCGGTCAGCACGGGCAGCATCGACAAGCAGCCCAAGAGCTTCGGCGGCGATCTCGGCACCGAGGACTGGCGCCGGGCCCACGCGGCGCTCACCGTCGCCCTCGATCCCCAGGGCAACGGTCGCCCGGTGAAATGGGACAACCCGGAGACGCGGCTGCGCGGGGCGGTGAACCCGACCGGGCTTCCCTACGTCGCGGGCGACTTCGTCTGCCGCGACTTCCTCGCCTCGGTGATCGCGCCGCAGAAGAGCCGCTTCGTGCGCGGCACCGGGTGCAAGCTGTCGGGCGGCGAATGGGAGCTGCGGCGCCTGCGGGCCGCCAAGGCCGGCGCCTGAGGCGCAGGCCCCTCGATCCGGCACGGGCGGCGCCTGAGGCGCGGGGCCGGGTTTTACCGGCCCGGTTGACGCCCGCGCCGCGACGGGTGAATTCTGGCGCCGGGACCGTTGCATGGAAGCAACACGCTTCCCACTTCCCGGCTGAGGTCCGTTTTACGGACTTCCCCGGGAGTTGGACGGGCAGCCCCTCTCTCGACGCGGTCGGCCCGTCTTCCAACGGCACAGAGATTCAAGAAGCGACGATGCGCAATCCCTATGACGTGCTGGGTGTGCCCAAGGGCGCCAGCGAAGCCGACATCAAGAAGGCCTATCGCCGGCTCGCCAAGACCTATCACCCCGACCGCAACGCCGGCGACGCCAAGGCCAAGGACCGGTTCTCGGAGGCGAATTCCGCCTACGAGATCCTGGGCGACGCGGCCAAGCGCGCCCAGTTCGACCGCGGCGAGATCGACGCCGACGGCAAGCCCCGCGCCACCGGCTTCGAGGGGTTCGGCGGCTTCGGCGGTGGCCAGGGTGCGCGCGCCGGCGGGTTCGACTTCGAGAGCGCCGCCCGCTCGCGCGGCGGTGGCGGTGGCGGGATCGGCGAAGACATCTTCTCGCACCTCTTCGGCGAGGCGTTCCGCACCGGCGGCGGGGCAGGGCCCGGTGCGGCGCGCGGGGGCGCCCAGCGTGGCGAGGACGTGGCCGCCGAGCTCAGCGTCACCCTGGAGCAGGTCGCCAGCGAGGAGAAGCTGCGCCTGGGCCTGCCGGGTGGGCGCGAGGTCGACGTGATGGTGCCCAAGGGCGTCAGCGACGGCCAGGTGATCCGCCTGCGCGGGCTCGGCCAGCCCGGCGGCCCGCGCGCGGAGCCCGGGGACGCGCTCCTCACCATCCGCATCCTGCCGCACGCCGCCTTCCGGATGGAGGGAGCGGACCTGCGCACCACCGTCGAGGTGCCGCTCGAGGACGCGATCCTCGGCGGGGCGATCCGGGTGCCGACCCTGACCGGGGCGGTGGAGATGAAGATGCCCGCGATGACGAGTTCGGGCCGGACCTTCCGCCTCAAGGGCAAGGGTCTGCCCAGGAAGGACGGCAGCCGCGGCGACCTCCTGGCCACCACCGCCGTCGCCCTGCCCGCCGCCGAGGACGCGGCCCTGACCGACTACGCCCGCGCCCGTCGACAGGCCCGGGCCGACGCCGGACAGGCGTGAGCGCGCGGGGCGACCGGGTTCGCCCGATTGCCGGTTCACCGCGACGGGCGGACTTCCGTCGCCCGCGGGCGTCCGCTAAGGATGCCTCTCGCGCAAGGGCCGTCCGGTCCTCCGGGGGGCCCACCAGCGGGAGGTCCGCCCGGATGCGCCGCGGCCCCTCGATCAGGTGATTCATGGCGGATACGAACCCGGTTCACGATCACGTCGGCGGACTCCTGGCCGGCAAACGCGGCCTGGTGCTCGGTGTCGCCAACATCCGTTCGATCGCCTGGGGTATCGCCAAGAGCGCGCACGCGCACGGCGCCAAGCTCGCCTTCACCTACCAGGGCGACGCCCTCAAGAAGCGGGTCGAGCCCCTGGCGCGCGAGCTCGACGCCCATGTGGTCGGCCATTGCGACGTCACCGACCCGGCCTCCATCGACGCGGTGTTCGCCGCCGCCGCCGAGGTGTTCCCCGAGGGGATCGACTTCGTCGTCCACTGCATCGCCTTCTCCGACAAGGACGAGCTCACCGGGCGCTACGTCGAGACCTCGGAGGGCAACTTCACGAAGTCGCTCCTCATCTCCTGCTACTCGTTCACGGCCATCGCCCAGCGCGCCGAGAAGCTGATGCCCAACGGCGGCTCGCTGCTGACGCTGACCTACTACGGCGCCGAGAAATGGATGCCGCACTACAACGTGATGGGCGTGGCCAAGGCGGCGCTGGAGGCCTCGGTGCGCTACCTCGCCGCCGACCTCGGTCCCTCGAAGATCCGCGTCAACGCGATCTCGGCCGGGCCGATCAAGACGCTGGCCGCCTCGGGCATCGGCGACTTCCGCTACATCCTCAAGTGGAACGAGTACAACGCCCCCCTGCGCCGCACCGTGACCATCGACGAAGTCGGCGAGACCGCGAGCTACCTCATCTCCGACATGTCCCGCGGCATGACCGGCGAGATCCTGCACGTCGACGCCGGGTATCACGTGGTGGGGATGAAGAACCCGGACGCGCCGGACCTGTCGCTCGACAAGGATTGAGCGAGGACGGTCTTCGCCGATCGTTGGCGACGGAAGTGCGGTTTCGCTCGTTCGTCCGAGGGCCGGCGGCGTAAGCCGGAGGTCCGACGGCCGCGGAACTCCGACATGAGCGCCATCCCATCGCGTTTCGAGGCGGCGGCCGAGGCCGGGATCATCACCCCCGACCAGGCCGAGACGCTCGCGGCCTTCTATGCGTCGCAGGCCGTTCCGGCGTTCGCGCTTGCCGCTTCGGCCGGGGCTGCGCGGGCGGTCTTCGATCTCGCCCACGTGCTCTGGTATGCCGGGGCGCTGGTCGTCATGGCGGCGATGGGCTTGTTCTCGACCCTCGCCTTCGGCCTCATGGGCGGCCCGGCCCTGACCGCGACCGCACTCGTCTATGCCGCCGCCTTCGTGGCCGCCGGCCGCCATCTCTGGCATGTCCGCAAGCTGCCGATCCCCGGCGGCCTCCTGATCACCTGTGCCGTCGCGATGACGCCGCTCGCGGTCTACGGCATCCAGGAGAGCGGGGGATGGGGGACGGCCGACAGGCCGGGCAACTACCGGGATTTCTTCCTCTGGATCAAGGCGGGCTGGCTCCCGATGGAGATCGCGACCCTCGCCGCCACCGCCCTCGCCTTGCGCTTCCACCGCTTCGGCTTCCTCGCGATGGTCGCGGCGGTGACGCTCTGGTTCGTCTCGATGGACATCGCGGTCTGGATCGCGAACTCGCAAAGCGACTGGGAGACACGCCGCGCGATCTCCCTGTGGTTCGGCCTCGGCCTGATCGTCTTCGCCTGGGCGGTCGACCTGCGCCAGAGCCGCGCCGACTACGCGTTCTGGCTGCACCTCGCCGGAATCGCGACGTTCTGGGGAGCGCTCACGGCGCAGGATTCGTCGAGCGAGGTCGCAAGAGCGCTCTATGCTCTCCTCAACGCCGGCCTCGTCGCGGTCTCGATCTTTCTCTCGCGGCGGGTCTACGCCCTCTTCGGCGCGATCGGACTCGCCCTCTATCTCGGTCACCTCTCCCATCGGGTCTTCGCGGATTCGCTGTTGTTTCCCTTCGGCCTGTCCCTGATCGGGCTCGCGATGATCGGTGCCGGCCTCCTCTACCAGCGCCACAGCGCCCGGATCGGACATGCAATCGACCGGATGCTGCCGGCCCGCCTCGCGCGGCTGAAGCCGCGTCACGCGATCGGATAGCCGCACGTCCATCTGGGTGCGTCCTTCAATCCGGCACCGTCAGCCCCGCGATACCCTCCTGCGCGTCGGGATAATGCGGGTCCATCGCCTCGAGGGTGTCGGCGATGGTGCGGGCGATGACGAGGTTGCGGAACCACTTGCGGTTGGCCGGCACCACCCGCCACGGCGCGTAGGGCGTCGAGCACAGGCCGAGAGCGTCGCCGAAGGCGGTCTGGTAGGCGTCCCAGGAGCGGCGTTCCACGAGATCGGCGGCGTCGAACTTCCAGTGCTTCTCGGGGTCGGCGATACGGGCCTCCAGGCGCTCCTTCTGCTCGTCCTTGGAGATGTGCAGGAAGAACTTGAGCACCGTGGTGCCCGACAGGGTCAGCATCTGCTCGAAGGCGTTGATGAGCCCGTAGCGCGGGCGCCAGACCGCCTCCGGCTCGAGATCCTTCACCCGCACCACCAGCACGTCCTCGTAATGGCTGCGGTTGAACACGCCGATCATGCCGCGGCCGGGGGCCTTGTGGTGGTAGCGCCACAGGAAGTCGTGGTCGCGCTCCTCCGAGCTCGGCACCTTGAACGACCACACCCGGCACCCCTGCGGGTTCACGCCTTCGAACACCGAGCGGATCGTCCCGTCCTTGCCGCCGGTATCGATGGCCTGGAACACCACGAGCAGGCTCTGGCGGCGCTCGGCGTAGAGCCGCTCCTGCAGGGTGCGGATGCGCTCGCGCTCGGCGCCGAGCGCCGCCTTGGCCTCGGCCTTGTCGAGGCCGCCGTCGGCATCGGGGTCGACCGTGGCGAGGTCGAAACGCCGGCCGGGCCAGGCGAGGACGCTGCCGGGCACCGCGGGCACCACCGCCGGCGCCGGGATCGCGTCCGGCGCCAGGGCGGCCTCGCGCGCCATCGCCCGCGCCCATTCCGCGGAGGAGGGCGGCCTGCCGCCCGGCCTGCCGTGTTTGTGCGATGCATCACCCTGTCGCGGCATGGGGTCGGCTTTCACGTTGATGAGGCCGGTTTGGCGCTTGCCGCACCGGCCCGACATCATGAGACTCGCGCTCACCCCCATCACCGCGTCGGTGGCGAGAATCGAAGAGGGACGCGAGGGTGACAACGACCGACAGGCTTGGCCGTTCCGGAATCGCGCCCGGCCGTTCCAGCGTTCGGGACGGGCGACCGGCGCCGTGAGCGTGCGACCAACGATCTATTTCGTCCGCCACGGCCAGACCGACTGGAACGCGGAAGGGCGGCTACAGGGCCAGCGCGACATCGCCTTGAACGCGGAAGGGCTGCGCCAGGCCGCCGAGGCCGCCGCCAGCCTCCGCGGCGTCGCCGGCGACGCCCTCGACGGGGCGGACTACGTGGCGAGCCCGCTCGCGCGCACCCGCCGGACGATGGAGGCCCTGCGCGGCCACCTCGCCCTCGACCCCGCCGCCTACCGCACCGACGACCGCCTCAAGGAGATCAGCTTCGGCGCCTGGGAAGGCTCGACCTGGTCGGAGATCCGGCGCTGGGACCGCGCCAGGGCGCTGGCGCGCGACCGCGACCGCTGGGGCTACCGGCCGCCGGGGGAGGGGGCGGAGAGCTACGCCATGCTCGCCGAGCGTGTCGCCCCCGCCCTGGCGGCACTGGACCGCACCACGGTGATGGTGGCCCACGGCGGCATCGCGCGGGCCGTGCTGGTGAGCCTCGGCTATCTCGGCATCGGGCAGGCGCCGCGCATCGGTATCCGCCAGGGCGGCGTGCTGGTGCTCGATCGCACCGGCTGGCGCTGGGCCTGAATCCCGCCTCACCTTTGGTTCTGGAGCGACGTGCAAACGTGCTAGACGCGCGGCGCCGGGGGTCGTGGCGCCCTTGACGGGGCACGGCCCGGACGACCAGTGGACGCCGCCGGACATCCGGTGGTTGTCGAGCGGAGCAGCGGATGAGCGACCTCGCCGAGACGAGCCGGACGGTATCGGCGCCCATCACCGGCCGTGCCGTCCTGCACGGCGAGGCCCGCCCCGACCTGATCCGCGACGAGGTCCTGGCCGAGATCTTCCTCGCCAGCGCGCGGGCGCGGCCGGGCCATCCGGCCCTCGTCGACGGTGCGCGGCACGGGGCGGACGGCCGCCATCCGAACCTTTCCTATGCCGAGGTCGCCGCGCAGGCGGGCGCCATCGCCAGGGGGCTCTCCCATCGCGGCATCGGCCCCGGCGACGTGGTCGGCCTGTGGATGGCCCGCGGGCCGGAGCTGCTGGTGGCGCAGATCGGCATCACCCTGTCGGGTGCGGCCTGGCTGCCCTTCGACGCCGAAGCCCCCGCCGACCGCGTCGGGATCTGCCTGGCCGACGCCGCGGCCAAGGCCCTGCTGGTCTCGGACGCCCTCGCCGGACAGGCCCCGGACGCCGCCCCGGCCCTGACCGTGGCGGCGCTTCTGGCCGCCACCCCGGCGGACGCGCCCCCCGCCGATGCCAGGGCCGCCGGCCTGACCTCGGGACACCCGGCCTACCTCATCTACACCTCGGGCTCGACCGGCGTGCCCAAGGGCATCGTCATCAGCCACGCCAACATCTGCCACTTCCTGCGCTCGGGAAACGCGCTCTACGGCATCGGCCCGGACGACGTGGTGTTCCAGGGCGCCTCGGTGGCCTTCGACCTCTCGATGGAGGAGATCTGGGTCCCCTATCTCGTGGGCGCGACCCTGTTCGTGGCCTCGCCCGCGATGATGGGCGACGTCGAGGCGCTGCCGGGGCTGATCGCGCGCGGCGGCGTCACCGTCCTCGACACCGTGCCGACCCTGCTCGCGATGCTCTCGCACGATTTGCCCACGGTGCGCCTGATCCTGCTGGGCGGCGAGGCCCTGCCGGAACCCCTGATCGCGCGCTGGGCGACGGGGTCGCGAAAACTGTTCAACACCTACGGGCCGACCGAGGCGACGGTGGTGGCCACGGCCGCGGAGATGCGGCCGGGCGAGCCCGTCACCATCGGCGGCCCGATCCCGAACTATTCGGTCTACGTCGTGGGCGAGGCCCTGGACCTCCTGGGGCACGGCCAGCAGGGCGAACTGCTGATCGGCGGCCCCGGCGTCGCGGAGGGCTACCTCCAGCGGCCCGAGCTGACGGCGGAGAAGTTCGTCGCCAATCCGTTTTCCGAGGGCGGCATCGATCCGGTCCTCTACCGCTCGGGGGACGCCGTCTCCCTCGACGGCGCCGGCCGCATCGTCTTCCACGGCCGCATCGACGACCAGGTCAAGATCCGCGGCTTCCGGGTGGAGCTCGGCGAGATCGAATCGCGCATCCAGGCGCAGGCCGGCATCAACCAGGCGGCGGTGGTGCTGCGCGCCGACGACGGCATCGACCGGCTGGTGGCCTTCCTGGTGCCCGAGCGCAGCGGCGTCATCGATACCGGGCAGCTGCGCCGGACGCTCTTAGAGCAGATGCCGCCCTACATGGTGCCCGGGCACGTGGAGGTGGTGGAGGTGCTGCCGCGCCTGACCTCCGGCAAGGTCGACCGCAAGGCCCTGCGGGCAGCGACCCTGACCGTCGCCGACGTCTCGGGCGAGCAGGAGCCGCCCGCCAACGAGACCGAGGCCGCCCTGCTGGCGGCCGCGACCCAGGTCTTCGGCAACCAGGCGATCCCGTTCGAGGCGGATTTCTTCACGAACCTCGGCGGCCATTCGCTGCTGGCCGCCCGCTTCGTGGGCGCCGTGCGCGAGGCGCCGGCTCTGGCCGCGATCACCCTGCAGGACGTCTATGCCCGGCGTACCCTGCGGGCGATCGCCGACGCGCTGATCGTCCGCACCGGCGGGGCCGGCACGCAGATGGCGGCGCGCGACCTGTCCTTCGCGCCGCCGCCCCTCCTGCGGCGCGCCCTGTGCGGGCTGGCCCAGGCCGCGGCGCTGCCCTTCGTCATCGCGCTCGCCACCGCGCAATGGCTCGGCATCTTCGTCACCTACCTGCTGCTCACCGGCGGCGGCATGGGCTTCTTCGGCGAACTCGCCGTGATGCTGCTGGTGTACGTCGGCATCAACGCGGTCACCGCCTGCATCGCCGTGGCGGCCAAATGGCTGATCCTCGGGCGCACAAAGCCGGGGCGCTATCCGCTCTGGGGCGTCTACTACTACCGCTGGTGGCTGACGCAGCGCCTGGTGCCGCTGGTCCACATCAAGTGGCTGCAGGGCTCGCCGGCCATCGTCCTGTTCCTGCGCCTGCTCGGCGCCAGGATCGGCCGGGACGCGCTGATCTCCGACATCGAGGTCGGTGCGCCCGATCTCCTCAGCATCGGCGCCGGGGCGTCGCTCGGCGGGCGCCTCGTCGTCGCCAACGCCGAGGTGGTGGGCGACGAACTCGTCATCGGCACCGTCAGCATCGGCCGCGACGTCGCCATCGGCACCTCCTGCGTCATCGGCCCCGGCACGGTGATCGGCGACCACGCCGAGATCGCCGACCTCACCACGGTCCCCACCGGCACGGTGGTCGGGCCGGCCGAGATCTGGGATGGATCGCCCGGCGCCAAGGTCGGCATGGCCGACCCTTCCGCCCTGCCCGAGGCGGCGCCGGCCTCGGCCCGGCGCCGGGCCGGCTTCGCGCTGGTCTACGCCTTCCTCCTCGCGGCGATCCCGGCCGTGGGCCTGCTGCCGATCTTCCCGGCCTTCTACATCTTCGACCAGATGAGCGATTCCCTCGGCACGCTCACCGACATCGACTACCACTGGTACCTGCCCCTGCTGACCTGGCCCACCGCCATGCTGATGACGGCGGGCACGGTGCTCCTGATCGCGGGCATCCGCTGGGTGGTGCTGCCGCGGGTCTCGTCGGGCACCCACTCGATCCACAGCGGCTTCTACCTGCGCAAGTGGCTGGTGGCGCTGGCCGCCGAGGTGACGCTGGAGACCCTCTCCTCGCTCTTCGCCACCGTCTACATGCGGACCTGGTACCGGCTGATGGGCGCCCGGATGGGGCAGGGGGCGGAGATCTCCACCAATCTGGCCGGCCGCTACGACCTCGCCGACATCGGCGCGCGCAACTTCATCGCCGACGAGGTGGTGTTCGGCGAGGAGGAGATCCGCCGCGGCTGGATGCACCTGCACGAGGTCAGCACCGGGGCGCGCGTCTTCGTGGGCAACGACGCGGTGGTGCCGCCGGGGGCGATCATCCCCGACGACGTGCTGATCGGCATCAAGTCCAAGCCTCCGGCCAACGCCATGATGGCGCCGGGCGACACCTGGTTCGGCTCGCCACCGATCAAGCTGCCCTCGCGCCAGCGGGTCGACCTCGGCTCGCTCGCCCAAACCTACGAGCCGGGGTGGGGGCCCAAGCTGCGCCGCGGCGCCTTCGAGGCGCTCTCGACCTCGTTCTCGCCGATGCTGTTCATCACCCTGGCGATCTCGGCGATCGACTTCTACTTCTACCCGGCGATCCTGGCGCAGGACTGGACCGGGCTCGCCGTCAGCTTCGTGGCCGTCAGCGTCGCCATCGCCTTCATCCAGTCCTTCACCGTCATCGCGGTGAAATGGCTGCTCATGGGCGTCTACAAGCCCGGCATGCAGCCGATGTGGTCGTGGTGGGCGATGCGCACCGAGGCCGTGGCGGTGCTCTACTGGGGGCTGGCCGGCAAGGTGCTGCTCGAACACCTCCAGGGCACCCCGTTCCTGCCGTGGATGCTGCGGCTGCTCGGCGTGAAGGTGGGCAAGGGCGTGTGCATGCTCACCACCGACATCACCGAGTTCGACTGCGTCACCATCGGCGACTACTGCACGATCAACCGTACCTCGGCGCTCCAGACCCACCTCTACGAGGACCGGATCATGAAGGTCGGCCGGGTGGTGGTCGGCACGGGCGTCTCGGTCGGCGCCTTCTCGACGGTCCTCTACGACACCAAGGTCGGCGACTACGCACGCCTGCGCCCGCTCACCATCGTCATGAAGGGCGAGTCGATCCCCGCGCATTCGGAATGGGAGGGCGCGCCGGCGGTGCCGGTGGTGCACGGGGCGGCATGAGAGACGGACCAGCCGCGGACGGGTGGCCTCACCATCGGCGGAACCAGATCCGTGCCGTCACATGATGACGGTCGATACAGGCACAGGGGCGAAAGACGGTTTTGGAGCGACTGGCAAGCGGGTACAGCGCGCAGTCCTGCGACGGGGAGAGAGGTGATCGGACCCCAGGGCGTCGTGTTGGCCGATCATCCGGGCCGTGATAATCTGGTCGTTATGACCAGATCGCTCGGCTCCTTCGATTCAGTACGCCAGTCCGGGCGCTGGCCGCTACAGGATGCCAAGGCCCGGTTCAGCGAACTCGTGCGCCGCGTTCGCAGTGAAGGTCCACAACACGTCACGGTGCATGGACGTGACGAGGTCGTGGTCATCTCCGTCGAAGAGTTTCACAGCTTGAAGGGGGATCGCACCGGCGAGGCGCTCGTCGCCGCGATGCAGGCCTCACCACACTGCGAGGTCGATATCGAGCCGGACCGGACCGTCATGCCCGTACGCGACGTGGTCCTGTGACAGGCTGGTTGCTCGATACGAACGTCCTATCGGAGTTGAGACGCCCGAGGCCCGAAGCGAAGGTGATCGCCTTCGTCGCCGGAGAACCCCTCCACCGGCTCTACGTCAGCACGGCAACGCTCGCCGAGATCCGCTTCGGCATCGAGCGCGTCGCCGACATCGGGCGCCGGACCGAGCTGAACGACTGGCTCGCGTTGAAGGTCCGGCCCCTTTTCGAGGGACGGGTTCTCGGGATCACCGAGGACGTGATGTTCCGGTGGCGGCTTCTGGTCGAGGAAGGCCGGAAGACCGGCCATACCTTCTCTCAGCCCGACCTGATCATTGCGGCGACGGCCATCCATCACGGGCTCACGCTCGTCACCCGCGACACGGGTGACTACGCGCGGACGGGCGTCGTCCTGCTCAACCCCTGGCGCGACACACCGGCCTGACCGCCGTCGTTCACCCCACCTGATCCTTCGGACCCAGCCGCTTGTCGAGGTAGGTGTCCACCGTCTGGGTCAACTCGTCGACCTTGCCATCGAAGAAATGGTTGGCGCCCTCCACCATCTGGTGCTCGATGATGACGCCCTTCTGGGTCTTCACCTTCTCGATCACCGGCATCACCTCGCGGGCCGGGGCGACCCGGTCCTCGGAGCCGTGGACGAACAGGCCCGAGGAGGGGCAAGGCGCCAGGAAGGTGAAGTCGTAGCGGTTGGCCATGGCCGCGATCGAGATGAAGCCCTCGATCTCGGGCCGGCGCATCAGGAGTTGCATCCCGATCCACGAGCCGAAGGAGACGCCGGCGATCCAGCAGGCCCGTGCCTCGGGATTGACCGCCTGCACCCAGTCGAGGGCGGAGGCCGCATCCGACAACTCGCCGGTGCCGTGGTCGAAATTGCCCTGGCTGCGGCCGACACCGCGGAAATTGAAGCGCAGGGCCGCGAAGCCCCGGTTCGCGAACGTGTAGAACAGGTTGTACACGATCTGGTTGTTCATCGTGCCGCCGAACTGCGGGTGCGGATGCAGCACGATGGCGATGGGGGCGCCCTTCCTCTTGGGGGCCTGGTAGCGTCCTTCGAGACGTCCGGCCGGGCCGGTGAAGATGACTTCGGGCATGGCTCTTCTCACAACTCCTGTCGCCGCCGCCGGGGAACGACGCCGTAGCCCGGACGCGAGGCGCGGCGGCGCCCCGCCTTGACTCGCGGGGCGACGTTCCTAAAAGCACGCTTAGAATAATTCCAGACGATTGGAATCGTTCTAGACTGGACAGGCCCCGTCCGTGGGGCCGTTCGGTCGCCGATGTCCGCAGAAACGGACCGTCGGTGGTGTCCCGCGGGCCTTAGCATGGTCGCGGGGGTCGAAAGCAAGGATTTGTCGGTTCGGACCGCGATGCAGGCTTCCCGTCTTCCCCGGGCCTATCTCGACCACAACGCGACCTCGCCGGTTCACCCGGAGGTCGCGGCAGCGGTGGCGCGCGCCCTGGCAATGCCCGGGAACCCGTCCTCGATCCATGCGGAGGGCCGCGCCGCCCGCGCCGCCCTGGAGGAGGCCCGCGCCGCGGTGGCGGCCCTGGTCGGGGCGGCCGCCAAGCGGGTGGTGTTCACGAGCGGCGGGACCGAGGCGGCCAACGCGGTCCTGTCCGGCGCCCTCGTGCGCCGGGACGGGATCGCCCCGACCCGGCTCCTAATCGGCGCCACCGAGCACCCCTGCGTCCTGCACGGCCACCGCTTCGCGCCCGCCCGGGTCGGGGTGATTCCCGTGGACGCCGCCGGTCTCATCCGCCTCGACGCGCTGGAAGCGGCGCTCGCGGAGTGGTGCGGCGAGGACGTGCTCGTCTCCGTCCAGGCCGCCAACAACGAGACCGGGGTGATCCAGCCCCTCGACGCGGTGATTGCGCTCGCCCGCGCCCACGGGCGCGCCCTCGTCCACAGCGACGCGGTCCAGGCGGTGGGCAAGATCCCGGTCGATACGGCGGGTCTCGATGCGCTGACGCTGTCGGGCCACAAGTTCGCGGCCCCCAAGGGGGTCGGGGCGATCGTGCTCGGGGACGGCGTCGGCCTCGACGGCCCGTTCCTGCGCGGCGGCGGTCAGGAAGGGCGCCTGCGCGCGGGCACCGAGAACCTGCCGGGGATCGTCGGCCTCGGCGTGGCGGCCCGGCTCGCGGGCGAACGGCTGGCGGCGAACGCGGACGTCGTGCCGGCTTGGCGCGACCGGATCGAGGCGGGCCTGTACGCCCTGGCGCCGGACCTCGTGGTGTTCGGCCAGGGCGCGCCACGCCTGCCCAACACGCTTCAGTTCGCCGTGCCGGGTCTCACGGCGGAGTCCGCGATCATCGCCCTCGATCTCGCCGGGCTCGCGGTCTCGTCGGGCTCGGCCTGCGCATCGGGCAAGGTCGCACGCTCCCACGTGCTCGCGGCGATGGGCGTCGGCCCTGCGCTGGCCGCGGGGGCGCTGCGCGTCAGTCTCGGGTGGAACAGCGTGGAAAGCGACGTCACGCGCGCCCTTGTCACCTTAGAACGGCTCATCGCCGCCCTATATCACCGGCAGGGTCGCGCGGCATGATCGCCGCCGTCCACGCCATCCGTTTGCAAACCCCCGGCCCTTGAAGCCGGGGCGGTCAGGAGACGTCCCATGCCTGCAGTGCAGGAAACCATCGACCGGGTCCGCTCGATCGACCTCGACCAGTACAAGTACGGGTTCGAGACCACCATCGAGATGGAGAAGTCCGAGAAGGGCATCTCCGAGGACGTGATCCGTTTCATCTCGGCCAAGAAGGAAGAGCCCGAGTGGATGCTGGCCTGGCGCCTCGACGCCTACAAGCGCTGGCAGACCATGCAGGAGCCCGACTGGGCCCGCGTCTCCTACGACAAGGTCGACTACAAGGATATTTATTACTATGCGGCCCCGAAGCGGCCTGCCGCCATGTCCTTGGATGAAATCGATCCAGAAATTCTGAAAACGTACGAAAAACTCGGCATTCCGCTGCGCGAGGTCGAGGTGCTGGAGGGCATCGCCCCCGAGCGCCGGGTCGCCGTCGACGCGGTGTTCGACTCGGTCTCGGTGGCCACCACCTTCAAGGCCGAGCTGTCGAAGGCCGGCGTGATCTTCATGCCGATCTCGGAAGCCATTCGCGAGTACCCGGACCTCATCAAGAAGTATCTCGGCTCGGTCGTGCCGGTGACGGACAACTTCTTCGCGACGCTCAACTCGGCGGTCTTCTCCGACGGGTCGTTCGTGTACATTCCGCCGGGCGTGCGCTGCCCGATGGAGCTGTCGACCTATTTCCGCATCAACGAGCGCGACACCGGCCAGTTCGAGCGCACGCTGATCATCGCCGACAAGGGCTCCTACGTCTCGTACCTCGAGGGCTGCACCGCCCCGAAGCGCGACGACAACCAGCTCCACGCCGCCGTGGTCGAGCTCGTGGCGCTCGATGACGCCGAGATCAAGTACTCGACGGTGCAGAACTGGTACCCCGGCGACAACGAAGGCAAGGGCGGCATCTACAACTTCGTGACCAAGCGCGGCGATTGCCGCGGCGCCAACTCGAAGATCTCGTGGACGCAGGTCGAGACCGGCTCGGCGATCACCTGGAAGTACCCGTCCTGCATCCTGCGCGGCGACAATTCGCGGGGCGAGTTCTACTCGATCGCGGTGTCGAACGGCATGCAGCAGGTCGATTCCGGCACCAAGATGATCCATCTGGGCAAGAACACCACCAGCCGGATCATCTCGAAGGGGATTTCCGCGGGCCGTTCGCAGAATACCTATCGCGGGCTGGTGTCCGCGCACCGCAAGGCCACGGGCGCGCGCAACTTCACGAACTGCGATTCGCTGCTGATCGGCGACCAGTGCGGCGCGCACACCGTGCCGTACATCGAGTCGAAGAACTCCTCCGCGCAGTTCGAGCACGAGGCCACCACCTCGAAGATCTCGGAAGACCAGATGTTCTACTGCCAGCAGCGCGGCCTCTCCAACGAGGAGGCGACCGCGCTCATCGTCAACGGCTTCGTCCGCGACGTGCTGCAGCAGCTGCCGATGGAGTTCGCCGTCGAGGCCCAGAAGCTGATCTCGATCAGCCTCGAAGGCTCGGTGGGCTGACGAGGACGCCATGGCCTTCGCGTTCGACACCCTCAAGTTCACCCAGCGCCTCGAACAGGTGGGTGTCGGGCGCGAGCAGGCCATTGCTCATGCCGAGTTGGCGCGGGACATGATCCTTGCTGACTCCGCCACCAAGGCGGATTTGAACGAACTGAAGAAAGAGATCGACGCATCGTTGCGTGAACTCGAACTCCGAATGACCGTGAAGCTTGGTGCGATTATTGGCGCTGCTGTCGCCGTGATCGCGGCTCTTCAAAAATTCTTCTGACGCTTCGACCCCATTCGCGCGTCGGCGTCATGCATCGAAATCGGGACTAAACTTCAATGATCGAAATCAAGAACCTCACCGTCGCCATCGAGGACAAGCAGATCCTCAACGGGCTCAATCTGACCGTGAACGACGGCGAGGTCGCTGCCATCATGGGGCCGAACGGCTCGGGCAAGTCGACCCTGTCCTACGTCATCGCCGGCAAGGAGGATTACGAGGTCACCAGCGGCGAGATCCTGCTCGACGGCGTCAACATCCTCGAGATGAGCCCCGACGAGCGCGCGGCCTCGGGCGTGTTCCTCGCCTTCCAGTACCCGCTGGAAATTCCCGGCGTCGGCACCATGACCTTCCTCAAGGCGACCCTCAACGCCCAGCGCCGGGCGCGCGGCGAGGGCGAGCTCTCGACCCCCGACTTCATCCGCAAGGTGAACGCGGCTGCCGAGAAGCTGGAGATCAACAAGGAGATGCTCAAGCGCGCCCTCAACGTCGGGTTCTCCGGCGGCGAGAAGAAGCGCATGGAGATCCTGCAGATGGCGCTCCTCGAGCCGAAGTTCTGCGTGCTCGACGAGACCGATTCCGGCCTCGACATCGATGCCCTGCGCATCGTCTCGGAAGGCGTGAACGCGCTGCGCGCGCAGGGCCGCTCTTTCCTCGTCATCACCCACTACCAGCGCCTGCTCGACTACATCGTGCCGGACGTGGTCCACGTCATGTCGCAGGGGCGCATCGTGAAGTCCGGCGACAAGGACTTGGCCAAGGCCCTCGAAGCCTCCGGCTACGCCGAGTACCGCACGGGCGAGGCCGCCTGAGATGGCCGACATCACTCCGCTCCGCACCGCGGCCGAGACCGGCCTGTCGAAGCTCTTCGAAGCCACGAAGATGAAGTACCCCACGGGCGTGTCGATCGCCCGCGAGGAGGCGTTCCGCTACTTCGAGGCGGTGGGCCTGCCGACCCGGCGGGTCGAAGCCTTCAAGTATACGGACCTGCGCTCCGCGTTCCGCGATGCCGCCCATCCGGCGGAAATGCCATCGGCCGAGGTCGCCAAGGCGGCGTCCGCCGAGGCCAAGGGCTTTGCGGGGATCGAGGCGGTCCGGCTCACGTTCGTCAACGGACACCTGATCGAGGCGGAATCCGACCTCGGACGCATCCCGGCCGGCATCACCGTGACGCCGCTGACGCGGGCCCTCACGGAGGGGCATGCCCTCCTCGACCAGCTGACGCCCGTGCGCCAGGCCTCGGAGAACGCGATCTATCAGCTCAACACCGCCTTCCTGGCGGACGGCGCGCTGATCGCGGTGGAGGCCGGAGCCAAGGTCGAGGCGCCGCTGCACCTGCGCTTCGTCGGCACCGGGCCTGACGCCTATTCCACCGCCACCCGGGTATTGGTGACGTTGGGGGAGGGTGCCGAGGCGCTGATCCTGGAGAGCCACGAGGGACCGGACGGTGTCGCCTACCAGCCTAACGACGCCGTCGACGTGATGGTGGCCGATGGGGCGACTTTCCGGCACGCCCGCCTCAACGCGGAAGGGCGCGAGGCGGTGGCGCTGTCGACGCTGTCGGTCAAGCTCGGGGCCGCTTCGGCGGTTGAGACCGTCAACGTGGTGGTGGGAGCCGTGCTCTCGCGCCATCAGGTCTACCTGAACTTCGCGGGAGCCGATGGCCGCGCGGTGGTCAATGGTGCTGCCATGCTCAACGGCAAGCAGCTCGCCGACACCACGTTCCTCGCCGACCACGCCGCCACCGGAGGAATCAGCCGCGAGCTGTTCAAGACCGTGGTGGACGGGGCCGCCACCGGCGTGTTCCAGGGCAAGATCATCGTCCAGCAGGCGGCCCAGCAGACCGACGGCAAGATGATGTCGGCCTGTCTCATCCTGTCCGACGAGGGCCAGATGATGAACAAGCCCGAGCTCGAGATCTTCGCCGACGACGTCGCCTGCGGCCACGGCGCCACTTGCGGCGCCCTGGACGACGACCTCCTGTTCTACCTCATGCAGCGCGGGCTGCCGAAGGCGGAAGCCGAGAGCCTGCTCGTGCAGGCGTTTCTGGGCGCCGCCATCGAGTCGGTGAGCCACGAGGGCGCGCGCGATGCGCTGATCGGCACCGTCGAGGCGTGGCTGAAAGCGCGGGGCTAGAGAAAATCGCAGACCGACCTCGAAAGCGAGGCCGATCTGCGGATGCCCGACCCACCCCGCGACCTCATCCCGAGGTGCCGGAGCGCAGCGGAGGCTTCGAAAGAGGCCGCCCGTTCGCACAGGGGTTCTGAAGCCCTCGGTCGAGGCTGCTTTGCAGCACCTCAGGATGAGGGACAGGGTGGGTTCGTCACCCGACTCCTGTTTTGGAAAGTCGAGACATGAACGCACCCGTTCCATCCGCCCCCTACGACGTCCAGGCGATCCGGGCCGAGTTCCCGATCCTCGCCCAGAAGGTCTACGGCAAGCCCCTGGTCTATCTCGACAACGCGGCCTCGTCGCAAAAACCGCGCGCGGTGATCGACGCGATGGTGGCCTGCATGGAGACGGGCTACGCCAACGTCCATCGCGGGCTGCACTTCATGGCGAACGCCGCCACCGAGGGGTTCGAGGGCGCGCGCGAGACCACGCGCCAGTTCCTCAACGCCGGGTCCACCGACGAGATCGTCTTCACCCGCAACGCCACGGAGGCCTACAACCTCGTGGCCTCGTCCATGGGCCTGATGGGCCAGATCGGGGAGGGGGACGAGATCATCCTCTCGATCATGGAGCACCATTCCAACATCGTGCCCTGGCACTTCTTGCGCGAGCGGCGCGGCGCGGTGATCAAGTGGGCGCCCGTGGACGACGAGGGCAACTTCCTGATTGAGGAGTACGAGAAGCTGTTCTCGCCCCGCACCAGGATGGTGGCGATCACCCACATGTCGAACGTGCTCGGCACGGTGACGCCCGCGGCCGAGATCGTGCGCATCGCCCATGCCCACGGCGTGCCGGTGCTCCTCGACGGTGCCCAGAGTGCGGTCCACGGGCGCATCGACGTGAAGGCCCTCGATTGCGACTTCTTCGTCTTCACCGGCCACAAGGTCTACGGACCGACGGGTATCGGTGTGCTCTACGGCAAGAAGGAATGGCTGGAGCGGCTACCGCCCTACCAGGGCGGCGGCGAGATGATCCGCACGGTCGGGGAGGATTTCGTCACCTACAACGACCCGCCCCACCGGTTCGAGGCGGGCACGCCGGCGATCGTCGAGGCGGTGGGCCTCGGCGCTGCGCTGGAGTTCATGATGACCCTGGGCCGCGAAAAGATCGCGGCGCACGAAGCTTCGTTGCTCGCCTACGCGCAGGAGCGCCTCGGGGCGATGAACTCCGTACGGATGATCGGCACCGCCAAGGGCAAGGGCGGCGTCATCGCCTTCGAGATGAAGGGCGCGCATGCCCACGACATCGCCACCGTGATCGACCGCTACGGCGTGGCGATCCGGGCCGGCACCCATTGCGCCATGCCTTTGCTCACCCGGTTCGGCGCGACCTCCACCTGTCGCGCCTCGTTCGGGCTGTATAATACCCGTGACGAGGTGGACGTCCTCGCCGAGGCCCTGGCCAAGGCCGAGATGATGTTCGCCTGACGTTCGACATCCCGGCGGCAGGCCCGCCATACGCGCGACAGCGCGCCGCCGCGCATGCGGCGGACGGCGCGGATCGACAAACGATCCGCGACCTCACGAGGACAGGACCATGAGCGACGCCGCCATCACCGGCGGGGCCAACACCCCCGCCATCGCCACCGCCTCGGCGATCCCGCCCGAGGAGCTCGACCGCCTGACCGACGACATCGTCGCGGCCTTGAAGAGCGTCTACGATCCCGAGATCCCGGCCGACATCTACGAGCTCGGCCTGATCTACAAGGTCGACATCGCCGACGACCGCAAGGTCGCCATCGACATGACGCTGACCGCCCCGGGCTGCCCGGTGGCCGGCGAGATGCCGGGCTGGGTCGAGACGGCGGTGGCCGCCGTGCCGGGCGTCCAATCCTGTGCCGTCACCATGGTCTTCGATCCCCCGTGGGACCAGAGCCGCATGTCCGATGAGGCCAGGATCGCGCTGGACATGTGGTGACCGCTGCGAGGGTCGGCCTCAGGCGCCCGTCGCCACGTTGCGCCGCGGCGCGAAGGTCAGACCCTCATAAACCTCGGCGAGCGCGAGCCGCGCGCCGATGGCGGGAAGGTCGATGATCGCGTCGACGCCTTCGAAGGTTGCAATCGCCCAGACATCCCCCTGGCGGGCATAGAGCAGGGCCTGGGGCTTCAGCGTCTCGACGAGCAGAATGTAGGCAAGCGTCGGATGGCGCTTGTACTCTTCGAGCTTGCGCGCCCGGTCGACGGCCGTCGTCGACGGCGAGGCCACTTCGACGACGAGTTTCGGTTCCCGGGCCTCGTAGGTGTCGGGGACCAGAGCCGCGCATTCCACCATCACGTCGGGCCGTCGAAGGTCCGTGATGCTGGTGCGGATCGCGACATCGGCTGTCGTCGGCCGGCAGGGTGTGCCCTTCAGTTGCGTTCCCAGACTGATGATGATGTTCACCGTCGCCTGGTCGTGCTGCAGGCTCGCCCCCGTCATCATGCGGTGCCGGGGTACGGGGTGGCCGTCGATGAGTTCGTAGAGTTCGTCCTGGTCGCGCTGCCAGGCGAAGAATTCCTCTGGCGTCATGATTCGGCGCGCGGCGTCTGCCATAAGGTCCTCCCACCACGGGTGGACGATACCACAAGGCGGCGACGTCTGCCGCATCACGGCAGTGGACCGCGCCATCCGCGATCCTTATCTTGCGGGATGGACGATCACCCTCAACCGCCCGGACCTTGAACCCGGCTGCCGGAGAGACACCATGGCTTCCAAGTTCCAGGTCCTGTCGCTGACCGACGCGGCCGCCGACCGCATCAAGGCGATCATCGCCGATGCCGACCGGCCCATCGCCGGCCTGCGCGTCGGCGTGAAGAACGGCGGCTGCGCCGGCATGTCCTACACGATGGAATACGCCGACGGCCCCAACCCCGGCGAGGACAAGGTCGAGGATCGCGGCGTCACCGTGTTCGTCGACCCCAAGGCGCTGCTGTTCCTGCTCGGGACGCAGATGGACTTCCAGACCTCGAAGCTGTCGTCCCAGTTCGTGTTCAACAACCCGAACCAGACCTCGGCCTGCGGCTGCGGCGAGTCCGTGGCGATCACGCCGGTCAATCCGGAGATGATGCGCGCCTTCGCCTGACCGGCGTCAGGCCACGTCGGGCAAGTCGAGGGATTCGGGCGCGGCGGTGTCGTCCACCGTGCGGTTGCGGCCGTCGCGCTTGGCCAGGAACATGCAGATGTCGGCCCGCTCCAGGAGCGAGGCCGGCGTCTCTCCCCTGCGGGCGGTCGCCACCCCGAGCGAGATCGTGATCTTGCCCAGCGACTCGCCGGTGGACCGCTTGACGAGTTCGCGGCCCATCACGCTGGTGCGGACCTTTTCCGCGATCTCCACCGCCGCGGCGCGATCGGTCTCGGGCAGCAGGATGCCGAACTCCTCTCCGCCGAAGCGCGCCAGGGTCGCCCGGCCCTTGACGTGCTCGCGCATCACGATCGCCACCAGCCGCAGCACCTGATCGCCGGTGAGGTGACCGTAGAGATCGTTGAACCGCTTGAAGAAGTCGACGTCGATCACGACGAGGCTGGCCGGCGCGCCCTGGCGGGCGGCACCTTCCACGAGCTTGCCCAGCGAATCCTCGAAGTGCTTGCGGTTGGCCAGCCCGGTGAGCGAGTCGGTGAGGCTCTCGATCCGGGTCGCCTCCAGCGCCTCGCGCAGGGTCTCGATCTCGCCGCGGCTGTCGCGCATGCGCGCCTCGAGGGTGCGGTTGTTGGCCGACACCTCGCGGGTGGTTGTCACCAGGGCGGCCACGATCTCGCGCACGCGGGTGCGGTTGAGGCCGGAGCCGTCGAGGTCGATCGACAGGGCCTTGAGCGATTCCCCGTACTGCGCGGTCGAGCCGAGGGAGAGGTCGAGCACCTCCATGATGCCCTCGATCTCGGCGAGCACGTTGGTGCTCGTCCGCTCGGCTTCGGTGGAGAGGCGGCGGCCGTCGAGATAGGTCTCGTAGAGGGAGTCGATGTCGGTGTCGGTGAGGTTGCCCTGCTGCGCGGTGAGACGCTTGATGGCATCGTTCATGAGGGGCTGCGCCCCCGCGACGTAGGTGTACCAGACCGTGTAGGCGCGTGGCGTGGCGGAGGAACCGTAATCGCGCATCAGTTCGTTCGCCCGCTCGGCCAGGGCGAAGGTTCGTTCCCGGTCTCCATGGGGGGCGCTGCTCATCCGCTAGACCATCCGCTGACGACGATCCGGCGCGTTGGTGAGCCGTGTCTCGAGTCGACCGCAGGATGTGGGACGATGGTGGAGATCGCGTTAAGGCGACCGGCCAAGCTTCTCCCCGCCGCATCGGGCGGGGAGCGATATGGGTCGCGCTCAGTCCTTGCGCGGCTTGACCGGCGCGGGCCTCAGCAGGAAGGCCGGCACGTGCGCGCCGAGACCCACCGGCGAATCGCCGTCCTCATCCTCGTTGCGGCGGCGGGCGGCGGCAGGGGGGCGGCGCTCGTCGCGAACACGCTCCTGGCGGGGAGCGGCGGCCGCGGGCCGTGGCTCGCGGGGTTGCTGGGCTTCGCGGGGCTGGGCCTCGCGACGGCGGGGCTGGGCCTCGCGGGGCTTGCGGTCGCGCTCGACCTCCGCGACGGCTTGCACGTCGGCGGCCGGCGCCTCGACGACCTCGATGCTGGGCTTCGATGCGCGGCGACCGCGGGACGAGCGGGGCATGTCGGCATCGGAGGACTCGGACCGCGAAGGCTCGGACCGCGAAGGTTCGGAGCGCGAAGGTTCGGAGCGCTTGGCCGCGCCGCCTCGTCCGCGCCGGGGGGCATCGGCGGCCTTGCCGCGATGGCGGCTGCGGGGCTCCGCCTCCTCGCCGGTGGCTTCCGGCAGGGTGGCGAGATCGCCCTCGGCCCAGGGGATCGGCTGGCCGATCAGCGCCTCGATGGCGTGGAGCGAGCGTTCGTCGGCCCGGCTCGCCAGGGTGAAGGCGTGACCGGCGCGGCCGGCGCGACCGGTGCGGCCGATCCGATGGACGTAGTCCTCCGGGTGGTGCGGAACGTCGAAGTTGAAGACGTGGCTCACGGCCGGGATGTCGAGGCCGCGCGCCGCCACGTCGGAGGCCACCAGCAGCGGCACCTCGCCGGAGCGGAAGCCGTCGAGCGCGATGGTGCGGGCGCGCTGGTCCATGTCGCCGTGGAGGGCGGCCACGTTGAAGCCGTGGCTGGCCAGCGACTTCTGCAGCAGCGCCACGTCGCGCTTGCGGTTGCAGAAGATGATGCCGTTGTTGAGCTCGGCCTCGCCGCGGATGAGCTTGCGCAGGACCTCGCGCTTCTCGTGACCTTCCGCGCCCACCGCCACGAGCTTCTGGACGATGGTGGCGGCGGTGGAGGCCGGCCGGGCCACCTCGATCCGCTGCGGGTTGTGCAGGAAGACGTCGGCCAGCCGCTCGATTTCCGGCGGCATCGTCGCGGAGAAGAACAGGGTCTGGCGCGTGAACGGCACCATCTTCACGATGCGCTCGATGTCGGGGATGAAGCCCATGTCGAGCATGCGGTCGGCCTCGTCGATGACGAGGAGCTCGACGCCGGTGAGGAGGAGCTTGCCGCGCTCGAAATGGTCGAGCAGGCGGCCGGGCGTGGCGATCAGCACGTCGGTGCCGCGCATCAGCTTGGCGTCCTGGTCGCCGAACGACACGCCGCCGATGATGAGCGCCACGTTGAGCTTGTGGTTGGTGCCGTAGCGCTCGAAGTTCTCCACCACCTGGGCGGCGAGTTCGCGGGTCGGCTCCAGGATCAACGTGCGCGGCATGCGGGCGCGGGCGCGTCCGTTCTCGAGCATGGTCAGCATCGGCAGGGTGAAGGCGGCGGTCTTGCCGGTTCCGGTCTGGGCGATGCCGAGCACGTCGCGCCGGGCGAGCACGTGCGGAATGGCCTGGGCCTGGATCGGCGTCGGCTCTGTGTAGCCGGCGGCGGTGACGGCCTGGAGGACCTTGTCGCTCAGTCCGAGGTCGGCAAAGGACATATCGTTCTAAAAAACCGTTGCGCGCGGGAAGTGGATCGAGGGACCGGCGCGGAGGGTAGCGTCACAGATGGCGACGATGAGCCCCGGCCCGGTCGTCGGCCTCGCCCAACGCCGCACGGGCGCATCGCGTGGACATCTAGAGCCTTGGGACAGCGTGTCAATCGGCGCTGCCCGCCGGGACGGGGTTATCCGCAACCTCCCCATGCCGATTTCTCCCACAGCGGGATCTGCGGCAGGGCCTTGCGCCAAGCCCTTCGGTGACCGCGACCGGCACGTCCGGCCGGTCTTCCGGTCATGCGGACCCGCACGGCCGACACGCCGACCTCGGACGGGAAATGTCACGCCCCCCAGGGGAAACGTGCCCTGACCGGCACGATCCTGCCAATTCGTTAACTTAAGCAAGCATTCAGGCGGTGTGACAGGCTGTAGCACGCCGGCGATCGTGAAGATCGGCGTGATGTGCGCGAACGCACGGACGGTCAGGCCCATCGCCCAACTGGGGCTAACCTTTACCGTTCATTGACGGGTGAGGCCGTATCAGAGGCCTTGTTGCAGGAAAGCGACAGACCTCGCGGCTGCCAGGACCTACAAGCGCGGCGGCTTTCGCCAATCCCAGGACCAGTGGACACCATGAAAAGACTGCTTCTCGCCTCGACCGTTCTGGCCGGCCTCACCGCCGTCGCTTCGGCCGCCGACCTTCCGCGCCGCGCCGCGCCGCCGGTCTTCGTTCCGGTCCCGGTCTTCACCTGGACGGGCTTCTACTTCGGTATCAACGCCGGCTACGGCTTCGANCGCCTTCACCGCGCTGACCACCGTCGCTCGGCCGCCGACCTTCCGCGCCGCGCCGCGCCGCCGGTCTTCGTTCCGGTCCCGGTCTTCACCTGGACGGGCTTCTACTTCGGTATCAACGCCGGCTACGGCTTCGACACCGGCAAGCAGGACCGTAACGTCTACGACAACGTCTTCCCGAACCTCGTCACCGGTGGTGTGGGCCCGTCGCAGGTCGCCTATTCCAACAGCTCCAACGAGGGCTTCACCGGCGGCGGCCAGGTCGGCTACAACTACCAGTTCACCCCGGGCTCGGGCCTGGTGGTCGGCGTCGAGGCCGACGCCCAGTACGTCGANCTCCAACGAGGGCTTCACCGGCGGCGGCCAGGTCGGCTACAACTACCAGTTCACCCCGGGCTCGGGCCTGGTGGTCGGCGTCGAGGCCGACGCCCAGTACGTCGACTTCGGTCGTAACCGCACCAACTCCATCCTGACCCCCGGCTTCACCGCCACCCCCGGCGTCACCTTCGTCGATCCCCGCGGCACCGCCAGCCTCGACTACTTCGGCACCGTGCGCGGCCGCATCGGTTACGCCTTCGACAAGGTCCTGTTCTACGGCCCGCGGCAACGACGACTTCCGCACCGGCTACGCCGCCGGCGGYGGTRTCGAGTACGCCCTCCCCACCGACTCCTTCCTGAACTTCTTCAAGTCCTCGGCCGTCACGCTCAAGGTCGAAGGCCTGTACGTGAACCTCGAGAACAACAACCGCAACGCCGGCATCTACGCCTTCGACACCAACGGCGTCGTCTACCGCCAGCCCGGCTTCACGAACCGCAGCAACGGCACCGAGTTCGCCGTCATCCGCGCCGGCCTGAACTACAAGTTCGGCTCCTACTAGGATCGTCCTCCGCCACGGCGGATGATGCCGGACACCGGGCCCCGACTTCGGAACCCGGGTTCGGCATCGGTCGGACCCGACACATGAAAGAGGCCGCCCTGGCGACAGGGCGGCCTCTTTCATGTCGTCTCATGACCCGATCGGCAACCGATGCGGGCTCAGCCGGTCACCGGTTCGGCGTCCTCGACCCGGTAGCGAAGCCAGACGGTGCCTCCCTCCAGGGTCTCGGTGTGGAAATGGCGCAGAGCCTTGCCCGCCGCGGGCCGTTCGTTCGGCTCTCCGTGGTACTCGAAGATGGTCGGCACCCCAGCGAGGCCGTCCACGGCCGGCGAAACGAGCAGGCTGACCTCGTCGATCAACCCCGCCTTGAGGAAGGCGCCGTTGATGATGCCGCCGCCCTCGAGCAGGAGGGTCTCCACGCCGAAGGTCGCGCCCAGGGTCGCCATCGCGCCGGCGAGGTCGCGTCCGTCGCGCCCCGCGAAGAGATAGGAGACGCCGTCCTCGCGAAGCTCGGCGAGGTAGGCGTCCGGCACATCCTCGCCCAGGACCGCCACGACATGGTCTCCGCCCACGTCGTCCCGGCCGTAATGGACCTTGCCGTGCGGATCGATGGCGACGGCCAGATCCCGCCCCTTCCGCGCGCCGACATGCGTTCCCCGCAGGTCCCCGGGAACGCAGGCCGGCGTTTGCGGCACGCCCTTGGCGATCTCCGCCATGGTCGTGCGTCCGACGATCCAGCCCTGCGCATCGAGGCGGACGGCAGTCTCCTCATAGTGACGGTGGACCAGCCCGCCCTGGATTCCCGCCGCCGCTGGGGTCCAGCGGCTGGGGTGGAGCCGGCCGTCGATGGAGCTGCCCATGTGGCAGACGATCCTGGGACGCATGACGACGCCTTCCGGTGGTTCGCCTCAAGCCACGTCGGGCATGCGGTGGATGAGCTTGTCGAGGGTGATGGGGTATTCGCGGACCCGGACGCCGGTGGCGTTGTGGACGGCGTTGGCGACCGCCGCGGCGACGCCGCAGATGCCGAGTTCGCCCACCCCCTTGGCCTTCATCGGCGAGGACATCGGGTC
>NZ_LMRC01000014.1:0-47781 GCF_001425565.1 Methylobacterium sp. Leaf466 | reverse complement strand
CCCTTCCGGCCGTACCGGAGAGCAGTCTGCGAGAACGAGGTTAGGGGGTCAGAATTGGACGCCGATCCCCCACCTCACGGGGTCAAAGTTGCACGCCGAAACACAGTCTCAATCCCACGCCGGGAGGTCCGCCTTACGAAGACTAAGACGTCGGCGCCGCGTGTGGTCCCGTTGAGTGACGAAGCGCTCGGCACGCTTCTCGGCACACCCCGGCACCCGATCGGTAGCTATGTGTTCTGGAATGGGGACGGCCGGAGATACACGAGCTTCTCCAGCCAGTACCGAAATCTCGCTGTTCGAGCAGGTGTGGCATGGCGGTGTCACGATCTGCGCCACCGCTTCGCCTCGGAATTCCTCCAGAGGACGGGTGATCTCCCAGCGCTTCAAGCCATCCTCGGCCACCGAACGGTAACGATGACGATGCGGTACGCACACATGATCACAGCGCATCTCCACGACGCCATGGCCAAGTTCGGCACAAAGGTCGGCACAGAGAAGGCGGTCTCGAAGCCTCGGAAGAAAAGTGAAATCCGCCTAAGTATCTGATATAATTGGCGGAAGGGGTGGGATTCGAACCCACGGTGGAGTTGCCCCCACGGCGGTTTTCAAGACCGCTGCCTTAAACCACTCGGCCACCCTTCCGGAGCGCAGGCCGCCCGGACATCGCGTCTCTACGCCCAAACCGCCGGGACGGAAATCGGTATTTCCCGGCGGCGGGACGAGCGCTCAGGACAGGCTCTTCAGGCGATCGAGGAGCGGGCGGTCGTGGAGGACCGCCAGGCGCTCCTTCGGCGACAGCCAAGCCGTCGCCTCGTCCAGGGTCCGAGCCTCGGCGAGCTTGGCCGCCGCCAACGCCCGGTCCGGATCGATGGCGCCGCGGGCACGCGGGCTGGCCGGGGGCAGCATCAGGGCATGGGCGGCCGCCAGCTGCGCGTCGGCGTGGATGGCGGCGAGCGCGGGGGCGTCGTCGAGGCCCATGGCGGCGTTGCGCCGGGCGAGGCTGCCGGCGGCGGTGGCCACGGCGGGGGGATCGCGCTCCTCCGGGGTCATCAGGAGCCCGAGGCGCTTGAGGCCGAGCCCCCAGGCGAGTTGCCCGCTCGCCCAGGAGATCGGGATGGCCAGCACCAGGCCGAGGATCGTCGGCGACATCCACAGGAACAGCGAGGTGGCGATGGCGAAGGCCGCGACCCCCGTCACCAGGCCCAGCGCCATGTGCCAGCGGTGGCGGCGCACGATGTCCGAGAACGGGATCGAGCCGTCGTCGCGTCGCTGCGGGTTCCAGCCGGTGTCGCGGCCCGCCAGGATCTGGAAGACCGAGCCCGACTGGATCAGCATCGCGATGGGCGCGATGAGCGCCGACAGCAGGGTCTCGATCAGGCTCGAGAGCACCAGCCGGAGCGCGCCGCCGCTGGCCCGGCGCACCGGCCCGTCGAACAGGGCGAGGAGGAGGCCGAGGAGCTTGGGCGCCAGCAGGATGCCCATGGTCAGGCCGAAGAGCTGGAGCGCGCGCACCGGGTCGAACCGCGGCCAGTTCGGGAACAGGCCGGAATCGCCGGAGAAATAATCGGGCTGGATCGTGGCCGTCTGCAGCACCAGCGCGATGCCGACCACGAGCTGGGCGAGCCAGAGCGGGGAGGCGACGTAGCCGGCGATGCCGGTGGCGAAATGCTGGCGCGAGGCCGCCCGCAGGCCGGCGGCGCCGATGATGCCCGAGTGCTGGAGGTTGCCCTGCGCCCAGCGCCGGTCTCGCACCGCCACGTCGATGAGAGAAGGCGGGCTCTCCTCGTAGGAGCCCGGCAGGGTCGGCAGCATCGTCACGCTCCAGCCGGCGCGCCGGATCAGCGCCGCCTCGACGAAGTCGTGGGACAGGACGTGGCCGCCGAACGGCGGCTTGCCGGGCAGGTCGGGCAGGCCGCAGGCCTGCGCGAAGGCGCGAGTGCGGATGATGGCGTTGTGGCCCCAATAGTTGCCGTCCGGCCCCGACCAGGCCGAGAGGCCAGTGGCGATCACCGGCCCGTAGATCCGGGCGGCGAACTGCTGCACGCGGGCGAACAGGGTGTTGCGGTTGATGATGAGCGGCAGCGACTGGACGATGCCGGCGTCCGGGTCCGCCTCCATGGCGGAGGCGAGCGCCACGATGCAGGGGCCGCTCATCAGGCTGTCGGCATCGAGCACCAGCATGTGGTCGTAGGAGGCGCCCCAGCGGCTCACGAAGTCGCCGATGTTGCCGGCCTTGCGGTGATGGTTCTTGGCCCGGTGGCGGTAGTACAGGCGCGCCTCCGGTCCGAGGCGCTCGCGCAGAGCCAGGAAGGCGCGCTCCTCGGCGATCCAGGCGTCGCCCTGGGTCGAATCCGACAGTACGAACCAGTCGAAGGCGGCGCCGTGGCCGGTGGCCTCGACCTCGGCCCGCATCGCCTCGATGCCCGCGAAGGTGCGGGCGGTGGCCTCGTTGTAGACCGGCATCACCACCGCGGTGCGTGTGGCGAGCGCCCCGGCCAGGGGTTTGTGGCGCGGTGCGCGCAACAGCACGACGAACCCGAGGATCGCGCCCGTGAAGGCCAGCGCGATCCAGGAGAAGTTGAGGGTGAAGAGGACGAGCAGCACGTACTGCAGCGCCGTGGTGCCGCCGGAGACCGAGACCACTTCGTACATCTGCAGGGCGCCGTAGGCGGTCAGCAGTGCCGCGCCTCCGAACACGAAGGCGCGCGCCAGCCAGGGGCGGCGTTCGGGCCGGGCCGGGCGATGGCCGGAGCGCGGGTCCCAGGCGCCGAGGTCCTGCACCGGCATCGCCAGCGGTGCCTCCGGAGGCATTGGGTGGTGGGCCTCCAGCGGGACGGCGGATGTCGCCTCGGTCGGCCTGGCCGGACCCGCCTCCGGGGGCGGGGCGGGATGCCGGTCGGCGTCGGAATGCGGGGGGGTCAGGGTGTCCAACGGTACAGCCATGTTTCGGTCACGGGCCTGTCGTCGCGCCGCAGGAGGAGCCGCAATTCGCAGGCCTTCGCACCGGCCGGATCGAGTTCGAACGCCACCCGCACCGTCCGCCGCTCGGGATAGCGGTAGAGCGTGCGCGTCACGATCGTGCCGGGGGAAGCCGTGAGCTCGGTCTGGAGTTCCGCGCCGCCGGTGAAGTCGTCGCCGCTGAAATCCACCGCGAACCGGCGCCGGCCCTCGGCCGAGCCGCGGCCGCTGCGGGTGGCGGTGACGGGGGCCAGCCGCAGCCGCTCGGGCGCGTCCCATCCCCAGGTCAGGCGGTAGGCCAGCGCCCGCTCGGCCCCGGCCGCCAGCCCTTCCTTGGGGCGCCAATAGGCCAGCACGTTCTCGTTGGCGTCGGAATCGCTCGGGATCTCCAGCAGGCTGACCGCGCCCGCCCCCCAGGGCTCGCGCGGCTCGGCCCAGAGCGAGGGGCGGCGCTCCCAGCCGTTGATGTCGTCCTGGTAGGTGGCGTAGTCGCGCGAGCGCTGCATCAGGCCGAAGCCCTTCGGGCTCTCGTCGAGGAAGGACGAGATCTGCAGGGTCTCTGGGTTGCGCAGCGGCCGCCAGATCGCCTCGTTGGCGCCGGTGCGGATGCGCAGGCCCTCCGAGCCGTGGACCGCGGCGCGGATGTCCTCGGCGCCGCGCCGCTCGCTCGGCCCGAACAGGTAGCGCGTCGTCATGCTGGCCAGCCCGAGGTGGTCGAGGGCGGCGCGGGCGAACAGGGTGCCCGAGACCTCGGCGGTGGAGGCCGGGCCGGGCCGGCAGGCGATCCGCAGGGCGGCGGTGGCCGATTCGGATTCGACGAGGGCGTGGATCACGATCGCGTCAGGAGCGGCCGGACGCTCGATCCAGAGGGCGCGGAACTGCGGGAACTCCTCGCCGCGCGGATCGGCCGGGCGCAGGGTCAAGGCGCGGGCGGTGGCGCCGAAGCGTTGGCCCGAGGCGACGAGGCGGAAGAAGGAGGCCCCTTGGAACAGGGCGAAATCGGCCAGATCCCCGCCGCCGAACCGAGACCGGATGCGGATGCCGGAATAGCCCGGGTCGTCCTTGAAGGCGGGCAGCGCCGGCCCGCCCTCGGCAAAGCGCGCCGGATCGTAGGGCACCGGCCGCTGGACGCCGTCCGCGACGAGGGTGAGCGTCACGCGGTCGCCGTAGACCGAGCCGCGGTGCAGCGGTTCGACGGTGAAGCCGAGGTCGTCGCCGGCAAAGATCGCGCTGCCGGGGACCGTGCGGATGGCGGCGTACTGGTCGCGGCTCAGGCCGGACAGGGACTCGGGCAGGTCGGCCGCCGGGCGCTGGTAGGGCTTGGCGGCGAGCGCCCGGGCGAGATCGGTGACGAGGCCGGGCGAGAACGGCGTGCCGGCGGCGGGCAGGGCGGAGGCGGCCTCCTGTGCCGCGGCCGCGGCCGGCGCCAGGGCGAGGGCGGCCATCGCCACGCCCCCCTGGCGCAGAACGTCCCTGCGGGTCGAGCCGGAGTCCGGGGGGAGCGAGGGGGATCGGAAGGGGGTGGACCGGGTCGGCAGGGTCATGCGGCCTTCATGTCGGTTCGTTCGAAGCGGCGAACACGGGGGTCGTTCGCACGGGCAGTCGATGGCCTCCCTACCATGCCGGGGCCTGAACGGGGCGTTAAGGATTCGTGCCGGCGGGCCCGGAAGGCCAAGCGACTTTCGGGCCATCGGCGGAGGCGCCGGTTCGCCCGTGCGGCGTCGGTTTGCCCGCGTCAAAGTTGGCTTGGCCGCGTCAAAGTTGGCTTGGCCGCACGAACCTGATTAGACCGCCTGATTGGACCGTCGGCGCGATTCCACGGTGGCCGCCCGGCCGGTCGTCGACCTGTCGTCCGGGCAAGCGTGCACCGGCGCGACGAACCGCAAGGCGAAGGCAGGATGACCACACAACACGGATCGGCCGGACGGACTCTCACGGCGATCGTCCTGGCCGCCGGCAAGGGCACGCGGATGCGGTCGGCGCTGCCCAAGGTCCTGCATGCCGTCGCCGGCCGGACCATGCTGGGGCACGTCCTCACCGCCGCCCGGGAGGCGGGTGCCGGCCGGATCGCGGTGGTGGCCGAGCCGGGTCAGGCGGCGGTGGAGGCCGAGGTCGCCGCCCTCGCTCCCGGAGCGCGGGTCCATCCCCAGGCCGAGCGCCTGGGCACCGCGCACGCGGTGCTGGCCGCCCGCGACACCCTGGCCGAGGATGCCGACGACGTCGTGGTCGCCTTCGGCGACACCCCGCTCGTCACCGCCGCGACCCTGACGCGCCTGCGCGCGCCGCTGGCCGAGGGTGCGGCCATCGCCGTCCTCGCCTTCGACACCGACAGGCCAACGGGTTACGGCCGTGTCCTCACGCAGGATGGCAGCGTCACCGCGATCCGCGAGGACAAGGACGCCACGGACGAGGAGCGCCGCGTCGGCCTGTGCAACGCCGGGCTGATGGCCCTGTCCGGGCGCCACGCGCTGGCCATCCTGGACCGGATCGGCAACGCCAACGCCGCGGGCGAATACTATCTCACCGACGCCGTCGCCCTGGCGGTGGCCGAGGGCCTGTCCGTCGCCGTGGTGCGAGTGGAGGAGGCGGAGGCGCAGGGGGTCAACGACCGCGTCCAGCTCGCCGTGGCGGAGGCCGAGATCCAGTCGCGCCTGCGCCGCGCCGCCCAGATCGGCGGGGCGACGCTGGTGGCGCCGGAGACGGTTTTCCTGAGCGTCGACACGGTGTTGGGCCAGGATGTTCTGGTGGAGCCTCATGTGGTGTTCGGGCCGCGCGTCACGGTGGGGGACGGCTGCGTCATCCATGCCTTCTCGCACCTCGAAGGGGCGAGCCTGGAACCGGGCGTGACCATCGGGCCCTACGCCCGGCTGCGCCCCGGCGCGGTGCTGGAGACGGGCTCGCGGGTCGGCAACTTCGTGGAACTGAAGAACACCCGCCTCGGGGCCGGCGCCAAGGCCAACCACCTGACCTACCTCGGCGATTCGACGGTGGGGGCGGGCGCCAACGTCGGCGCGGGCACCATCACCTGCAACTACGACGGGGTGAACAAGCACCGCACATCCATCGGGGCGGGGGCCTTCGTCGGCTCCAACAGCGCCCTGGTCGCCCCGGTCGCGGTGGGGGCGGGGGCCATCGTCGGGGCCGGGTCGGTGGTGACCGCGGACGTGCCCGCCGACGGGCTCGCGGTGGCCCGCGCCCGCCAGGTCAACCGCCCGGAGGGGGCCAGGCTCTGGCGCGCGACCAAGGGGCTGGTGCGCAACTCGGAAACCAAGACGCACGAAAAGCCCTGACGGCGGGAAGACCTGTAGGCCTTTCCTCACAGGCCCGTTCAACAATCGGCCGATCGGTACACCGCACGATCGATGTGCTGGCCACGCATCGACCGGTTCCGATACAAGCACGACCACGAACGGTTTTGACGAGAGACAACGGATCATGTGCGGAATCGTCGGTATCGTCGGTCGGGACGCGGTGGCGGACCAGTTGGTCGAGGCCCTGCGGCGGCTCGAATACCGGGGGTACGATTCCGCCGGGGTCGCGACCCTGGAGCACGGCCGGCTCGAACGGCGCCGGGCGCAGGGGAAGCTCGCCAACCTGCAGGCGCGGCTCGCGGAATCGCCGCTCGCCGGCGCCATCGGCATCGGCCACACCCGCTGGGCCACCCACGGCCGCCCCAACGAGACCAACGCCCATCCGCATGCCACGGCGCGGCTGGCGGTGGTCCATAACGGCATCATCGAGAACTTCCGCGAGCTGAAGGGGATGCTGCAGGACCGCGGCGTCCGCTTCGAGAGCGAGACCGACACCGAAGTGGTGGCCCAGCTCGTGAGCCACGAGATGGACAAGGGCCTGGCACCCGTGGAGGCGGTGGCCGCGGCGCTGCCGCAGCTGCGCGGCGCCTTCGCGCTCGGCTTCATCTTCGCGGGCTTCGAGGACCTCCTCATCGGCGCCCGCCACGGCGCGCCGCTCGCCATCGGCTACGGGGCGGGCGAGACCTACCTCGGCTCCGACGCCCTGGCGCTGGCGCCGTTCACGGAGGAGATCACCTACCTGGAGGAGGGCGACTGGGCCGTCCTCTCGCGCAGCGGCGCCGAGATCCACGATGCGTCGGGCGCTCCCGTCGCCCGGCCCCGCCAGCGCATCGTCGCCCAGGCGTTCCGGGTCGAGAAGGGCAACCACCGCCACTTCATGGCCAAGGAGATCCACGAGCAGCCCGAGGTGGTGGGCCGCACGCTGGCCCATTACGTCGACCTCGCCAACGGCCGGGTCGCCCTGCCCGAGGCGCTGCCGTTCGATTTCAAGGATCTTTCGCGCCTGTCGATCACCGCGTGTGGCACGGCCTATTACGCGGGGCTGGTCGCGAAATACTGGTTCGAGAGCCTGGCGCGGCTGCCGGTGGAGATCGACGTCGCCTCGGAGGCCCGCTACCGCGAGCCGCCGCTGGACAAGGACGGGCTCACCCTCGTCATCTCGCAGTCGGGCGAGACCGCCGACACGCTGGCCTCCCTGCGCTACGCCAAGGCGCAAGGTCAGCACACGCTGGCCGTGGTGAACGTGCCGACCTCCACCATCGCCCGCGAGGCCAGCGCCGTGGTGCCGACGCTGGCGGGCCCCGAGATCGGGGTGGCCTCGACCAAGGCGTTCTCCTGCCAGCTCACCGTGCTCCTGTGCCTCGCCATCGCGGCCGGCCGCGCGCGCGGCACCCTCAGCCCCGAGCGTGAGCGAAGCCTCGTGGACGCGCTGATCACGGTGCCCGGCCTGATGGCGGAGGCGGTCAAGCTGGAGGTCGAGATCGAGCCGCTCGCCCGCGAGGTCGCCAAGGCCCGCGACGTGCTCTACCTCGGGCGCGGCACCAGCTATCCGATGGCGCTGGAGGGCGCGCTGAAGCTCAAGGAAATCAGCTACATCCACGCGGAAGGGTATGCGGCGGGCGAGCTCAAGCACGGCCCGATCGCGCTGATCGACGAGAGCGTGCCGGTGATCGTCATCGCCCCCCACGACGCGGTGTTCGAGAAGACCGTCTCGAACATGCAGGAGGTCGCCGCACGCGGCGGGCGCATCATCCTCATCGGCGACGCCAAGGGCGCCTCCGAGGCCGGCCTGGAGACCATGGCGACCGTGACGATGCCCGACCTCGACCCCGTGGTCGCGCCGATCGTCTACGCGGTGCCGATCCAGCTCATCGCCTATCACACGGCCGTCTTCATGGGGAAGGACGTAGACCAGCCGCGCAACCTGGCGAAATCGGTGACCGTGGAATAGCCGATCACGCCGCCCGGCGGGCCGTGATCACCGGCAGGGCCCGGCGTACCCAGGCGATCTCCTCGCGCACGCGGTCGAGCTGGAGGCGGCTTCGCGCCTCGTCGCGGTCGGGCCCGGTGCAGACCTGCTCCATCGTCCGGCAGGCGTCCGAGAGGCGCCCGAAGCCGAGCAGCCCCGCGCTCGAGACGAGGGCATGGGCATCTCCGCCGACCGCCGGCCAGTCGGCGGCGTCCCGCACCGGGGCGGCAAAGCGCCGGTCGAGCTCGGACGCGAACCGGGCGAGCATCTGGCCGAGGCTCGCCGGGCCGAGCAGGTCGTGCAGCTCGTCGAGGATGGCCGGGTCATGGCCGGGGGCGGGCGCTTCGTCACGGTCGTCCTGCGTCGGCACGCCGGCGTCCGGTCCGCGCACGCTCGGCCCGGCCCAATGCGCCACCGCCGCCCGGAGCCGCGCGGGCGCGAACGGCTTGCCGATGTGATCGTCCATCCCCGCCTCGCGGCAGCGGGCGACGTCGTCGGTCATGACGTTGGCGGTCATGGCCAGGATCGGCAGGCGCGCGAAGGCGCCGCCGAGGCCGCGGATGCGCCGCGTCGCCTCGAGGCCGTCCATCACCGGCATCTGCACGTCCATCAGCACGAGGTCGTAGGCCACGCGGGTCACCGCCTCCACCGCCGCCGCTCCGTCGAGGACCACGTCGACGCGATGGCCCCAGCCGCTCAGCAGCGTCACGGCGAGTTCCCGGTTCATGTCCACATCCTCGGCCAGGAGGATGTGGGCGCACCGGCCGACGGCGGTGCCGGCCCGGGCGTCGGCATCGGCCGCCCCCTCGACGGCGGGGGTGGCGGCCACCGGCAGGGCGATGGCGAAGGAGAAGCGCGAGCCCTCGCCCTCGGCGCTGTCGAGGTCGATCGTGCCGCCCATCATCTCCACGAGGCTGCGGCAGATCGAGAGGCCGAGGCCGGTGCCCCCGTACCGCCGGGCGGTGGAGCCGTCGACCTGGCTGAACCGCTGGAACAGGCGGTGGCGCTTCTCCTGCGGGATGCCGATGCCGGTGTCGGTCACGGTGAAGCGGATCCGGGCGCGCTCGCCGCCCTCCTCGGTGGCGACGTGCAGGTGCACGCGGCCGGCCGCCGTGAACTTCACCGCGTTGGAGAGCAGGTTCAGCAGGACCTGGCGCAGGCGGGCATCGTCGCCCACGAGGCGTTCGGGCACGCCCGCCTCGACCTGCGCGGTCAGCGCCAGGCCCTTGGCGTCGGCCTCGTTGCGCAGGAGGGCGACGGCGCCCTCGACGAGGTCGTGCGGCGAGAACGGCTGCGGGTCGAGCGCGAGGCTGCCCGCCTCCAGCTTCGAGACGTCGAGGACGTCGTTGACGATGGACAGGAGCGTGGTGCTGGCGTCCTGGACGAGGCGGGCGTAGCGGCGGAGCATCGGCGTGCGCAGATCGGGGCTGTCGAGCATCAGGCCCGAGAAGCCGATGATGCTGTTGAGGGGCGTGCGCAGCTCGTGACTCATGCTGGCGAGGAACTCGCCCTTGGCGGCGGCGGCGGCCTCGGCTGCCTCCTTGGCGGCGCGCAGCTCCTCCTGCCGTTCGTGACGCTCCGAGACGTCGCGCACGGCCACCATCATGCTGGCCGGAGCGCCGGTGGCGGGGTCGCGGATCAGCCGGTACTTCGACTCGACCCAGGTGAACGACCCGTCCTTGCGCCGGAACCGGTGGGTGCTCACCCCCTGGTCGATCCGGCCCTCGCGCAGGGCGGTCAGGATCTCGCCCAGCCGCGCGGCGTCCTCGGGATGCACCATCGCCTCCGGATGGGCGCCGACGAGCTCCTCCGGCCCGTAGCCGAGGAGGTCGACGCTGGCGGGCGAGACGTAGTGGCGGACCCCGTCGATGCCGGAGAGCACGATCATGTCGGTGGCCGTCTGGGCCAGCAGGCGGTAGCGCGCCTCGCTCTCCTTGAACGCCCGGTCGCTGCGGCGGCGCGGGGTGATGTCGGTATAGGTGCGCACCGCGCCGCCCTCGGGCAGGGCGACGGTGCGGACTTCGAGCACGGTGCCGTCGCGGCACTCGCGCTCGAACACGGCTGCGCAGCGCGCCACGTCGCCCTCGTCGGGAAAGCGCCGCGCCTGGGGGTCGGCGGGATCCGCCTCGCCGTGCCGCAGATGCCCCTCGAGGTCGCGGCCGAGCACCGGGGCGCGCGCCATCATGGCGTCCGTGATGCCGAGGAGGTCGCGCGCGCGCCGGTTGCAGACCTGGACGACGCCGCGGGCGTCGGTCTCGATCAGGCCCTGCTCCATGGTGTCGAGGGTGTTGCGCAGGGTGGCGCTGGTGATGCGGGCGCTGCGCTCGGCCTGCCGCGTCTGGGCATCGGAGCGCTGGCGGCGGCCGATCTCGCTGGCGAGCGACAGCAGGGACAGGACGAGGACGAGGGTCGTGCCGCCGGCGATGGGCGCCTGGGTCCAGACGCTCCTGCGCCATTCGGCCAGGGCCGTGTCGCGCGACTGGGTGGCGCTGACGTAGAGCGGGTAGGAGGGCACGAAGCCGAGCGCCAGGACGCGCTCGATGCCGTCGGTGGACCCCGCCGACCAGAACGGCCTGGTCTGGCGCGCCAGGACGTAGCGCTTGTAGTTCTCGGTAGCCGCGTAGTTCTTGCCGACCGCGCTCGGCAGGTCGGGCGAGCGCACCAGAAGGGTGCCGTCGGCCCGCCACAGGGAGAGGGTGGAGCCGGCGCCGAGGTCGAGGGCGTCGTAGACCTCCTGGAACGCGGCCGGATTGAGGGAGGCGACGACCATGCCCGCGAAGGATCCGTCCGCGCGGGTGATGCGGCGGATCAGGGGCAGGGTCGGCAGCTTGCTGACGCGCCCGGTCACCGGCCGGCCGACGACGAGGCCGGTCTGGCCGTCGCCGTGCAGGGCCTCGACGTAGTCCCGGTCCCCGAATTCCGTGGACCGGGCCGGGAACGCTCCCGCCTCGTGGATCAGACGGCCCGACGCATCGAGGATCATGACGTTGTTGAGGTGGCGCGACTGCGCGAGGCGGTCGCGCAGGGCCTTGTGGATCACCTCGGGCGAAAGGCCGTCCATGTCCGGCCCGATCACGGAGATCACCGCCTGGAGGTAGGTGTCCACCGTCTCCAGGGTGCGGGCCGCATGCTGTTCGAGGGCGCGGGTGGTGTTGGCGGTGCTGGTCTCGGCGATATGCAGGGCCTGCCCGTACTGCTGGTGCAGATGGTTCGCCACCACCGCGGGAATGCCGATGCCGACGACGACGGCGGCGGCCTTGAACCCGGCGCTCAATGTGGGCCGTCTCATCGCCGTCCGTCGCTTTCCATCACCGCGCGCGATCCGCCCGGCGCGGCCGGGCCGGCGCCATACGATCACACAGACATCAAGACATCCCTACACCCGCAAAGCCCTTCGATCGGCAAGGCGTTTCGCCCGACGCCGCCCGCGAAAGCGCGTGGCCGATGCGCGCGGGACACGGGCCGAAAGCGGGCCGGGCGATCCGCCCTCCGCTTGAGGTCGCGAGCCCGACTCGCTAACCCTTGCGGGTAGGGACCGCGTACGGGTCCCCGTTCCATCGATCCCCCGTGTTTTCGGTCCGCCGGATTCCCGGTTCCAGAGTCACGGCCCCAGCGAGACGTCCCCTTGCGCGAAACGGTCCTGCCGACACCGGAACCGCCCGACCTCCCCGGCACCCGCCCGCGCCTGAGCAAGCGCGGGCGCCTGCGGACCTATTTCCTCACCGGCATCATCGTGGCCGGGCCGCTGGCCATCACCATCTACCTCACGTGGTACTTCATCAGCCTGATCGACAGCTGGGTGAAGCCGCTGGTGCCGCCGAGCTATCTGCCGGACCATTACCTGCCGTTCTCGATTCCCGGCCTCGGCCTCCTCATCGCCTTCTTCGCGGTGACGCTGCTGGGCTTCCTCACCGCCAACCTCGTCGGGCGCAGCGTCGTCGAGTTCGGGGAGGTGCTGCTCGCGCGCACTCCGGTAATCTCGGGGCTGTACAAGGGGTTGCGGCAGATCTTCGAGACGCTGTTTTCCGCCAACGGCACCTCGTTCCGCACGGTGGGGCTCGTCGAATTCCCGGTGAAGGGCACCTGGTCGGTGGTGTTCGTGTCGGCCCCGGCAGGCCCCGACGTACAGACCGCCCTCGATCCGGCGGGCGACCATGTCGGCGTGTTCCTGCCCTGCGCGCCCAACCCGACCACGGGCTTCTTCTTCTACCTGCCGCGCGCCGACATCATCGAGGTGGAGATCAGCGTCGACGACGCGGCCAAGCTCGTCATGTCGGCGGGCGTGATCCAGCCCGAGGACCCCCAGGCCAGGCTCCATGCCATGGCGGCGAGCCTGCGCACGGCACAGACCGAGGCGGCGCCTTCGTCCGCCGGGCGCAAGGCCCCCGCCAGCCAGGATGCCTGAGCCGGCGCCGGGCCGCGCACCGCCGGTTCAGTTGTGGACCGTCAGCGCCGCCTTCTCGACGGGAAGCGTCGGCGGCGTGGCATCGGCGATCCGCTCGCTCGAGCGGGGGACCGAGCGGGTGCCGGCCCAGTCCGTGGCGATCTGCACACCGAGCATCAGGACCAGCGCGGCGACGAGGGCGTTGGCCGCCATCTGGAAGGGGCGGGCCGCCCGGCGCACGGACAGCATCACCGCCTCCGCCGCGGGTTCGACGGGCGCCGGACCGTCGGAGATCGGGAGCAGCCACGGCTCGCTCGGAAGGCCGTTGACGCCCCCCATCTCGTGGGCACCCGGCAGGTTCTGGAACAGTCCGCTCGACATATCCATCCTCCTGAAACATCTGTGGCGGCGCAGCCTGGACGGCCGTTCGTTCATGTTCAGTTAATCAGAGATTATGGCTACTTCAAGCTCACGATGCCCGCATCGGGCCCGCGCACGCCCCGCGAGTACCTGGCCGGCACGTGAGACGCCCCCTACAACATGTTGTCTTGGAACGAGAAACCGCTTCGTCGGGGCGCCGCGGCGGGGTCGTGGTGGCGGTCGTGCCAGGGCCTACGGCGATGGGCCCGCGGCGACCCGCGCCGTTCGGCTTCGCGTCGTCCCCGCTCGTTTCCTGAACGGACCGCCGCCCCTCCGCCTCGGGATCCCGCCCCGAGATCACCCCGCCCCGAGATCACCCCGCCCCGAGCAGGCGAATCGCGGCGTCCCGCTCGAACAGGTAGAGCAACACCCTGAGGGCACGGCCGCGCTCGCTCTTCAGGCCCGGATCGCGGGCGACCACGAGCTGGGCGTCGTCGCGGGCGGCCTGGAGCAGGTCGCCGTCGCTTTCCAGATTCGCGAGCCGGAAGGCGGCCAGCCCCGACTGGCGGGTGCCGAGCACCTCGCCCTCGCCGCGCAGGCGCAGGTCCTCCTCGGCGATGCGAAAGCCGTCCTCGGTCTCGCGCATGGTCTCGAGCCGGGCGCGAGCGACCTGGCCGAGAGGGCCGCGATAGAGCAGCAGGCAGGTCGAGGCCCCGGCGCCGCGCCCGACCCGCCCGCGCAGCTGGTGGAGCTGGGCGAGGCCGAAGCGCTCGGCATGCTCGATCACCATGATGGTGGCTTCCGGCACGTCGACGCCGACCTCCACCACGGTGGTCGCCACCAGGATCCGGGTCTCGCCGCGGGAGAACCGCTCCATCGCCGCGTCCTTGTCCGGCCCCGGCATCCGGCCGTGGATGAGGCCGACGGCGGCGCCGAACTCCTGGGCGAGGTCGGCGAAGCGGTCCTCGGCGGCGGCGAGATCGACGTATTCGGATTCGGCCACCAGCGGGCAGATCCAGTAGACCCGGTCGCCCGCGGCCACGGCCCTGCCTAGGGCGGCCACGACCTCGTCGAGGCGGTCGGTGGAGACGAGGCGGGTGACGATCGGCTGGCGCCCGGCCGGCTTCTCGTCCAGCACCGAGACGTCCATGTCGCCGAAACAGGTCAGGGCCAGGGTCCGGGGAATCGGGGTCGCGGTCATCACGAGGATGTCCACGGCCTGGCCCTTGGCGCCCAGCGCCAGGCGCTGGTGCACGCCGAAGCGGTGCTGCTCGTCCACCACCGCCAGGCCGAGGTCGTGGAAGGCGACGCCGTCCTGGAACAGCGCGTGGGTGCCGACCAGAATGTCGATGCGCCCCTCCGCGAGGTCGAGGAGCGTCGCCCGGCGCTCGGCGGCCCTGTCGCGGCCGGTGAGCAGACGCAGGCGCAACGGGCCGGCCATGGCGGTGAGCCGGGCGAGGTGCTGACGCGCCAGGATCTCGGTGGGCGCCATCAGGGCGGCCTGGCGCCCGGCCTCGACGGCGCTGGCCATGGCGAGCAGCGCCACGGCGGTCTTACCCGAGCCGACGTCGCCCTGGAGCAGGCGCAGCATGCGCCGGTCGGAGGCGAGGTCGGCGCGGATCTCGGCAAGCGCCCGGCCTTGCGCGCCCGTGAGCGAGAAGGGCAGGGCGGCCGCGATCCTGTCCGACAGGTGGCCGTCGCCGGCGTTGGCGCGGCCCGGCGCCCGGCGGCTGCGGGCGCGGGTGAGGGCCAGCGCCAGTTGCGAGGCCAGGAGTTCGTCGTAGGCGAGCCGCCGCCGGGCCGGGCCGGCGGCCACGGTGCCGTCGGCGGCCGGCGGGGCGGGCGCGCCCTCCGGCCTGTGCTCGGCCTTGAGGGCGTCGGCGAAGGCGGGTAGCCCGTTCTTGGCGAGCCAGGCCGGGTCCTGCCATTCGGGCAAGCTCGGCAGCCGGTCGAGGGCGGCGTGCGCCAGCTTCGAGATCGCCCGCGAGGTCAGCCCCTCGGTGGCGCCGTAGACCGGCTCGACCGCCGGGAGGGCCGCGAGCCCCGCCTCGTCGACGACGCGCGAGGGATGCACCATCTGGCGGTGGCCGTCATAGAGGTCGATGCGCCCGGTGATGTAGCGGTGGGCGCCCAGCGGCAGCATCTTCTCGACGCGGGCCGCGGGCATGCCGAAGAACACCAAGGTCACGTCGCCGGTGGCATCCTCCACCAGCACCCGGTAGGGGCGCTTGCCCGGCCCCGGCTGGGGCGCCCGGTAGCCGGTGACCGTGACGCCCAGCGTCACCGGCTCGCCCGGCGGCGCCTCGCTGATCGAGCCCAGGAGCTTTCGCACCACCCCGCCCTGGGGCAGGTGGAACAGGAGGTCGACGATCCGGGCCGGGCGCTCGGGGGTGCCCAGCAGCCGCTCGATCATCGGTGCCATCTTCGGCCCGACGCCGGGAAGGCCGCGGGCGGGGGCGAACAGCGGATCGAGGATGCTCGGGCGCAGGGGCGCAGGGCCGCCCGCTTCCGGCGCGGCGCTGGCCCCGGTGGGGCTGGGGGTCGGGTCCGGGCGGGTCATCGGCGAGACATGGCGGTGGCCTCACCCTCGTACCCACAAGCGCCCTTCGGTTCCAGCACCCGCGCTCGGGCGGCGCAGGCTGCGGCGAGGACACGCGCACCGGCTGCGGCAACCGGCCCTACGTCGCGCCGAAGACGTGAAGATTATGCCCTCCCGCACACGAGAAGGGCCGGCGCGGTCGGCCCGGGTGCTGCCCTTTCCGGCGCCGCTCCCCATATCCGGCCTTCGACCTGTCCGATTCCCCACCATGGGATGCCCACGATGTCCGGCACCACCCGCACCAGCGCCGACCTCGATCCGCGCCGCCGCCGCACCCTGTTCCGGGCCTGGCACCGGGGCATCCGCGAGATGGACCTGATCATGGGCCGCTTCGCCGACGCCGAGATCGGGTCCTTCAGCGAGGAGGAGCTGGCGCAGTTCGAGGCACTGATCGAGGTGCCCGACCGCGACCTGTTCCGCTGGCTCACCGGCGAGGACCCGACCCCGGAGAACTACGACACCCCGCTGTACCGCCGCCTCCGGGCGTTCCATAAGCACGACGCGCCGATCCACGGCTGACGATGGCGGTGGATCCATGGATCTGCCATCGCTCGACGTCCCACGCGCTGTCTCCTCCCTGAGGCGCCGCTGCCAAGCGGAGGGCTCCGGGAATCGTCGGGTGGGCTGGAGGCCGCCTTCGAGGCCCGCTACAGCGGGCACCTCAGGATGAGGTGGCGGGTTGGATGGAGCAGGAGTCCAGCCCCGCCCGGCCTTCCGTCGATCTCTCGCACGAGTTCAAAACCCCGACCCGATGGCCAAACCCCAGCCCAAAGCCCCCGTCCCCGCCGCTCCCAAGCCGCAGACCGCCCGCTTCGCCCTGCCGAAATCGGGGGCGCTCGCCCGCGCCATCGAGGCGCTCAAGGCCGGAAAGAGCCCGACGCTGGTCAACGTGCCCGACGGGTTCGACGCCGTGGTGGTGGCCGACCTCGCCCGCGCCCTGGCGGCGCGCGCGGAGGGACCGGCGGTGCTGGTGCACGTGGCCCGCGATTCCGGCCGCTCGGCCGCCTTCCGCAGCGCCCTGTCGTTCGTCGCCCCCGAGATCGAGGCGATGAGCGTGCCGGCCTGGGACTGCCAGCCCTACGACCGCGTCTCGCCCAACCCCGCCGTCGCCGCCGAGCGCATGACCGCGCTCTCGCGCATCACCCGCTCGCGATCGTCGGAGGAGCGCCCGCGCATCCTCTGCACCACGGTGAACGCCCTCGTGCAGCGCGTCCCGCCCCGCGAGAAGATCGCGGTGGAGACGTTCTCGGCGGCGATCGGCAACGTCATCCCGATGGACACCGTCACCGCCTGGGTCGAGGCCAACGGCTTTCTGCGCACGGGGACGGTGCGGGACACGGGCGAATACGCGGTGCGCGGCGGCATCCTCGACCTGTCGCCGCCGGGCCTGCCCAACCCGATCCGCCTCGACTTCTTCGGCGACACGCTGGAATCGATCAGGGCATTCGACCCCGAGACCCAGCGCACGGTCGGGTCCTTGCGCTCCCTCGACCTCGTGCCGATGAGCGAGGTCCAGCTCACCACCGAGACGATCCGGCGCTTCCGCCAGGGCTACGTGGCGCAGTTCGGTGCCGCGACCCGCGACGACCGCCTCTACGAGACCCTGAGCGAGGGCCGGCGCTACGCCGGGCTCGAACATTGGATGCCGCTGTTCCACGACCGGCTCGACACCCTGTTCGACTACCTCGCCGGCGTGCCGCTGGTGTTCGACCCGCAGGTGGAGGAGGCCGCCGCCGAGCGCCTCGCGCTGATCGGGGATTACTACGAGGCCCGCGCCGAGGCGATGAAGACGCCCTCCACGGGGGTGGCGCCCTACAAGCCCCTGAAGCCCGACGCGCTCTATCTCGGGGCGGCAGAATGGGACAAGCGCGTGGCCGCGGCCAGCGTCGTGCGCCTCACCGGCTTCTCGATGCCCGAGACCCCGGACGACGGCACCATCGACTGCGAGGCCCACACCGGCCGCAGCTTCGCCACCGAGCGCGCCGACGATTCCGCCAGCGTCTTCGACGCGGCGGTGGCCCACATGAAGGACCTGCAGGGCTCGGGACATCACGTCATCCTCGGGGCGTGGTCCGAGGGCTCGCGCGACCGGCTCTGCGGCGTGCTCGCCGACCACGGCCTCAAGAAGCCGGTCCAGATCAACACGCTGGGCGCCGTCAACGCGTTGAAGCGCGGCGCGGACGTGGCGGTGGCGGTGTGGGGCCTGGAGTCCGGCTTCGTCATCGACCGGCTGGCGGTGATCTCCGAGGGCGACATCCTCGGCGACCGGCTGGTGCGCCAGAAGCGCAAGGCCAAGCGCCCGCAGGACATCATCCTCGAGGTCCAGGCGCTCCAGCCCGGCGACCTCGTGGTCCATGCCGACCACGGCATCGGCCGGTTCGTCGGGCTGAAGACCATCACCGCCGCGGGTGCGCCGCACGACTGCCTCGAACTCCAGTACGCCGGCGGCCTGCTGCTCCTGCCGGTGGAGAACATCGAGCTCCTGACCCGCTACGGCTCCGAGGACGCCGAGGTCGCCCTGGACCGGCTCGGCGGCGGTGCCTGGCAGGCCCGCAAGGCGCGGATGAAGAAGCGCATCCTCGAGATGGCCGGCCAGCTCATCAAGGTCGCCGCCGAGCGCTTCGTGCGCCAGGCCCCCCGCCTCGTGGCGCCGGACGGCCTCTACGGCGAATTTGCCGCGCGCTTCCCCTTCGACGAGACCGAGGACCAGGCCACCGCCATCGACGCGGTCCTGTCCGACCTCAACGAGGGCCGGCCGATGGACCGCCTCGTGTGCGGCGACGTCGGCTTCGGCAAGACCGAGGTGGCCCTGCGCGCCGCCTTCGCCTGCGCCATCTCCGGCAAGCAGGTGGCGGTGGTGGTGCCCACCACCCTGCTGGCGCGCCAGCACTTCCGGACCTTCGCCGAGCGCTTCAAGGGCCTGCCCGTGGAGGTGGCGCAGATGTCGCGCTTCGTCTCGAACACCGAGATGAAGCGGGTCCGCGACGGGCTCGCGGGCGGCACCGTCGACATCGTCGTCGGCACCCATGCGCTGCTGGCCAAGGCCGTCGGCTTCAAGGACCTCGGCCTCATCATCGTCGACGAGGAGCAGCACTTCGGCGTGGCCCACAAGGAGCGCCTGAAGAACCTCCAGGCCGACGTCCACGTGCTCACCCTCTCGGCGACCCCGATCCCGCGCACCCTGCAGCTGGCCATGACCGGGGTGCGCGAGCTCTCGATCATCGCGACCCCGCCGGTGGACCGCCTCGCCGTGCGCACCTTCGTGATGCCGTTCGATCCGCTCCTGATCCGCGAGGCCCTGCTGCGCGAGCGTTTTCGCGGGGGGCAGTCGTTCTACGTGGTGCCCAGGATCGAGGATCTGGCCGAGGTCAAGAGCTTCCTCGACCGGGAGATGCCCGAGACCAAGGTGGCGGTGGCCCACGGGCAGATGGCGGCGGGTCAGCTGGAGGACGTCATGACGGCCTTCTACGAGGGCCAGTTCGACGTGCTGCTCTCCACCACCATCGTGGAATCGGGCCTCGACATCCCCACCGCCAACACGCTGATCGTCCACCGGGCCGACATGTTCGGGCTGGCCCAGCTCTACCAGCTGCGCGGCCGGGTCGGGCGCGCCAAGGCGCGGGCCTACGCGCTGTTCACGACGCCGGCCAACCGCACCCTCACGGTGCAGGCCGAAAAGCGCCTCAAGGTGCTCCAGACCCTCGACACCCTGGGCGCCGGCTTCCAGCTCGCCAGCCACGACCTCGACATCCGCGGGGCCGGCAACCTGCTCGGCGACGCCCAGTCCGGCCACATCAAGGAGGTCGGCTACGAACTCTACCAGCAGATGCTGGAGGACGCCGTCACCGCCCTCAAGGCCGGGATCGAGGAGCCGGTGGAGGAGGCGTGGTCGCCCACCATCGCGCTCGGCGCCCCCGTCACCATCCCCGAGCACTACGTCGAGGACCTCACCGTGCGGCTCGGCCTCTACCGCCGGCTCTCGACCCTCGAGAACGACGCCGAGATGGAGAGTTTCGGGGCCGAGCTCATCGACCGGTTCGGGACGCTGCCGCCCGAGGTCGAGCAGCTGCTGCGCATCGTCACCATCAAGATCCTGTGCCGCGACACCAACATCGAGAAGGTCGAGGCCGGGCCGAAAGGCATCGTCATCCACTTCCGCGACAAGTCGTTCGCCAACCCGCAGGGGCTGGTGGCCTACGTGGCGGGCCAGGCCTCCTTCGCGAAGGTCCGCCCCGACATGAGCATCGTCTTCATCCGCGAGCTCACCACGATCCCCGAGCGCCTGAGCGTGACGACCACGGTGCTGCGGGAACTGGCCAAGATCGCCAAGGCCAAGACCGGAACGGCCAAGGCCGGAGCGACCAAAAGCACGCCGGCGAAGGCGGCGGCCCCTGCGGCGAGAAAGGCGGGATGAGGGACCATCCCGCACGCCCGTGCGGCCGTGCCGCGGGGCGGGACGCCCTCAGGGCTGGACGCGCGTCCTGACACGCACCCGTGATGCCGGTTCCCGGCCGTGTTCCGGCGGACCGCGCTTTACGCGATGGGGTTTCCGGCCTTAGCGTCCCGACATGTCACCGGTCCCGTCTCCCGCCGCCCTGCAGGCCACCGCCGTCGGGAATGCTCCCGAATGGTCGGTGAGCGACCTCGCCGGGGCGCTCAAGCGCACCCTCGAGGATGCCTTCGGGCATGTCCGCCTGCGCGGCGAAATCTCCGGCTATCGCGGCCAGCACGGCTCGGGCCACGCCTATTTCTCGCTCAAGGACGGCTCGGCCCGCATCGACGCCGTGGTCTGGAAGGGCACCTTCAACCGCCTCCGCCAGAAGCCCAAGGAAGGGTTGGAAGTGATCGCCACCGGGCGGATCACGACTTTCGCCGGCAAGTCCTCCTACCAGATCGTCGTCGAGGCCCTGGAGCCGGCCGGCATCGGCGCCTGGATGGCGCTGCTGGATGAGCGCAAGCGCGTCCTGGCCGCCGAGGGGCTGTTCGCACCCGAGCGCAAGCGGGCGATCCCCTACCTGCCCCGGGTCGTGGGCGTCGTGACCTCGCCCACCGGTGCGGTCATCCGCGACATCCTGCACCGGCTCGCCGACCGCTTCCCCCGTCCGGTGCTGGTCTGGCCGGTACGGGTGCAGGGGGAGGGGGCGGCCGACGAGATCGCCGCCGCCATCCGCGGCTTCAACGCGCTTAGTCCCGATGGGCCGATCCCGCGGCCCGACGTGCTGATCGTCGCCCGCGGCGGCGGCTCGATCGAGGACCTCTGGGCCTTCAACGAGGAGGCGGTGGTGCGCGCCGTCGCGGACGGCACCATCCCGCTGATCTCGGCGGTCGGGCACGAGACCGACACCACCCTGATCGACTTCGTGTCCGACCGGCGCGCGCCGACCCCCACGGGGGCCGCCGAGATGGCGGTGCCGGTGCGTGCCGACCTCCTGGCCGAAATCCGCGACCTCGGCGCCCGCCAGCGCGAGGGCATCGAACGCCGGCTGGTGCGCGAGGCCCGCGACCTGCGTGCCCTCGTACGCGCCCTGCCCGCGGCCGATGCGGTGCTGGCGGGCAAGCGCCAGCGCCTCGACCTCGCCGAGGCCCGGCTGGTGCCGGCGCTGGCCGGCAACGCCCGCGTCCACCGCGCGCGCTTCGCCCGCCTCGCCGAGCGGATCGGCCGCCATCCCCCCGCCCTGGCACTGGCCATGGCGCGCGGGCGCCTGCGGCTGGTGGCGGACAAGCCGCGCGAGGCCCTGCACTTCGGTACCCTGCGCAAGCGCGAGGCGCTGACCCACCTCGGCCGGCGCCTGTCGCTGGCGCAGGCGGCCACCCTCGGGCGGGCCAGGACCGCGGCCGCCCGCGACGGCGAGCGCCTCGGCGCCCTGGCCCTGCGCCTCGCGACCGCAGCCGCCCGCCTCGGCGAGCGCCGGCGCGACCGCCTGGCGGCCCTGGGCGGGCTGCTGGGCTCCCTCAGCTACCGGGCGGTGCTGGCGAGGGGCTTCGCCCTGGTGCGCGACGCCGCCGGCGGAGCCGTGCGCGGGACCGCGACCCTCGGGCCGGGCGAGCGGCTCACCCTGGAATTCGCCGACGGCCGGATCGGCGTCGTCACCGACGCCGACGGCCATGCCCCTCCCGGCGAGGACGCGCCGCAGAAGCCCGCGCCCGCCCGGCGCAGGCGCGCGGCCCAGAAGCGCGGTGTCGCGGACACCACGGTCGAGGCGTCGGCCGCCGCCCCGCAGGGGTCGCTGTTCGACGTGTGAAGCCGAATCTGGCTCACGGCGTGCTTGCCGACGAGCGTCCGCCATGGCGTCGGGACGAGCCCGGCGGCCCGAGCATGGGACGCATCCCGGCCGGACCGCTCGCGCAGGGTCCCGCAGCCGTGCTTAAAGGGCGCGCGGCGAACCCCGGCCCGACGAGGAGAGGCATGTGACAACCACGATCGACAGCGGCCAGAAACTGCACCTCGTCTTCGGCGGTGAACTCGAGAGCCTCGACGGAGTCGACTTCAAGGACGTGCCCGGCCTCGACATCGTCGGCATCTTCCCCGATTTCGCCTCGGCCCAGGCCGCCTGGAAGTCGAAGGCGCAGGCGACCGTGGACAGCGCCCAGACGCGCTACTTCGTCGTGCATCTGCACCGTCTTCTCGCGCCCTGATTGCCGGGACGGGGCAGGGCGCGTCGCCGACGGTGCCCGGGGCCTGGGATGACGGCGGACCGCTCGCATGAAGGCATTGTGACGCCCCCCCGCCGCTGTTAAGAGCGCGGGCATCGACGAGGCCGGTCCCCGCGCGCCGTGCGGGCCCACGCCCGTCGTTCGGCCACGCGCACCGGGTCGGGTGCCATCCACGCCTGTCGGCGCGAGCACACTGGTGGAAAGTCCCGGCATGAAGTCCTCGATCAAGATCATCGCCGGCAACGCCAGCCGGCCGCTGGCCGAGGCCATCGCCGCCTATCTCGAGATGCCGCTGGCCAAATGCATGGTCCGGCGCTTCGCCGACATGGAGATCTTCGTCGAGCTGCAGGAGAACGTGCGCGGCGAGGACGTGTTCATCGTCCAGTCGACCTCCTACCCGGCCAACGATCACCTGATGGAACTGCTCATCATGATCGATGCCGCGCGGCGCTCCTCGGCCCGGCGCATCACCGCGGTGATCCCGTACTTCGGCTACGCCCGCCAGGACCGGCGCACGTCGGGCCGCACCCCGATCTCGGCCAAGCTGGTGGCCAACCTCATCACGGAAGCCGGCGCGGACCGGGTGATGACCCTCGATCTCCATGCCGGCCAGATCCAGGGCTTCTTCGACATCCCCACCGACAACCTCTTCGCCGCCCCGGTGATCGTGCGCGACATCAAGGAGCGCCTCGATCCCAGGGAGTGGATGGTGGTCTCCCCCGACGTCGGCGGCGTGGTGCGCGCGCGCGCCATCGCCAAGCGCATCGACGCGACGCTCGCCATCGTCGACAAGCGCCGCGAGCGCCCGGGCGAATCGGAGGTGATGAACATCATCGGCGAGGTCGAGGGGCGCTCGTGCATCCTCGTCGACGACATCGTCGATTCCGGCGGCACCCTCGTCAACGCCGCCGATGCGCTGCTGGCCGCCGGCGCCAAGGACGTCTCGGCCTACATCACCCACGGGGTGCTGTCGGGGGGTGCGGTCTCGCGCATCGCCGCCTCGCGGATGAAGGAGCTGGTGATCACCGACTCGATCCAGCCGACCCAGGCGGTCAAGCTCGCCCGCAACATCCGGGTCGCCACCATCGCGCCGCTGCTCGGCGAGGCCATCGGCCGGACCGCGACGGAATCGAGCGTGTCGAGCCTGTTCGCGTAAGCCGCCCCGGCTTCCTTCGACGTCCGGAACCCGTTCGTCCGTCACCATCGAAAAGCCTGCGGGGACGATCGCGGCCGGCGTTCGGCCGGCCCTGTCGCGCCCGTCCTGCCGAAGGCGAGGGATGGGGCGGTCCGACGTGAGGTCACGTCGGGCTCCGGACGTCCCGCCCTGCGCGACCGACCGCGCCCGGCCGAACCGGGAGCCGGGCCCGCCCCTGCGTGCGAGGCGGCGATCCCATCTCGACCGAGGCTGGGACCACCGATGGCGTGATACGGTTTCCGCTTGGATCAAGCGGGAACCGTATCACCGAGCCCGCGCGGCGCCTGAGCGAAGCCCATTTCCGCATCACGAAGTGATCAACCGGAAATGGAATGACGCGCTCGCACCGGACGAAGCCGTGACGAAAAACGGCGGCCCTTCGTCCCTCGACGATCCGAAAGGCCCACGGGGGCCGGTCGCTCGCAGCAGGACGCGACCCCGAAAACGAAAAGGTCGCCCCCGGACGAACCGGGAGCGACCATTCAGATCGGTTCAGAGGATGAACGGATCTGGACTTGCGAGATCAGTACTTGCGGACGATCGGAGCGGCAGACGCGACGACCGGGGTCGGCGAGTACAGCGGCACGATCACGCGGAACCAACCCTCGACCGTGTCGGCGCGACGGACGGCGTTCGCGACGGTGGTGGCGACATAGGCCTGGGCCGTGAACGGTCCGAAGTCGTAGCCGATGAGGCCGCCGAGCGAGAAGTTGCCGCGGTTGCGGAAGGCGAGGCTGTTCGGGCTGGTGTCGAGGTTGACGGTGCCGTAGCCGATGGCGCCGATCTCGAACTTGCCGAACTTCTTGGTCGCGGTCAGGTCGAGGTTGAGCGAGTCGGAGATGATGAACGGTCCACGGGTACCGAAAGCGTTGTTGCCGCCGAAGGTGGCCGGGGAGTCGTAGAAGTTGCCGGTCAGGTTGGCGGTGAGGTTGTAGCCGTCGCCGGTGTAGCTGATGGCGATGCCGGCGCGGTAGGTGTTCGAGGCCAGCTGCGGCAGCACGGGGGTGGCGAAGGTGGTGCCGGCGTTGTTCACGAGAACGCCGCGGTCGCCGTTGAGCTCGTTCAGGTAGACACCGCCGAGCAAGCTGACGCCGACGTTGCCGCCGAGGTCGAACGCCCAGATGCCGCCCACGAAGGTGCCGACGTTGATGGACAGGTCACGCGAACCGTTCGGGCCGCCGTTCTTGCCGAAGGCGAAGACGGTCGGGGGAGCGACGAGCAGCTCGATGCGGCCGCCGAAGGGAACGAACGGGGTCGACCACACCAGCACCGGGACGTTCACGCCGACGTCGACGCTGCCGGGGGTGACGTTCTCGTTGCTGCGGTAGACGAACGTGTTCAGCGCGTAGATGCCCTCGGGCAGCGGAGCGCCGGTGGCCAGACCGACCTGCTCACCGGGAACGGTGGTGGTCTGGGCATAGGACGCGGTAGCGGTCATGGTCATCGTGGCCGCAAGTGCTCCAGCGGCCAGCCAGTTCTTCGTCATCGTGTTTTTCCTTCCCAAGGATTTCAGGCGTCCGCGACGCAGCCTTACGCACCTTCCCGCTTGGTCCACCGCTTGGTCGCGGTGTGATTCGCAGTCGGTGTGTGGCCCCCCATTGCGGCCCCAAGTCGCGTCTCAACGCTGAGAACTATTCTACAGGTCGGCGGCGAATGACAGGGGGATGCTCGCCGGCAAGGCAGTTCCAAATCGACCGTTGCGCAAAAGCCGCAATTCGGCTGCACTGCCTGGAAAGGATTCGTTAAGGTCTTGCCCAAGATCTCGTGACGAAGACCTTGGGTTTGTTCGGGACGCGTCGGCAGAATAACGCAAGACGATCAATCGCTTGATCGGGGGCCTACGGCCGGGACGATTGCGCAATCGCGCGTCGACCGATGCGCAAACCGGCGTCACGGCCTCGCCCGCCCCGACGGTCCGCCGGAGGCCTCCAGCGGGCCCGGAACGGGCAGCGACCGCCCGAATCACGGGCAGGCGCGCCTTTCCGGAGCGACGTCGGCTTCAGCGGCCGCCGGCGGCCCGCGCCTTGGGGATCGGCGGCTTGGGGGACGTCGCCTTGGGTGTCGTCGCCTTGGAAGCCGGCGCTCCCAGGGGCCGCCGGGCGAGCACGTCGCGCAGGAAGCGGCCGGTGTGGCTGCCCTTCGCCGCCGCGATCTGCTCGGGCGTGCCCTGCGCCACGACCTCGCCGCCGCCGTCGCCGCCCTCGGGCCCCATGTCGATCACCCAGTCGGCGGTCTTGATGACCTCGAGGTTGTGCTCGATCACCACCACGGTGTTGCCCTGGTCCACGAGTTCGTGGAGCACCTCCATGAGCTTGGCGACGTCGTGGAAGTGCAGGCCGGTGGTGGGCTCGTCGAGGATGTAGAGGGTGCGTCCGGTGGCGCGCTTCGAAAGTTCCTTGGAGAGCTTCACCCGCTGCGCCTCGCCGCCCGACAGGGTGGTGGCCTGCTGGCCGACCTTGACGTAGCCGAGGCCGACGCGGGCCAGCGTCTCCATCTTCTCGCGGATCGAGGGGACGGCCTTGAACAGGTCGGCGGCCTCCTCCACCGTCATGTCGAGGACGTCGGCGATGGAGCGGCCGCGGTACTTCACCTCCAGGGTCTCGCGGTCGTAGCGGCGGCCCTTGCAGACGTCGCAGGTGACGTAGACGTCCGGCAGGAAGTGCATCTCGATCTTGATGACGCCGTCGCCCGAGCAGGCCTCGCAGCGCCCGCCCCTGACGTTGAAGGAGAACCGCCCGGCCTGGTAGCCCCGCGCCTTGGCCTCGGGCAGCGCCGAGAACCAGTCGCGGATCGGGGTGAAGGCGCCGGTGTAGGTGGCCGGGTTGGAGCGCGGGGTGCGCCCGATCGGGGACTGGTCGATGTCGATGACCTTGTCGAGGTGTTCCAGCCCCTCCAGGCGCTCGTGCGGGGCGGGGTGCTCCATCGCCCCGTTCAGATTCTTGGCCACCGCCTTGTAGAGGGTGTCGATGATCAGGGTCGACTTGCCGCCGCCCGAGACGCCCGAGACGCAGGTGAAGGTGCCCAGCGGAATGTCAACGGTGACGTCCTTGAGGTTGTTGCCGCGTGCGCCGACCAGGGTGAGCTTGCCCTTGGCCCCCTTGCGCCGGGCGGTGGGGGTGCGCACGCTCATTTCGCCGGTCAGGTACTTGGCGGTGAGGGAGGCGGGGTTGGCCAGGACCTCCGCGGGCGTGCCCTGCGCGATGATCCGCCCGCCGTGGATGCCCGCACCGGGCCCGACGTCGACCACGTGGTCGGCCTGCAGGATCGCGTCCTCGTCGTGCTCGACCACGATGACCGAATTGCCGAGGTCCCGCAGGCGCTTGAGGGTGCCGAGCAGGCGCTCGTTGTCGCGCTGGTGCAGGCCGATCGAGGGCTCGTCCAGCACGTAGAGCACACCGGTGAGGCCCGAGCCGATCTGCGAGGCGAGCCGGATGCGCTGGCTCTCGCCGCCCGAGAGCGTGCCCGCCCCGCGCGCCAGGCTGAGGTAGTCGAGCCCGACGTCGATGAGGAAGGTCAGGCGGTCGCGGATCTCCTTGAGGATGCGCGCGGCGATCTCGTTCTGCTTGTCGGTGAGCTGCCCCGAGAGGTCGGAGAACCAGCGGTGGGCCTCGCGCACCGACAGGGCCGTGGCCTGCCCGATGTCCTGCATCGCCACCTTCACCGCCAGGGCCTCGGGCTTGAGGCGCTTGCCGGCGCAGGCCGCGCAGGGCGTCTCGCTCATGAACCGCGAGATGTCCTCGCGGGAGGCGTCGCTCTCGGTCTCCTTGTAGCGGCGCTCCAGGTTGGGGATCACGCCCTCGAACGGCTTGTTGACCGCATAGGCGCGAAGCCCGTCGTTGTAGGAGAACCGGATCGACTCGCGGCCCGAGCCGTAGAGCACCACGGTGCGCGCGCTCTCGGGCAGGTCGGCCCAGGGCACGCCGGTCTTGAAGCCGTAGTGCTGGCTCAGGGCATCGAGGGTCTGGCCGTAATAGGGCGAGGTCGATTTCGCCCAGGGGCCGATGGCGCCGCGCTTGAGGCTCAGGCGCGGATCGGAGATCACGAGTTCGGGGTCGATCCGCATCTCGTGGCCGATGCCGCCGCAGGTCGGGCAGGCGCCGAAGGGGTTGTTGAAGGAAAACAGCCTGGGCTCGATCTCCGCGATGGTGAAGCCGGAGACCGGGCAGGCGAAGCGCGAGGAGAAGGTGATCGGCTCGGGGCTTTCGCCCTCGGCCCCGTCTGCGAAGGCCACGAGGGCGATGCCGTCGGCGAGTTCCAGCGCCGTCTCGAAGGATTCCGCCAGCCGCCCGGCGATGTCGGCGCGCACCGCGATGCGGTCCACCACCACGTCGATGTCGTGCTTGAGCTTCTTGTCGAGTTTCGGCGCGTCCTCGATCGGGTAGTATTCGCCGTCGATGCGAAGGCGCTGGAAACCCTTCTTCTGGAACTCGGCGATCTCCTTGCGGTACTCGCCCTTGCGGCCGCGCACCACGGGGGCGAGCAGGTAGAGCCGGGTCTTCTCGGGCAGCGCCAGCACCCGGTCGACCATCTGGCTCACCGTCTGGCTCTCGATCGGCAGGCCGGTGGCGGGCGAATACGGAATGCCGACCCGCGCCCACAGGAGGCGCATGTAGTCGTAGATCTCGGTGACGGTCCCCACGGTGGAGCGCGGGTTCTTGGAGGTGGTCTTCTGCTCGATGGAGATCGCCGGCGAGAGCCCGTCGATCTGGTCGACGTCGGGCTTGGCCATCATCTCCAGGAACTGGCGGGCGTAGGCCGAGAGCGACTCGACGTAGCGGCGCTGGCCTTCGGCGTAGATCGTGTCGAAGGCCAGCGACGACTTGCCGGAGCCCGACAGCCCGGTGAAGACCACGAGGCGGTCGCGCGGGATCGTCAGGTCGATGTTCTTGAGGTTGTGCTCGCGCGCGCCGCGCACGGCGATGACCCGGGTGTCGCGCGGACCGTCGAACAGCGCGTCGAGCCGGGCCTCGGCCTGTGCTTCCTCGGCCGCCGGCTCGGCCTTCGCCCGGACGCCCTTGGTGGCGGCGGCCTTCGAAGACGCCGTCTTCGGGGAGACCGGTTTGGGCGGCGCGCTCGCGGCCGGGCTTGTCTCGTCGAGACTGGTCTTATCGAAACTGGTCTTGGCGGCGGCTTTGGCTTTGGCCATCGGGTCTCTTCGGAATCACGCGTGGAGCGACCGTGGCGGCACCGGCCGGGCCGAACCCGCGCGGGCCGCGGTCGTTCGGTGGTTGCTATGTCGTCCGGGCGGATCGGATCGGCAAGAGCCCCGGGTCGGCAAGAACCCGAGAGCGGCAAGAGCCCGGGAGTGGCGAGAGCCCGGGACCGGCGAGAGCCCGACACCGGCTCCTGCGCGAGTAGCCGCACCGGCGCGGCGGCTCGTCTCGCACGCGCCACAAGGTTTCGCCCGATGCCGGCCGTCGGCGAAGGATCTGCCTTTGCAGCGCCAAGGCATTCGCGCGGGGGCGGCCCACCCGTTCGAGATACCGATCCGTCCACGGACCGCGCTGCAACGATCTTAACTCAGGATTAAACCCTATGGTGGTATTTTTTCACATCGAATACATGCGTCGGCGGATCTGATCGACGCGGATGCGCGTCGGTCCCGGTCGACACCGGGGCGGGACGCCGGAGGCCATCATGATCGACGTATGGGGCAGATCGTCCTTCGAGCAGAAGGCGACGCTGGCGGCACTCTCCCAGTCCAACGGCATCATCGAGTTCGATCTCGACGGCGTCATCATCACCGCCAACGAGCGCTTCCTCGAGGTGGTCGGCTACGACCTGTCCGAGATCCAGGGCCGGCACCACAGGCTGTTCGTGGAGGCCGACGAACAGGCCGGCCCCGCCTATGCCGACTTCTGGCAGACCCTCCGGTCCGGCCGCTACCAGGCCGCCCAGTACCGGCGCCTGGGCAAGGGCGGCCGCGAGGTGTGGATCGAGGCGTCCTACAACCCGGTCCTCGACCGCTCCGGACGACCGTTCAAGGTCGTGAAGATCGCCACCGACGTGACCGCCCGCAAGCTCATGGATGCCGATCGCCAGGGTCAGATCGAGGCCATCGGCAAGTCGCAGGCGGTGATCGCGTTCGACCTCGACGGCACCATCCTGGACGCCAACGCCAACTTCCTGTCGACCCTCGGCTTCGACCTGTCGGAGATCGTGGGCCGCCACCACGGCATCTTCGTGGAGCCGGAGGTGCGGGCGGGCGCCGCCTACGGCGAGTTCTGGGCGGCCCTGCGCCGGGGCGTCTACCAGGCCGGCCAGTTCAAGCGCATCGCCAAGGACGGCCGCGCGGTCTGGATCGAGGCCTCCTACAACCCGATCCTGGACGCCAGCGGGCGGCCCTACAAGATCGTCAAGTTCGCGAGCGACGTCACCGCGCAGGTGACGATGCTGATGAAGCTCCAGGCCCTGCTGGAACGGAATTTCGGCGAGATCGACGGGGCCCTGGCCGTGTCGGACCGCGAATCCGCGGCCGCGGCGCAGGCGGCCGGCTCCACCTCCACCAACGTCCAGACCATGGCGGCGGCGGCCGAGGAACTGGCGGCCTCGGTCTGCGAGATCTCGCAGAGCATGTCCAAGTCCCGCCACGCCACGGACGACGCGCAAAACCAGGTCAAGGCCGCCGGCGCCTTCACGCACAGGCTCACCGAGGCGGCCACCGCCATGGGCGGCATCGTCGGCCTGATCCAGACCATCGCCGGCCAGATCAACCTGCTCGCCCTCAACGCCACCATCGAATCCGCCAGGGCGGGGGAGGCCGGCCGGGGCTTCGCGGTGGTGGCCCAGGAGGTCAAGAACCTCGCCAACCAGGCCGCGACGGCGACACAGCGCATCTCCACCGAGATCGACAGCGTCCAGGCGATCTCGCGGCAGGTGGCGGGCTCCCTCGACCGGATCGGCGGCAGCGTCGAGACGATGCGCGACCACGTGATCGCCACCGCCGCGGCGGTGGAGGAACAGAGCGTGGTCACGCAGGACATGTCCTCGAACATGCAGGTCGCCGCCGAGGCCGTGACCGCCATCGCCCGCAACCTCCACGGCATCACGGGCTCCGTCGGCAGTGTCTCGCAGGCGGTGGCGACCACGAAGGACGCCGTGCGCGTCCTGGCCCGATAGGCGTCAGGCGGGGACCTCCACGGGCAGGGGACGGCGGCCGCCACCGCCGGAAACGCATGCCTTGCCGGGCCGCCGGAGATGTCGGCGGGACAGCATGCGCGGCCGATAGACGAGACTTCGCCTCGCAGGCTAAATTTGCGACGAGGATGCGCAAACAAAAGGCAAAGGCCGACCCTTCAACCTTCCCTTTACACGAAGTCCGGCAGGGTGCCCGCAGATCTCTGGTACCTCGAGGCTTGCGGTTCGATGACGTTCGGTGTTTTGCGGTCCCTGCGGTCGCGTATTCTTCTCGTGGCCTTGGCCCCGTGCCTCGCCTTCGCCGTCGTGGCCGGCCTCGCGATCGACGAGCGCGTCGGCCAGCGCACCGAGATGGCGCGGATGGAGGACCTTGTCGGCCTCGCCGCCCGCGTCGGCGCCTTCGTCCACGAGGCCCAGCGCGAGCGCGGTGCATCGAGCCTGTTCCTCGGCTCGAAGGGCACCACCTTCAAGGAGGAGCTCGCCCGCCAGCGCCTCCTCACCGACGCCGGCCGGGAGGCCTTGGGCGAGACCTACGACCGGATGCACGCGGCCGGGTTGGGCACGAGCTTCGAGGGCCGGGGCGAGGCCCTGCGCAAGGGGCTCGGGCAGTTGCCCGCGCATCGCAAGGCGGTCGACGACCTCGCCCGGACGCCGGCCCAGAACTTGGCCGCCTATTCCGGCCTGATCGGTTCGGCCCTCGACCTCGTCCGCGAGATGTCGCAGGTGACGGCCAGCGGCGACATCACCACCCGCGTCTCGGCCTATGCCGCGTTCCTGTCGCTCAAGGAGTTCGCCGGACAGGAGCGCGCCACCGCCGCGGCGATCTTCGGCTCGGGTCGGCTCGACCTCGCCGCCCTCGGGCGGATCGCCACCCTCGCGGCCAACCAGGCCACCTACGAAGCGGTCTTCCGCCGGGCCGCGACGCCGGCCCAGCAGGCGATGCTCGACACGGCGCGCACCGGCGCGGCCTCGCGCGAGGTCGAGCGGCTGCGCGCCGTCATCCTCGACACCGTCCCCGGCCAGCCCCTCGCCTTCACCGACGGACCGGCCTGGTTCCGCCTCGCCTCGGAGCGCATCGACGCCCTCAAGGGCATCGAGGATCGCCTGTCGTCGGATCTCGCGCAGGCGGCCGGAACCGCACGGGCCGCGGCCGGCGACGCCGTCGTCGCCTGGACCGCCGCGAGCCTGGCCACCCTCCTGGCGTCCTGCATCGTCGCCTTCGCCTTCGGCACCGCCATCGCCCGTCCGCTCTCGCGCATCGCCACCGCCCTGACGGCGATCGGGCGCGACGAGGACGCCGGTGCGCTCCCCGAGGGGGGACCGCGCGAGGTCCGCGCCATCGCCGCCGCCGCGGTGGAGTTCCGCGACAGCCTCGCCGAGGGCCGGGCCAGCCGCAGCCGGGGCGACCGGGCGATGGCCGCGGCCGCCGCGGACCGCCGCGCCGCCATGTTCGCGCTGGCCGACAGCTTCGAGGCGAGAGCCGGCGGCATCGTCGAGGCGGTCTCGGCCTCCTCGACGCGACTCGAATCGGCCGCCCACCACCTGTCCCGTGCGGCCGCCGACACCTCGTCGCTGAGCGAGGCCGTCGCCGTCGCCTCCCGCGAGGCCGCCGCCAGCGCCGATACGGTCGCGGCGGCCACCGAGGAGCTTACTGCCTCGGTGCGCGGGATCGGCGAGCGCGTCGGCGCCTCGGCCGCCGTCGCCGACGAGGCCGAGCGCAACGCCGCCCGGGTCACAGAGGAGGTCAACCGCCTCTCGATGGCCGCCGGCAGCATCGGCCAGATCGTCGGGCTGATCTCCGACATCGCCGGGCAGACCAACCTGCTCGCCCTCAACGCCACCATCGAGGCGGCGCGGGCCGGAGAGGCCGGGCGCGGGTTCGCCGTCGTCGCCGCCGAGGTCAAGAGCCTGGCGAGCCAGACCGCCAAGGCGACGCAGGAGATCGCCGGCAAGGTCTCGGAGATCACCGCCTCCACCGAGTCCTCCGTCGCCGCGATCCGGGGCATCGCCGAGGTGATCCAGCGCATGAGCCTGATCTCCGCCGAGATCGCGGCTTCCGTCGAGGAACAGGGCGCGGCGACCCTCGAGATCGCCCGCACCACCGCCCAGACCTCGGACGGGACGCGGACGGTCTCCGGCCACATCGCGGGGGTGAGCGAGGCGGCGCTCTCGACCAGCGGCGGCTCGGCGCAGGTGCTCGATGCGGCCAGGGACCTCTCGCGCCAGGCCACGGTGCTGCGCACCGAGGTGGCGGACTTCCTGGCGACGGTGCGCGCCGCCTGACGCGACGGCGGGCTCGTGCTTGCGGCCGAAGGAAGATGAGCGGCCGGCCTCAGGCCGGCCGGATCGCGCCCTCGTCGGGCGGATCGACCGCCACGAGGCGCCCGGAGGGGCCGTAGACGGCCCCGAGCACGTCCTCGTAGTGCCGGGCCACCATCCCGTGGCAGTCGCAGGCCGCCGCCCGGACCCGTGCCCGGTCGAGGATGGTGATGCGGCCGCGGCCGACCTCGACGAGGCCCCGCTGCTGCAGGGTCCGCAGGACGCGGGTGAGGTAGGTCCGCTGCACCCCGAGCATGGCCGCCAGGAGCTCGTGGGTCACCGGCAGGACCTCGGTGCCGATCCGGTCCTGCAGGGTCAGGAGCCAGCGCAGGCAGCGTTCCTCGATCGGGTGGAGGGCGTTGCAGGCCACCGACTGCAGCACCTGCGCCAGCAGGCAGTCGGCGTAGCGGACGAACAGGTCGGCGAGCGCCGGCGACAGGCGCTTGGCCTCCTGCAGCCTCAGGGCCTCGATCCGCAGGACCGGGCCGCCGATCTGGACCACCGCCGAGGTCGAGGCCGGCAGGCAGCCGTTGCTCACCACCCCGCCGACGGCGCCCTCGCGGCCGATCGTGGCCGCCTCGGCGCTGCGCCCGTCGCGCATGGCGACCAGCAGGGTCGTCACGGTCAGGTCGCAGGGAAACGAGATGACCGACACCGCCTCGCCCGCCGTGAACAGCCGGTCGCCGCGCCGGGTGTGGACGAGCTCCATGTGCGGCGCCAGGCGCGCGCGGTCCGGCGCCTGCAGCGCCCTGAGCAGGAGGTTGCCCTCGAAGGGGATCGCGGGAGCGGGCGCCGCGGCCGGCCGCGACGGGGCGTCTGTCGTGTTCACTGTGCGACCTCGGTGGGGAGCCGTCGCCGATCGTGCCGGCGGCCCACGGCGGCGCTGACCGTAAGCGGGTTCGTGTTGGCAGGCCAACACTTTACCCTGCTGAAGTCCTTGACCCTGCTGAAGTCCTCGGTCTGTCGCAGGTTTTCAAGGCAAACCCGGTGACCGCTTCTGCGAAACCCGCTTCGCATCGGATTCCTGCGAAAGCCGACAACCCGCTTGCGGCCCGCCGCCGGAGAGCAGCCCCCACGGAAGCGCGCAGCGGTTTCGCGATGAGGACCGGTGCCGGTGGAGCCCGCCCGGACGCGGCCTTCAGCCCTGGCCGGCCTCCTCGCCCTCGCCGATGCAGTCGAGGGCGCGCTCGACGGCGCTCACGGCGTCGAGCAGGTTCTGCACGGTGCGCTCGACCTCCCGGGTCGGCCGTCCCATGGCGGCGGCCCGCTCGCTCAGCGCCTGGAGCTGGTCGAGGAGGGAAAACAGGTCGTCGGCCACCGCCACGACGTCGCCGCGCGTCGGGGAGGGTTCGGGCCGGCGGAAGGGAACCACGTTGCTCATGACCGTCATCTGCACGCAAACGCGGCCGAAAGGCCAGACGGCGCGGCGGCGGCACGGCCCCAATAGCGGCGTCCTACCCCGGTCTTCTGGTGCCGTGGTCACTTTTTGCGTGGCGCAAGGACATCACTTGGCGGCGAAGCGTCGACGGCCCGTTCATCATGCGCTTGACGGGGGCAGCCCCCGGCAGCACCACGGCTCACGATCCGTCAAGCCGGGAACCCCACGCGATGCGCCTGCCCCACCTCGTCCTCGCCGTCGTCCTCTGCGGCGGGCTCGGCGCCTGCAACACGGACACCGGTCCCAACGGCCGCAGCGCCCTGTCGGAGACCTTCGACACCGGCAACTACCGCCAGTCGAGCAACACCAACGGCACCCAGACCCGCCGCGACGTGAACCGCCAGTACACGGCGCCGTCGCTGCCCTCGATCATGTTCCGGGGGAACTGAGGCCATTCACCGCTTGGCCGTTCACCGCTTGGCCATCGCGTCGGCGAAGGCGGCGAGGCGGTTGCGGGCGTAGACCGGCAGGCCGGCGCTGATCGAGGTGCCGGTGTTGAAGGACGAATTGCCCATCAGCACCTGGGCCGGCAGCAGGTTCTTGAGGACCGGCACGCGGGCGTACTCCTGCTTGCGGTCGAGCACGTCCGCCTTGATCGCCAGCGCCATGTAGGTGGTGACGACGCTCTTGGCGGGATCGCCCGGCAGTGGCTGGACCACCGCCAGGAACTTGCCGAAGCGCAGGATCTGGTTGACCCAGAAGATCGTCTGTTCGAGCCCGCCGGCCACCGGCGTCTCGATGCCGGTGAGCGCCGACAGGCCCGCGGCCTCGGCGGCAGGAAGGGTGCGCAGCTCGCTCTGGAACGAGACGAATTCGGCGACCTTCTTGGCCGCCCCTTCCTCGAGCTTGTTGGCGAGCTTGACGCCCAGGGGCAGCTTGCCCTCCAGGTCGTAGCGCGACTCGATGCAGACGGTGCCCGGCGCGCACCACGGCCGGTCGGGGCGCTTCGCGAAGGCGGCGGCCGGGTCCTTGGTCGGGGTCACGTCGGCGGGGTCGAGCGCCTTGTGCTTGATCACCGGGTCCATCGTCGCGACGAAGGGCAGGGTGGCGTAGGCCGAGAGGTCGATGGCCTCGGGCGCCTTGGGCAGCACGAAGCGCCCCTGCGCCACGTAGACCTTGAGGGTCTCGTGGCGGGGCTTCGCGACGCCGTTGACGGTGACCGTGTAGTCGGGCTCGGCGTAGGCCGGGTAGGGGGCCAGCGCCGCGCGCTCGGCCGGCCGGCTCTTGCCCCAGTCGAGGTAGGGCACGAGCCCGCTCTCGGGGTTCGAGGGGTTGTCGCGGTGGTCCGTGAACAGGATCGTGCCCGGCTTCAGGCCGGCCAATCCCGCCGGGGTGATCGCCGGCACGTCCTTGATCCGTTCGGAGAGGGCGGCCGGGGTTTGGGCTTCGGCGACGGCCGGGGCCGCCAGGCTCAGGCCGAGGAGAAGGGTCGCGGCAAGCTGCGTCTGCACGTCGGGCGCCTCGGATGTCGGGATCGGTGGGGGGCTCAGTAGCGCGGGTCGTCGCCGAAGAGATAGTCGGGATCGCGGCGGCGCGGGCGCGGATAGGCGTCGTCCTCGCCGAAGGGCGAGCGGCTGGCGCCGGGCCAGGGCTGGTAGGTCTCGGGCTGGCGGTTGCGCAGGGGCGTGCCGCGGCCCCCGAAGGGATCGAGGGGATCGACCTCGGCGCGCCGGCGCCGGCGTAGGGTTTCGAGCACCTCCTGATCCGGGTCGGTGCCGGCATCGGCGCTGCCGTCGACCCCTTCGAGGTCGCCGTCCTCGGCGTCGGGGCGCATGGCGGTGCGGGTCTCGCCGGGCAGCAGCCGGTAGCGGGTCTCGGCCATGCGCCCGTCCTTGAGGCGGAAATGCTCCATGAAGCCGCCCTCGGCGGTGGGCGCGCCGCTGCGCGCGTCGATCGGCAGGTCGACGAGGAGGTTTCGCGATTCCGCGGTCGGCGGCGCCAGCGGGGTCTTGGCCACGCCGTTGGCCCAGGCCGCCTGGAACAGGCTGCCGGCGATGGGCACGGCGACATGGCCGCCGGTCTGGCCGCGCCCCAGCGTCCGCCGGGTGCCGTCGGCGTTGTCGTAGCCGACCCAGACCACCACGGTGATCTCGTTGGAGAAGCCCGCGAACCAGGCGTCGTTCTCGTTCTCGGAGGTGCCGGTCTTGCCCGCGACATAGGCGGAGACGCGGGCGAGCGCGGCGGCGGTGCCGTGATGGGTCACCCCCTGCAGCATGGTCTTGAGCTGGTAGAAGGCGACCGCGTCGGCCGAGCCGATCCGCACCGGGGCGCGGGTGCCGCGCTGGTAGATCGCCTTGCCGTCGCGCTCCACCGCCTCCAGCACGTGGGGGGCGGGGCGCGCACCCTCGTTGGCGATGGCCGCATAGAAGGCGGCCAGATCGAGCATCCGCACCGGCTGCGAGCCGAGCACGAAGGGATAGTAGCGCTCGCACTCGGCGTAGAGCTGCGCCTCCAGCGCCAGGTCGCAGATCCGCTGGAGGCTCGCCGGTGCCGTCGGGGCGATGCCGCCCTGGAGCAGGCGGGCGGTGACGAGGTTCTTCGAGAACTCGAGGCCCCGGCGCAGGGTCATCGCGCCCGAGCCGCCGCCGTCGTAGTTCTTGGGGCTCCAGGAATCGCCGGCCCCGCCGATGGGCGGCAGCGTCACGGGGGAATCGAGCACCAGGGTGTTGGGCTGCAGGCCCGCGTTGAGCGCGGCGAGATAGGTGAGGGGCTTCAAGGTCGAGCCCGGCTGGCGCACGGTCTGCGTCACCCGGTTGAGCTGGCTGACCGGGTAGGAGAAGCCCCCGGCCATGGCCAGGATCGCGCCCGTGCGGTTCTCGATGACCACCGCCGCGCCCTGGACCGCCGGGCGCACCCGGATCTCGGCGCGCAGGGTCTTGGCCTTGGCGTCGCGCAGCTTCACCCGCACCACGTCGTAGGTCTGGAGGCGGCCCCGCGCCGGGCCGGGGTCGAGGCTGGCGGTGCGGCCGTCGGCGAGGCCGACCCTCACCGCCCCGCCCCTGGCGTCGAGCACCACCGCCAGCGGCCAGTGGACGTCGTAGAGCACCGGCCGGGCCGCTTCGAGGGCGCGCCGCCAGGTGGGTTTTTCGAGCAGGGGCTTGTCCGTCGTCGGCTTGTCAGCCGTCTTGGCGCGCACGACCGGTTTGGCCTCGACGGACTCGGTCGCCTTGGGCGCCGGCGGCGTCATCGCCGCCGCCTTGGCGTCGCCGCCCACGAGCAGGGGAACGCCGTTGACCAGCGCCGGCGAGGCGGCCGCGGCCTTCTGCGGCTCCGCGGCCGCCGGCGGAACCGTCACCGGGCCGCCCTCGAGCTTGCGGATCGCCTCGGCGAGGCTGAACTCCGGCCCCTCGTAGGTCTGGCGCCCGGTGGCGCGCTCGTAGGTGGAAAGCCCGTCCTGCAGGGCGGTCTCGGTGGCGCGCTGCAGCCCGGCGTTGAGGGTCGAGCGCAGGGTGTAGGAGGCCGCCGTCAGGGATTCGAGGCCCGCGAAGGTGCGCGCCTCGCGGGCGAGGTGATCGACCACGTAGAACCCGGTATCGCGCCGGCTCGCCTCGCCGGAGACGAGGCCCAGCGGCGCATTGGCGGCCTGGGCCAGCTCCGCCTCGGTGATCGTGCCCTCGTCCTTCATCCGGGCGAGCACGTAGGCCCGCCGTTCGCGGGCGCGCTCGGGGTATTTGTCGGGGCTGTAGAAGTTCGGGCCCTTGGGCATGCCCGCCAGCAGCGCCGCCTCGGTGAGGGTCAGCGCGCCCACCGATTTGCCGAAGTAGCTGCGCGCCGCCATCTCGATGCCGTAGGCGCCGCGCCCGAGGTAGATCGCGTTGAGGTAGAGCCCGAGGATCTCGGACTTCGACAGGATGCGCTCCAGGCGCGCCGCCACGATCATCTCGCGGATCTTGCGCTCGTAGGTGACGTCGTCGCCCACCATCAGGTTCTTGACCACCTGCTGGGTGATGGTGGAGCCGCCGGCCGGCCGGCCCGGCGAGGCGAGGTTGCCGATGAAGGCGCGGATGACGCCGCGCTCGTCGATGCCCCGGTGCGTCTCGAACCTCTTGTCCTCGGCCGCCACGAACGCCTTTTGGACCATGACGGGCACCGTGGCGATCGGCACCACCATGCGCCGGCCGTTGGGCTCGAAGGTCTCCGAGAAGCGCTTGCCCGCCCGGTCGAGGATGAGGCTCACGCCCGGGAGCTTGGGGTCCTTCCAGGTCTCGGCCGCCGGCAGGTCGGCGGCGGCCTTGTTGTAGAACGCGATCACCTCGCTCGCCTCGAAGGGCGAATCCTTCGGGGTCTCGCCCTTGCAGAACTGGCGGTAGCTGACGTTGAGCTCGCCGATGTCGAGCCCGTGCAGGAGCTTGGGCGCACCCGCCCCCGCCACCGCGGTGGGGTCCTCCATGGCGGTGGAGATGAGGTCGTCGAGGTTGATGTCCTCGATGTCGAAGGCTTTTCGCATGTGGGCGCAACCGTCGCGCAGGATCTGCACCACCTGCGGCCCGTCCGTGGCCGGATCGAACTGCGTCTTCACCGCGTCCGGCCGGGTCGTCACCTGACTGAGCGTCAGGGCCGTCGCGAACAGCTTGATCAGGATGATGTTCATCGAAGCGGGCTGGACCGGTGCGTGTCGGGAGGCGCGGAGAGGCTTGCGCCGCAGGCGGTGACTATGCGTTGTACAAGGCGGCTGTTTTATGGTCCGATGAAACCGCGAACGGCAGAAACACGCCCTCGCAGTACGCTTTTTATGTCGAAATTTTCATACACAAATGTTGAGTTGTAATTTGCAATAATGCCTAAGAATTTTTATAAATATTGTACAGAATTATCAATCTATAACGCTATTATGATGAAGGAATAACATGGTAGATAAACTACATTCATTGCTGAGCACTGGATTTTTTCCAGAAGTTGTTCCTCCGTGTTTTTCGGCCATCAAATTAGCCGACGGAACAATAAAATATTCTAATGAGCTGGATGGGTTACGCTGGACTGGGAAACATACAACAAAACCTGCACCTTATAGCAGCACGAAGCGCAATGGGCATCGCCGTCAATTTGCGACCTGCCATCCCGCGTCTTACTTTTTTATCTGTAGATTTATCGAAGATAATTGGGGTAGCCTTGAAGATCATTTTAAAAAATCAAAGATAAGCCTTTCGACTCCAAATTTTAATGAAGGTCCGCTCGTAGTCAGACCTATCAGTTTTACTCCATTCGGCGAATTGGATAAAACCGTTCATAGAAAAATTCTATATTCTCCATTTCTACTAAGAGCAGATGTGGCTCAATTTTTTCCATCAATTTATACTCACTCGATACCCTGGGCTCTGCATGGCAAAGAAAGTTCTAAGAATGATTTTGATTCGAAATCAAGTTCTTTACCTTTTAACGAATTGGATTTTCAAGTTCGAAGAGCTCAAGACGGACAAACTCGTGGAGTTTTGATTGGTCCAGATGCGCATCGCATTATTGCTGAAGCAGTAATAACTGCTGCCGATATTAAATTTCAGACTTTGTCAGGAGATAAAATAATTGGAGGTGTTCGCCATGTAGACGACTACTACCTCGGTGTTTCAGACGAAGCTGACGCTGCGCTTGTGCTTTCACATCTAAGGGAATCTTTAGCAGAATTTGAATTGTTTGCGAATGATGAAAAGACAAAGATAATACGGACAGATCAGCCTAGCGATGACAGCTGGCCATCGCAGTTGCGTACATTAACTTCAAATGTCGAAATCGTCGAATCAGGCGAAGCAATCCGAAACGTTGTAGAAATTACTATTAGTCTTATTAAATCATCAGGAAGCCAAAGCCCTCTAAAATTGTTACTGCGCGAACTAGATCGAAAGAATATTTCGGAATCAGATCACTTCGATATTTTAGAAACATATTTGATGAGATTTATATATCATTTTTCTCATGCCATTGATTATATTTGTCTGGTAATGGCGAAACGGGCGGCGATTGCACTTTCTTTTGACAAAAACAGCTGGGAAACCATCATAAATTTTAATTTGAAGCGATTTGCTTCATATCGCTATCATCATGAATGCGCCTGGTTGCTTTGGCTATCTCATCAACTAGATATTTATTTGTCTGATGACGTAATATCTCAAATAGAAAGAACTGAGAATCCCCATTTAATATCCATTATTGTATCGCTCTATGCAAATAATAAGATAAAAATCAAACGGAATTTTGAACTTCCATCATCGGACACAGGATCGCAAGCTAGTTGGATGGTCCAACTTGAATTAAGAAAATATGATATTATCAAACAAAAATTTTCTGGGCCTTATGGCTCTTATCTAGATAAAATTTCAGACGAAAAAATAGGAATTATAGATTTAAACAACGACCTTGAAAGACTTTCTTCATCAGATCATTCCGCCATAGAATCTTCAAGATGGGGGTATGAAGCTTTTGATCAAGATAAAATCAGGAATATTTTTGAATCCCACCCGTCAAGTATTGATGATTACTAAAATATTTTATGACACCATTCCCGGTTGATCACTTCGTGATGGGGAAATGGACTTCGCTCAAGCGCCGCGCGGGCTTGCTGATACGGTCACCGCTTTAATCAAGCGGAGACCGTATGATTACCTACTTGTTCCGCCCGAGCAGCACCAGCCACCCGATTCCGATCACGAACACGCCCAACCCCACCGTGACGAAGGCCGGGGTGCCCAGATCCATGAAGCGCGGGGCGAGCTGCGTCGCGAAGGCGGCCACGATCAGGGCCACGGCGACGCGGGCGGCGGCCCGCTCGATGCCGCGGGTGAGCTTGTCGATGCCCTTGACCTCGATCTCGACGGTGACGCGGCCCTGCTTGAGGCGCACCAGCATCAGGTGGATCAGGGTCGGCAGCTCGGAGGCCGCGCCGAACAGGCCGGCGCCCACCGCCTCGACCTTGCGGGTCAGCCCCTTGATCGAGAACTGCGAGGCGAGCTTGCTCTTCACGGTTGGGCCGGCGGCGGTGAAGAGGTCGAACTTCGGGTCGAGCTGGCGCATCACGCCGTCGGCCGTCACCAGGCCCTTGAACAGGATGGCGAGGTCGGTGGGCATGGCCAGATCGTTCTCGCGGGCCATGGTCATGAAGTCGGTGAGCAGGTCGCCGAAGTTGAGGGCCGCCCCGGCATGGCGGTTGATGAAGGCCTGCGAGGAGGCCTCGAGCTTGGTCAGGTCCGGGTTGCTCGCCCCGGTCCAGTCGAGGAGCACCGCCATCAGCCCGTCGGCGTCCTCCTTGAGCATGGCGCCGATCAGCATGAGGAGCTGGGTGCGGCGGCGCTCGGACAGCCGGCCGATGATGCCGAAGTCGATGAAGCCGATGCGGTCGCCGCTCATCGCCAGCATGTTGCCGGGGTGCGGATCGGCGTGGAACACGCCCTCGATCAGGGCCATCTGCAGGAAGGCGTCGGTGCCCTTCTGGGCCAGCAGCACCTTGTCGATCCCGGCCGCGTCGAGGCGGGCATGGTCGTTGGGCGGGATGCCGTGGATGAACTCCTGCACGAGGACGCGCTCGGAGGTCCATTCCCAGTGGATCTTGGGCACCACGATGTCGTCGCGCTCGGAGAAGATCGCCGCGATGGTCTCGCAGTTGCGTGCCTCGTTGACGAGGTCGAGCTCGCCGTAGAGGCCCCCGGCCAGGTGGCGCATCTGCTCCTGGGGCTGGTAGCGCCCGAACTCCGGCCATTCGGCCACGACGATGCGGGTGGCGTGCGCCAGCAGGCGCAGGTCCGCCTCGATGATCTTGCGCAGGCCCGGCCGCAGCACCTTCACCACCACGTCCTCGCCGGTGTGGAGGCGGGCGCGGTAGACCTGGGCGATGGAGGCGGAGGCGAGCGGCGTCGTGTCGAACTCGGCGAAGACCTCCTCGGGGGTGCCCCCGAGGTCGGCCTCCAGCTGCGGCCGGATGCGCTCCCACGGGACCGGCGCCACCTGGCTGTGCAGCTTGGCCAGCTCGTCGGTCCACTCCGGGGTGAGCAGGTCGGGCCGGCTCGCCAGGATCTGCCCGAGCTTGACGAAGGTCGGCCCCAGGGTCTCGATCGCCCGGCGCACCCGCTGGGGCTGCGACAGGCGGGTGATGTCCACCCGCGGCGCCCTGCGCTTGGCCAGCCGCGCCACATGGGCGATGCCGAGGCGGTCCACCACCTTGTTGACGCCGTACCCGACCAGCACGGCCGTGATCTCGCCCAGGCGCTGACGGTCCCGGGCGGCGACGAAGGCGGTTCTCAGCATGACGACAAGGGGCTACCCCGGCTGGCGTTTTCGGATGGACGGGCGGACGAAGGGGCACGGGGGATCGCCGGGTCACCGGACGGATCGGCCGTATCCGCTCGATCAGCGCCCGCTAACCGCCGGGCGAGGCCGAAGTTTGGCGGGCCGCGGTTTTTGCGTGCCCCGGCGACGTCGCACCCGTGCCGGGGCCGACCCCCGTGTGACAGGTCGCGCAAGGACGCTTAGACCGTCGGGCATCCGCGCCGACGGGCGCCTCGATGGAGCAAAGCGGTCCCGATGCCAGGCACGCCCCGCGCCGGAATCATCCCGGTGACACCCTTCCAGCAGAACTGCACCCTGATCTGGTCCGACGAGACCAAGGTCGGCGCCGTGGTCGACCCCGGCGGCGACCTCGACCGGATCGTGGCGGCCATCGCCGCCCAGGGCATCACGATCGAGAAGATCCTGCTCACCCACGGCCACATCGACCACGCCGGCGGCGCCGACGAGCTGCGCGAGCGACTGGCGGTGCCGATCGAGGGCCCGCACGAGGCCGACCGCTACCTCCTCGACAGCCTGCCCGCCACGGGCGCCAACTACGGCCTCGAGGGCGCCCGCGCCGTGACCCCGGACCGCTGGCTGGCGGACGGGGACCTGGTCACGGTGGGCGAGCTCGCCTTCGACATCCTCCACGCGCCGGGCCATTCGCCGGGCAGCGTCGTGTTCGTGAGCCGGGACGCCCGCTTCGCGCTGGTGGGCGACGTGGTGTTCAAGGGCTCGGTCGGCCGCACCGACCTGCCCGGCGGCAGCCACGACCAGCTCATCCGCGCCATCAAGGAGAAGGTGCTGCCGCTGGGCGACGACATCGCCTTCATTCCCGGCCACGGCCCCACGAGCACCCTGGGCGAGGAGCGGCTGACGAACCCGTTCCTGCAGGATTGAGCCGCTCCGATCGGCCTGCAGCGATTCCGGCACCGTGGTGGCGGTGCATCGGAAAGGGTGGTCGGAGGGTTGCCCCTTGCCACTCGTCCGGCCACCCGCTCATATCGTGGGACCGGTCGTCGTGTGACCGGTTCGTCTGAAGGAAGGCCGTCGATGGCAGAGGTTGCGCCATTTGATCTCGAGGAGCAGCGCGCCAGGATCGAGCGCTCGCACGAGGAAACTCGGAAATTCGTCGCCGAGCAGCACAAGCTGATTGCCGAGCAAGGCAAACTCGTCTCGGAGCAGAGCAAGCTCGCGGCAGAAGCGTCGAAGCTTGGCCGGGACCGAATGCTCGCACCTTGGCAGATCGCGTTGTCCGGCATGGCTGCGGGGGCCGCGTTTTTCGGAGCCGGCGCCGCTTTCATCAAAGTTCTTGGGTCGTGATGAAAACCGCGTTGTGACGGCTGGTGCGGGAGGTTCGGTCATGCCTGACACGTCGATATCAGCGATCACCGCTTTGTAGAGGATCAGCATGCAGGCGAGACAGATCGGCCGCTCCGGCCTCCTCGTGGCGCCGCTCTGCCTCGGGGGCAACGTGTTCGGCTGGACCGCCGACGAGGCGACCTCCTTCGCCATCCTCGACCGGTTCGTCGAGGCCGGGCTGAACTTCGTCGACACGGCCGACGTCTATTCGCGCTGGGCCGCCGGCCACGAGGGCGGCGAATCCGAGACGGTGATCGGGAACTGGTTCAAGCGGAGCGGCCACCGCGACAAGGTCGTGCTGGCGACCAAGGTCGGGATGGACATGGGCCCCGACGGCAAAGGCCTGTCCGCCGCCCATATCGAGCGGGCAGTGGAGGCCTCCCTGCGCCGTCTCCGGACCGACCGGATCGACCTCTACCAGTCGCATGCCGACGACCACGCCACCCCAATCGAGGAGACGCTGCGCGCTTACGAACGGCTGATCGAGGCCGGCAAGGTCCGGGCGATCGGCGCCTCGAACTACTCGGCCGCCCGCCTGCGCAGCGCCCTCGACATCGCCAAGCGCGAGGGCCTGGCGCGCTACGAATGCCTGCAGCCCGACTACAGCCTGGCCGAACGGGCCGGCTACGAATCCGAGCTCGAACCCCTGTGCCGGCGCCAGAACCTCGGGGTGATCGGCTACTTCTCCCTGGCCGCGGGGTTCCTCACCGGCAAGTACCGCTCGGAGCATGCCGCTGAAGGGCGCGCACGCGGCGGCAACGTCCAGAAATACCTCACCCCGCGCGGCTTCGCGCTCCTCGACGTCCTCGATTCGGTGGCCGCCGAGCACGACGCCACCCCCGCGCAGGTGGCGCTCGCCTGGCTGATCGCCCGCCCGGGGGTGACCGCCCCCATCGCCAGCGCCACCTCGGTCGCGCAGCTGGACGAGCTGATCGGCGCGGTCTCCCTGAGCCTGTCGCCCTCGGGGCGCGACAGGCTCAACGCGGCCAGCGCCGGCGGCGTCAGGGCCTGAGCCGCCCGCTCGGGGCCGCCCACAGCCACGCTGCCCGAGAACGATGCATTTACAAGGGATGCCGCCTATATAACGCAGGCCGACGAATCGCAGGCGCGCCCATGGCCGGAGCCGGGGCACGACAACCGAGCAAAGACCCGCCTGCCCGAGGAACTTCATGTCCGACACGCACGACGACGACGTCTCCCGCAACCTTGCGGCCACGGCCTATGGCGCGGAATCCATCAGGGTGCTCAAGGGCCTCGATGCGGTGCGCAAGCGGCCGGGCATGTACATCGGCGACACCGACGACGGATCGGGCCTCCACCACATGGTCTACGAGGTGGTGGACAACGCCATCGACGAGGCGCTCGCGGGCCACGCGGACCTCGTCACCGTCACCCTCAACCCCGACGGCTCGGTGACCGTCTCCGACAACGGCCGCGGCATTCCCACCGACATCCACAAGGAGGAGGGGGTCTCGGCGGCCGAGGTCATCATGACCCAGCTCCACGCCGGGGGTAAGTTCGACCAGAATTCCTACAAGGTCTCCGGCGGCCTGCACGGGGTCGGCGTTTCGGTGGTCAACGCCCTGTCGCAGTGGCTGCGCCTGCGCATCTGGCGCGGCGGCAAGGAGCACGCGATGGAGTTCCGCCACGGCGACGCGGTCTCGCCGCTGGTGATCGTCGGCGAGGGCAACGGCCGGCGCGGCACCGAGGTGTCGTTCCTGCCCTCCACCGACACCTTCACGATGATCGAGTTCGACTACGGGACGCTGGAGAAGCGCCTGCGCGAGCTCGCCTTCCTCAATTCGGGCGTGCGCATCGTGCTCACCGACGCGCGCCACGCCGAGCACAAGCGCGAGGAGCTCTACTACGAAGGCGGCATCGAGGCCTTCGTGCGCTACCTCGACCGCTCGCGCAAACCCATCGAGGGCATGACGAAGCCGGTGATGGTGCGGGCCGTGCGCGACGACATCCGCGTCGAGGTCGCCCTGTGGTGGAACGACTCGTTCAACGAGACGGTGCTGCCCTTCACCAACAACATCCCGCAGCGCGACGGCGGCACCCACATGGCGGGGTTCCGCGCGGCGCTGACCCGGCAGATCACCGGCTATTCGGAATCGTCCGGCATCGCCAAGCGCGAGAAGATCTCGCTCACCGGCGAGGACTGCCGCGAAGGGCTGACCGCCGTGATCTCGGTGCAGGTGCCCGATCCCAAGTTCTCGTCGCAGACCAAGGACAAGCTCGTCTCCTCCGAGGTCCGCCCGGCGGTGGAGAACGTCCTCAACGAGGGCCTCTCGAACTGGCTGGAGGAGAACCCGGCGCTGGCCCGCTCGGTGATGGCCAAGGTCATCATGGCGGCCTCCGCCCGGGAGGCGGCGCGCAAGGCCCGCGAGACGGTGACGCGCAAGGGCGTCCTCGACATTGCCTCGCTGCCCGGCAAGCTCGCCGACTGCCAGGAGCGCGATCCCAGCAAGTGCGAGATCCTGCTGGTGGAGGGCGATTCCGCCGGCGGCTCGGCCAAGCAGGGCCGTGACCGCCATTTCCAGGCGGTGCTGCCCTTGCGCGGCAAGATCCTGAACGTCGAGCGGGTGCGGGCCGACCGCATGCTGTCCTCGGCCGAGATCGGCACGCTGATCACCGCGCTGGGCGCCGGCATCGGGCGCTCGTCCACGGACCGCGAGGGCTTCAACCCGGACAAGCTGCGCTACCACCGCATCATCATCATGACCGATGCCGACGTCGACGGCTCCCACATCCGCACCCTGCTCCTGACCTTCTTCTTCCGGCAGATGCCGGAGGTGATCGAGCGCGGCCACCTCTACATCGCCCAGCCGCCCCTCTACAAAGCGGCCAAGGGCAAGAGCGCGATCTACCTCAAGGACGAGCGCGCGCTGGAGGACTACCTCATCGACGCGGGCGTCGACGGCGCCGTGCTGCGGCTCGCCTCGGGCACCGAGTTCGGCGGCGCGCAGCTCAAGGCCCTGGTGGAGGAGGCGCGCCAGTTCCGCGGCCTGATGCAGGCCCTCCACACCCGCTACGACCGGGCCGTGGTCGAGCAGGCCCTGATCGCGGGCGCCTTCCGCCCCGATGTCGCCGAGGACGGCGCGCAGGCCGGCCGCCACGCGGCGACCATCGCCGAACGCATGGACCGGATCGCCGACGACATCGAGCGCGGCTGGGAGGGCGGCGCGGAGGAGGGCGGCTACGTCCTGTCGCGCACCCTGCGCGGCGTGCGCCAGGTGGCCAGCCTCGACGCCACCCTGATCGGATCGCAGGAGGCCCGCCGCCTCGCCGACCGGGCCGAGGCCCTGCGCGAGATCTACGACGAGCCCGTCACCTACGCCCGCAAGGGCGACGAGACGGTGCTGCACGGCCCCGTCGGCCTGTTCGAGGCGGTGATGGCGTTCGGCCGCAAGGGCCTGCAGCTACAGCGCTACAAGGGCCTGGGCGAGATGACCGCCCAGCAGCTGTGGGAGACGACCCTGGACCGCGACGTGCGCTCGCTGCTGCAGGTTCGCGTCAAGGACACCCAGGACGCCGACGACCTCTTCGTGAAGCTGATGGGCGACGTGGTCGAGCCGCGCCGGGAGTTCATCCAGGACAACGCGCTCAGCGTCGCCAACCTCGACGTGTGATACGGTTTCCGCTTGGATCAAGCGGGAACCGTCTCACCGAGCCCGCGCGGCGCATGAGCGAAGCCCATTCCCGCATCACGAAGTGATCAACGGGCGACTGTATTGTCGGTCAAGCCATGAGGTCGCTTTCGGCGAAGGTTTTGTCGTCCTTGACCAGGGCGTTGGCGAGGACGACGAGGCGTCGGCCGGTGGCGACGATGGCGACCTTGGCGG